>JBIKYV010000113.1:0-12407 GCA_044355075.1 Prosthecobacter sp.
CTCTGCAAAGGCACGGATAACATCCAAGGTCTGATAGCGATTGAAAGGCGCTATTTTGACCGCCACCACGGATGGGATTTGGGCCAATTGTCTCCAAAAACTCAATGGCAAAACACGCCCCCCGACGGCAGGCTGGAGATAAAAGCCGATCACAGGCATGATCTCTGCAACCGCCTGAACATGGCGAATGAGTGCGGCTTCTGGTGCCTGCCGGAGCGCACCCAGGCTGAGCAAACCTGCATCGTAGCCCAGGCTGGCTAGCCAGGCGGCTTCCTCTAAAGCCTGAGCGGTTTCGCCACAGATGCCGCCGATCCGTAGGTGCCTTCGCCCATGCTTCGCGTCTGCTCTTCTCAGCTCTTCGATGGCGATTTCTGTGATGGGTTTAAACAAGCCATGCTGGGGATCTCGAATGGCAAATTGAGTCGTGTGAACACCTACAGCGACTCCACCAGCACCGGCGGCAGCGTAGTAGCGCAGCAGGGCGCGCTGATGCTGTTCATCGAGCTTTCGACAAGCAGTCAAAGCCAGAGGGCAGGCAGGAATCGCCTGACCTGCGAGAAGGCATTCGTTCAGTTGAAACATAAGCGGTTGCTGTTCTACGCCTGAACACTGCCCCAATTGCGGCACATGTCAGCAAAGTCTCTGCACGAGTATGAGATCATCAGGGGCTGTAGCACAAAGGTTGATCCAGCTCACTTAGGCGATGAAACCATGATCTCCATGCTCCCCTTGCTCATGAGCATAGTGACCGTAAATCTCGGTGTGAGTGCAGTATTGCCTAGCAGAGCGGGAAAACGGGAGGCTTCTGCCGACGATGTGGAGACAGGCGTTGCTTTCACTTGCTGGCTAGGCTGCACAGAGGCATCGCTCTGCTTGATGCCGTTATCCATTTTTGCCTATTACATTCATGACATCAGCCCGCAGTTGCTGCGTTTGGGGGAGAGCTTCGCCATTCATTGGTATGGCTTGGCCTATGTTCTTGGCTTCTATCTGACTTATCTAGTCATGGTTCGATTGGCGCGGCGAGGGCTTTCGGAGATTCCTGAGGCGAAGGTGGCTGACTTCATCACGCTAGTGGCAGTGTTTGGCGTCGTGCTCGGGGGGCGAGTGGGCTACATGCTGCTCTACGATTGGGAAAGCTTCGTGCAGGCGCCCTGGCGTCTTTTGATGATTCATCAGGGCGGCATGGCCAGCCATGGCGGCATTGCGGGAGTGGCTCTTTTTTGCCTTTGGTATGCACGACGGCATCGCATTTCCTGGACGGGCATCGGTGACACTCTTGTTTGTGGTGCTCCCCTGGGTGTATTCTGTGGGCGCATCGCTAATTTCATCAACGGTGAGTTATTTGGTCGAGTGACGACACGACCTTGGGCCGTGCAATTTCCAACCGAACTGCTCCATGAAGATTTCATCCAGCAGGGAGGCAAGTGGGTCTCTCTTCCGGCAGGACTTCAGCATAGCCCTGAGATCATCGCTTGGTTCGAGCAAAATGGCGGTGGTCGGGCAGAGCTAGCCGCCATCCTGCATCCGCGTCATCCTTCCCAGCTTTATGAGGCAATGGGGGAAGGCCTCCTTCTGAGCGCTGTCTTGCTCTGGATCAGGGTTCGTTGGCCGCGTCTGCCGCATGGCATTCTGACGGGCTTCTTTTTCCTGTTTTATGCCGTCGTGAGGATCGCTCTCGAGTGCGTGCGTCAGCCTGATTCCGGGTCGGATTCCATTTGGGGCATGACCCGCGGACAGTTTTTCTCACTCTTCATGGTGATCACCGGCATTGCTTTCATTTTGCATGGAGTTCTTCGGGGAAAACGGCTATCTCAGGCCCCTTAAAGTTTTTGTTCTTTGGTCACATTCCTCGGTTGCAAAAGATTCTCTTCCCGCCATCATCGGCGTCCCCAGCCGGGCAGTTTCTGCCCCGCCAAAAGGTCGGGCCGTAGTTCAGCCTGGTAGAACGCTTGCATGGGGTGCAAGAGGTCGTGAGTTCGAATCTCGCCGGCCCGACCATCATAAACCACTCAAAACGAGGGTTTAAAGTAGCATGCCACCCTGCGCCGGAGTCGATCTGCTCGGCGTGTCTTGCGGTTGCCGCTGGCTCTGCTTGTTCAGCGCGGCTTAGATGGCTTGGAGCCGAGCCACCGACCCGAAGGCGAGACAGACTGCCGAAGGGTGAACGTGGGAGCGTTCATCAACGCACGGGATAGCTCGGTGATGACCTAGTTCCATCGGGTCTTGCCGTCTTCCCGTTCCAGGACGTGCTCTTGCAGGGCAGGAAGGGCAAAGAGCGTCTTGTTGCCGTCGCCCACGGCTTTCTTCCAATCGCTGCCGTCCATCATGTCGCAGGCGATGCTGTGCTTCTCCAGCATGATGGCGATGGCTTGCTTCATGTCGTAGGTCGGATCGACCTTGAGGCTGATTTCAGTGAGTTTGGAGTTTGTCGGTATAGGTCCAATGTCCTCATTCAAGATTAGGATTCGAGGCTCTGTCTGTTGATGATTTGACTGGAATTTGCTCGGCTAAGTTGATCATGGCTATTGTTAGATTAGATAAATCATCTAATGCTGGCTCTCTCCGTCTCTCAGTTAGAATCCTGCGTTTTTACCAGCCAGTAAAAATAGCTATTTTCAGTAGAAATTTGTTGGATTTTTCACTGAAAAATCCTATTTTTACCCGATGGTGAAAACATTTGATTCCAGTAAAGGCGCAATCATCCGCTACGAAAGCGATCTGGCACTCCATTTCCGGGAGTTTCTGCCCGAGGACCCGGATTTGCGCTGGCACCTGCCAACGGGCGACGTCCGGCAGCGAGTCGACCTTGTCGAAGTGGAACTCGATAGCCAGCGGCTGGCCTTCCGTCCCTTCTATGAACTCAAGCCCAGCCTCCCGTGGGTGGAACACCTCAGCACGTCCCCCACAACTCCCCCCCCATTGATTGTCACTCCTGAATTGTCCCAGCGGGTTGTGGCTGCTTGCAAGGAACACGGCATTTCCGCCATCGACCTCAATGGACGTGTTTATCTGCGAGCGTCGGGCTTGCTCGTGGATCGCCGCCCCCTGCCGGGCCGCTCGTTCAGCTACGAACTGGAGCCGCGAAACATCTTCACTGGTAAGAGCGCCCGCATTGTCCGGTGCCTGCTCACGGATCGGGACCGCACTTGGACGCAGGCGGAAATTGTTCCCCGCATCAGGGCCAGCTCCGGCCTTGTCTCACGTATCGTGCAGCACCTCATCAGTCAGGGATTCGTGGAAAAGATCAGTGCTCGTGAGTTCCGGCTGCGCGACTGGCACGGGTTGCTCAATGAGTGGGTGGAGTCGGACCATTTCCCTAAACGCACGCGCACGACGGCTTACGCTGGCTTCTTTGGACCGCCACAGGAACTGGCGCACCGCCTCCAGCAATGGGCCAAGACGGAAAGTGTCCCGCTGGCCTTCACGCAGTGGACAGCCGCATGGACCCGGCATCCCTACACGGAGCCCGTAGTCTGTTCAGCTTATGTCGAACGCCTTCCTGACGCGGCCACCCAGGAGCAACTTGGACTCCGCCCGGTCACCGAAGGGGGGAAACTCTGGCTGTATGTCCCGGATGACGAGGGCATCCTGACCGAGACGCAGACGCGCAGCGGTCTGACGCTCGTCACCGATGCTCAAATCTACCTCGACTTCAAACGCACCGGACTCCGCGGGCCGGATGCTGCTGCGGCACTGCGGGAATGGGAGGGCTTTTGCCGGTTATGAAATACGAGACCTACAGCGAATACGATCCGCGTTACACCGCCCTCGCAGAGAGCGCTTTTCTCACCCTGTGGTCCACGCTCGGCTCATGGCATGGTGATCTTGTGCTCGTGGGTGGCCTTGTTCCCAAATATCTTTGTGGCGACCTCACCCAGCACCGCAGTCTGCCGCGTCCGGCCACGCTCGATGTCGATTTCGGAATCGCTCTTGCCGCTGATTCCGGGCAATACGGAAACCTGTTTTGGGAACTCGCGGGTCAGGGCTTCAAGAGAAATAAAAAGCACCCGGCCCGGCTGGAAAAGACCATCGGCGATTTTCCCATCTATGTGGACTTCCTCGTCGAGCACCCGCCGCGCACCAGTGGCTCGGCACAGGTCGAGGCCATCACCGCCAGCATCATGCCCGGCGTGGACCGCGCACTGGCCACTGCTCGATCCATCGAAGTAACGGGAGTGGATCTCCACGGGGCCGATCAAAAGCTGATCGCCCGCGTCTGCGAAGTTGGTCCCTTTCTCGCGCTCAAACTCCGGGCCTTCTGCGACCGTCAGCAGCCAAAAGACGCCTTCGACATCCTCTACACTCTGCGCCACTACGACGGCGGGAGCGCCGCTGCCTTTGCCGCCTTTGCCGAAGAAGTCCGGGTGGGCAATCCCGCCTGCACCGACGCCCTGCGCACTTTGCAGGAGCACTTCCCAACGGAAACCTCACCCGGTCCAGTGAAGGCTAGCCATTTCGTGCTCGGGCAAGCCCAGCCCGGCGAATCCGAAGACACTCGCTTCCTCCGCACCACACTACGGCAGGACATGGTGGACGCCGCCGCACAACTGCTCAAGACCGCCACCGCATGACCGCCACTCTCCCATCACTTGCAGCCATGAAGCCCAATCCCGCCTGGGCCTCGCTCCCGCTCTTCGGTCGCACGAGGTGGAAGCGCATGGCGTTTGGGGAGTTTGCGAAGAGCATCGGGGAGCGAGCTGCGCCGAGGGATGCGCAGGAGGAGATTGATGTGGGGCTGGAGCATCTGGACTCGCAGGGCCTGCACATCCGGCGCTGGGGGAAGGGCAGTGATGTCATCGGGGGCAAGCTGCGCTTTCGGAAGGGCGACATCATCTTTCGCAAACGCCGTGCCTATCAGCGGAAGCGGCCGTAGTTCAGCCTGGTACAACGCTTGCATGGGGTGGGTTTACGTCTTCGTCCTCATCATTCTTCGCGCTCGTCCAGACGGAGCGCCGTTTGATGATCGCCTCGTAAAGGTCCACGCAACCGAGGGAGGCAAGCGGGCCGACCGAGATAGGTAGCACGCAGTGCTGGGCGAAGCTCGACCGAGCGGGGCCGCGAGGGAGTCAACTTGATGAACGACGCATTCGGCAATGCATCGCCCATGTGCCAGGCAAGGCCGTCGATGAGGTCGTATTGCGAACGGTGCGCTTCATCGGCGATGACGATGATGTTTAGGCGCGGCGACAGTTTCGGCATCTTCTCGCCCATGTCGGGGAGGAACTTGTGGATGGTGGTAAATACCACGCCGCCGCTCGCCACGGCCAGCAGCTCGCAAAGCGTGTCGCTAGTAGCGTCACTTAATCCCCGATTAGAAATCAAATTCCATGCCGCCTCGTCTCCATGCAGAAGTGTCGAACGACTTCCAATTTGTTCCGATCATCAGTGTTGCAAATGTGGTGAAATCGAATGCATCCTCGATTCTCGCCGAAAGCTGTAAATGGTCAGCCACTCTGTCATAATTGCGGATCGACTTCTTCACACTTTCGGTATCACCTGGCGCACGCCCGCTTGCCAAGTATTGCCCTATAAGGCCGAGAACGGAAATCGCGACCATGAGCGCCTCATTTGATGGCTTGGCGGCCACATCTTCAATGCAGCGCCGAGCAAAAGCAGCGATCTCAGTCCCTGGAGTTAGATAAAGCGACCCAAACGCGCGAACCGCAATTTCACCGGAAGGCACGCTCGCAACAATCCCGTCTCCCGGAACCAGAGGAAGCTCACTGCCGCGCATTCCTCTATTACGGCGACCTTCTTCAAGGAACGCCACAGCGAACCTACGGTTTTCTGCAGGAAGTTCGATCCATCTCGGCGGGTTCGTCTTATCCACCCAATGAAGGTCCACCCTGCGTAGCTTCGGATTGATTTTGATTTGGTCGACTTCCTTTCGTGCAAAAACTGCACTAACCAACTCAGTGCGATGACTGGCTCCGCAAACCACGGGTGCTTCAGGGAACTTAAAGTCCGAAACGTTCAGGGCCTTGACCAATTCTGACAATGAAGCTGCGCTTGCTACCTCACGAATCAAGGATTCAGCTGAAGAAAGCAGTCCGCAATCAATGGTCCACAACTCCTTTGCAGCCAAAAGCTCGTTCGGCGACCTCGCTACACGCTTTCCATTGTCCTCAACCATCACACAAGGAATTGCTCGGAGTGCTTCATGGAGCAATTTGGGGCTTAGAGGAATGGCTTCCCGACTCGGGCCGCGGAGCAGCGGAGCCAAGAGATATGCCGTTTCTCCCGTGGCCCACGTTGGAGAGAACGAGCGCTTTGAAGTCAACTCCGCCAATTCCGTCGTGATGTGATCGGCGTATAGCTTGTAAATCACGGCCAGCATAGCATCCCGCTCAGGTGTCACTTCCAATCCGGATCTTGCGACGTTCGTCTTAGGTGCTGCTTGGCCGCGTACATTGACGACAGCAACAATCGGATAACCTTCGAAACCCGGGGTATCGGTTACAATACGAATTCCCTCGACGCATGTCCCTAGCAAGGGTCGTTCCTTCTCAGTGGCAGCGCGGCGGAGGTCAGTTCTCCAGAAAGATTCGAGCGTAAGAAATGACCACTCTTTAAACCATCGGTCCCATACTAATGCATATGCAAGCGTCACGCCGTTGTGCTGTCGCTCCACAATTCGAATTCTCCTTCTACTGGTGTCGGAATCTTCGTCGGAATCTTCGTGATAGTCCAAGTCGCTCGAATTGAGGAAACCGCGAATCGCCTCAGCCGGAGAGGGAAACCCAATAGTTTGGATGTCCTTGTCGTCTACCTGCACGGTCACCTTGCAGTCGGGAACGACGATCCATTGCTCGGCAGTCTTAACGACATCTAGCATCTCTACGCTTGGACGGACCCGCAACCGGAAAATGGTTCCATGTTCACCAATCGTTTTTGGATCGCCACTACCTTTATCAAGCAACCTAATTAGATACTTACCGTGAACCGACCTGAGCGTCAAACGGCGCGCTTGGTCTTCCTCCGGATGACAGGAGATAATCTCCACGCTATCCGAAATCATGAATGTTGACAAGACACCGATGCCGAATCGACTTATCGAACTGAAGCCTGGATTTTTCTTTATGAATTCTGGGTCTTGGTAACGAGATGATCCCACCTTCAAAAGAAAATTATTGATGATGTCCTGGGTCATTCCGGTTCCGTTATCTTGAACAGACAACATTCGCGTGACGCTATTCCAAGTGATTGTCACCTTGCCAAGTTTGGAAGGGGAATTTGGAAAGTGTTTTAGACGAATGGCATCGATTGCATTTTGAACCAGCTCTCGAAGAACCACATTCGTATCATTGTAAAGGGTGTGCCCAGTCAATAAGTCGAGGATTTTGGCTTGGTCGATTGTGAACTCGAACGCATCTCTGATAAATCCTTCGGTCTCGATATTTGAGTCATCGATCTTCCTCCAAGGAAACTCGTGCTTCGCGAGTCGAAGTTTCCAAGTATTTGTTATCCATTCATTACTCTTCTTGAGCTGTTCATTGGCATATCCAAGATAGGATGTCAGACCAAAGAAACCATCTTCCTTTGTAAAGTATGCGTGGACTTCCACGGTATCGCGAAGCGCACTTTCATCTGCTTCCCCGTCCTCATTGATCCCGCATTTCGACCGCACCCTCGTGACCGCCATTTGCTTCGCCCACTCTTGCTGACTTATCGGATCGCTGGGATTAATAGTGCGAAACTCAATGGAAGGGGTGCGATCAGAAGTAATGTGAAGCAAATCAGCAGTTCTCAGAAGCACAGCACAATATTGAAGATTAACGGTTACAGCGTCGCTGTTACCATAAGGTTGTGAAACCTTGTATTTTTGGGTGTCACCAAGATCATTTAGATGGTGGCTTTCACAAACAATACCAAGATCGCGACGGAACTGTTTGCCGAGTGGCTCAAGGAGCTTGCTGACTTCTGCGACTGCCTCCTCTGCCAGTCCAAGCTGTTCCTGGGTTTGCCCCATAATCCACACCCTTATCCGCTCGGCATGCTTGTGACGAACAAATTCTTGATAAAGGAAACGGTCCTTCTCGTCGCTCGGAAGCTGATCGGTTTTCGCCTTATAGTCGGGACCGTTTGGCCCCGCAAAAAGCACTTGTTCGCAGAAGGCCGGAAACCCTGATTCGCTTTTCCCGCGCGCTTCATACTCGGCTTTTGTGACAAGCATTCCCATGTCGTGAAAATAAACCGCGAGAACGATCATCAGCCAATCCGCGTCGCTCATGATCTTTTTCGTTGAATCAGGGATAATCCATTCGAGATTTTTAAGCATTTCATCAATGTGAGTGATGTCGTGCTTCGTGTATTGGTCGAAAATTGCTTCTCGCCCAATTAGACCTAGCAATGATGCAACGGATCTCTTTATGTGCAGTAGGTTAAGACCGCCAAACGCTGACAAAGTTTCCGCCCTCTGGGCGTTTCGTTCTGGAAGTGTAGTTAATTCAATAGACATACAGTGCGATGGGATTGTTGGTAGAGCTGTGATTGAGCGAAAGTCTGACGCGCGGGGCTCTGTGGTTTGGCCTTCAGCGTTTTCATTGCGCTTCGCGCAGGGTAGTCGCCGGACTGGTTGGAGGACATTCTGCTATTGGCAAGGGTGGGGAGTTTGGCTCTTCCACTTCTCGCAGCGAGTCGCCGCATTTGGCGATGAACTCGGCTTTGCTCCTCCCGCGATGGGCTTCCCGATAATTCGCGCAGACAGACGTTCTCGTGCGCAGGAGTTGTTTTCCGAGGACTTAAGCCTCCGTCGATTTCGGCAGACTTTCGAACAGGCGGATGATTCGCAGCGCAAATGGTTTGCTGCGGTCCTCGCGGGCGTTTTCTTCCTTCATGAAGCCTGTAAGCCTTCTTCCTTCTTCCCTCTACCTTCACCCTTCGAGCGGCATGATGCTCCTCGAAGCTGTCGGAGATGTATTTGACTCGCAGGCTCCTGCTCGCCCTGCGGGCAGCCTGCGGCTGGCTATCTCCGCTTCGCTCCGGTTCCGCCGCGTCCATGTTGTTGCGCAGCTTATTGGCAGCGAGCCGGAGCTTGGTTTCGAAGCCAAGGTTGGCAGTGGCGTCGGCGGGTTTGCTGGATGCTTTGCGTGCCATGTTGATTTTTGAATACTAAAATGCTGCCATGCCGCTGTTTCGTTAAGCTTGGTGATTGGAGGAGCTTGAATCATAAATTCTATGAATCCATGAAATTATGAATGTTGCTTAGGCTTTTTTATTGGGCCTAAGATTGGATTGTCAATATGAAGAAATGAACTTTTCGCACTGAGGTTAATCAGTGGAAAGCTCAAGTGCGGTTTTTAGGAGCCTGTGAGATTGCGAATCTGAGGTCTTGAATCTCAATGTCACATCGTTCGGTTCCTTCGGCTATAACCGAAGCATCCAGGGCTGCCTTGTGGCGAAGCTCTATCGACATCCATGCGCCTGTCGCCGATTCAATCTCTCAGCTTTTCGATGGCAAGCTGTGCTTGGGGTGAGCCATGATGGTGGTTTTACCTTTGTTTTCGGCGGTGAACCTTGGTGGACAAAAAAGGCGCATTCCGGTCTTGGAATGCGCCTGGGGAAAAGGGGGATTCGAGCGGGTTATTCGCCGTCGCTGCCGATGGCTTCGACGGGGCAACCGCTGAGGGCTTCTTCGCAGAGCTTCAGCTCTTCGTCGCTTTCGGGCTGCTTAAAGACGTAGGAGTGGCCACCGTCGTCATCACGCTTGAAATTGGCAGGTGCGGTCTCACGGCAAAGATCGCAGTCGATGCATTGATCGTCCACGTAAAAGGAGCCAGAGATGTTTTGGGAGTATTTGTTTGCTGCGTCAGCCATGTCAGGGATGGAGTTTGGAGGGATTTGGAGGGGAAGAATAGTTCCCAGCAGGGGGGCTTCAACCGTTTTTTCCCCTCACTCCTGAGGGGAAGCAGAAAGGTTGCCAAGGTGCTCGGGTGATGATCAAGAAAGTTGTGTTTTCAGTTGGATGGCGATGTCTTCAAACACTTTTGAAGCCTTGGATCGTGCAGAGTCTTCAAGGGCGATGGGGTGTCCTTCATCGCCTGCCTCACGCACTGTCATTTCAATCGGTACTTGTCCTAGCAGGGGCACGCCGAGACGGGTTGCTTCACGTTCACCGCCGCCTTGGCCAAAGAGATGATACTTTTGTCCATCACTCGGGCATAGGAAGTAGCTCATGTTTTCGATGATGCCTAGGATGGGCACATTGACCTTTTGGAACATGGAGCAGGCCTTGCGTGCATCAATGAGTGCGACTTCTTGGGGCGTGGTGACGATCACGGCGCCATCCAGAGCTACGGTTTGCACGATGGTGAGCTGGATGTCTCCCGTGCCGGGTGGCAGATCGAGGATCAGGTAATCCAAGTCATCCCACGCGCACTGCCGCAGAAACTGCTGTGTGTAGCGGGTGGCGACTGGGCCGCGCACGATCACGGGACTGTCATCTTCGAGGAGAAAGCCCATGCTGATGAGCTGAAGGCCATGGCGCTCAATGGGGACGATTTGTTGTTCATCGTTTTGGTAGGGGCGTTCGTTGCTGCCGAACATGTGGGCGATGCTTGGTCCGTAAAGA
This sequence comes from Prosthecobacter sp., assembly GCA_044355075.1. Taxonomy (GTDB): domain Bacteria; phylum Verrucomicrobiota; class Verrucomicrobiia; order Verrucomicrobiales; family Verrucomicrobiaceae; genus Prosthecobacter. The sequence goes on from JBIKYV010000113.1 coordinate 10,574, forward strand.
TCGCAGTCACAAAGCCCGACACGGGCGCCCGATTTCGCGAGGGCGACGGCTAGATTGCTGGCGACCGTGCTTTTGCCGACACCGCCTTTGCCAGAGGCGATGGCGATGATTTTTTTCACGCCAGGGATGCTGGACTTGGGCAGTTTATCGGCGCTGCTTTGATTGGGCGTTGGCGGTTCTTTGATGTCAAAGTTCAGCCGGGGTTCGGTCACGCCGGGGACTTGGCGGATGGCTTCCATGGCCTGTTCATGGATGAGCCTGGGGATGTTTGGGTCACGTGTCGCTAAGGAGATCTCGACTGTTACCTGGCCCTGTTGGACTTGGATGCTTTTCACCAGTCCAAAAGACAGGATGTCACGGCTAAAGCCGGGATAACGCACGGTGGCGAGGGCGGCACGGATGTCTGATTCAGTAGGCATGAGGTTGGGAAGAGTCGGGTGGGCAGGAAGCTACGCTTGCGGTCGTGCGAAGGGCGTGACTGGTCAAGCAATGCGTCAGACTTCGCTTCCATCTCAGCAGAAAAGAAGCAAGCTGATGATGAGGCTGGCTCCTGCGCAGACGAGCACGGCGGCGGCGGCCACGTTTTTGATGCGCCGCACGTCTTCATCCAGCTCGGGAATGACTCGATCGCAGAGCATTTCGATAGCGGTATTGGGCAGTTCAGCCGCTACCACAAGACCGATGCAGCCTGCTAGAACACACCATTTCCAATCGCTAAAGTTGGCAAAAAGCCCCGCGATGACGGCGGTGAGGCTAGCTGCTGCATGGAGTGGTCATCTGCGTGATTGGCTCCGCAATCAGGGCTTTTTAAAGCCTAGCTCGTGCATGGCCATTCCTGGCAAAGTCAGCATTAATGGCCAATCCATCAGCTGAGGTAGTCTTGTCTTTACCTCTGAAGATCCCAGCGCCCCAGTGCCCTGTGCCAGCATCATGAAAGTAAGCTTCAAGCAGGATGAAAAAACAGGTCCTGTGATCGGCAAAACCAAGCTCAGCTTAATCTACAGCGCTGCCGATGTCCCAGGATTGGACACCCCAGATGGCACGGCCACGACTCATGAACAAAAGTCCGGGTCAGGTGGATGGACTCTAGCAATCAAGCCCGGCACCAAGAGCTTAGAATTGCAAGCGGAACGCTAAATGCGTCTTTGGATAAAATCTTTGTCAGGAGTACTGTCATTGTGCCAAAGAGATCTTTGCGGACTATGATGATTCCGGAATCTTGAAAACCTTTTACAACAGATCCTGTTCGCCCATGAGATTCTTTATCTGTATCTCAACCTTCTGCAGCCTCTGCCTCGAAAGCGCCCGTGCCTCCGACCAGTCGTACGGGTTGGATAGTGCGCCACCTTTCGCGGCGTATCTCAACGGCAAATTCCCGACCCTTTCACCGAATTCAGTCGCGACTCTCACAACGACTGTGGCTTTCCCCAATCTCAGTCTCAACGACCTAATGTTCCTGACTCCGTATCCGAGGTCGAACTACCTGGCGGTCGTGACAAAATCGGGACGTATCTACCGCTTCGAGAACAATGCTAATGTCACGAATGCCGGCCTGCAGACCATTCTCGACATTAGCAGCCAGGTTTACAACTACTCGGACTCCGGAATGACCGGCCTGGTCTTCCATCCCGAATTTGGCCAGTTGAGTTCGCCGAACCGGGGCTATATCTACGTCACTTATAAATGGCGGCCTAGCCCCGCCGGCACTGTGGACGCTGACTATGGCTACATTCGGCTCTCGCGCTTCACGGTGCCTGATGGCCAGACGGCGGCGGACCCGAATTCGGAACAGATCCTGTTACAAAACTTTGATCGCCAGCCATGGCACGATGCT
>JBIKYV010000021.1:0-37117 GCA_044355075.1 Prosthecobacter sp.
AGCGGCGCGGGGATGTGACAAAGCACACATCATGCCAGCTGGGAAAGCATTTTTAAAATTTTCCAGCAATTCCTGGTCTCTGGAAGTTTTAGCGAGAGCCACGCAAATCGTAGCAGAGCAATCGGCGGCCTTTTTTGCGATCCATGGACTCCTCCTGCTGTCGGATGTACAGCAGGCCATGACTCAGCACCGGTGCACTCCAGGTCTGTAGGGCATAGAAGAGCTGACAGCGTCGCAGTTCCTCGCAACCATCCTGAGTGAGCCGCAGCCAGTGCAGGCTGCCCGTTTCTCCGAGACAGAGGTAATGGCCATCCGCCCGGATGAGGCTTGCCCGCAGGAGGCCAAGGCCCACGGGTTGGTTACGCCCCATGAGGCTCGCCAGCGTTGCGTCCTGCCATTCGAGTTTTTTGGCCCATACCTCTTCGCCGTTTTCTGCATTCACCGCGACGAGGCGGGCGTTGTTTTCCCGTTCTCCGTCGATGGCGTAGAGTTGGCCTTTTTCATAAAGCGGGGTCATCCAGTGCACGCCGACTTTGGTGGAACGCCAGATTTCTTTGGCCTTGAAGCTCGCATCGTATTCCACCATCACGCCACCCAGTGGCCTGTTCTTCGGGTAGCAGGTGGTGATGAAGGCGCGGTTTTTCTCGCCCACGATCATGGGGCTGCTGCCTGTGGCCTGAATGTATTCCTCATCCCGCCAGGGAAAGCGATCGTGCAGCGTGCCGCTGGCCGGGTCCACGCACAGCAGTCCGCCGATGGCTGGATCGCTCTCACCTCCAGCGTAGATCAGCACCTTCTCCTGGCCATGCAGGCGCGCCAGCACGGGGGAGGCATAGCTGGCTCCCCATTCGTCCTGGATTTTCCAGACGACTGACCCCGTGCGTAGGTCAAAGGCGGCTACACTCACACCTTTCGTCGCTAGCTTCCGCGCCCGTTCCCGACGGTCTTCAAAGCCATCGAATGCCTCCGCCTTGCCACCGACATTGACGATCACGCGGCCCTGATGGATGAGCGGGGAGGAGCCTGCGCCGAAGAAATCCTGCGGGACGTGGTACTCAGCGCGTAGGTCCTTGCGCCACAGCTCTGCTCCGGTGCGCAGGTCATGCGCGCACAGCATCGAGGTCACGCCCAGCGTCACCACCACCCCTTCGGCGATGACGGGGCTGCCGCGTGGCCCGTTGCCAAAACCGTAGCGATCTTGATACTCGATCGGGTAACCTCGTGCCCAATAGCGCTTTCCCGTCTCGCGATTCAGGCACTCCACGGTCTCTTTGCCCTCCATCGCGTGGAAGATGACACAAAAGTCTCCGCTCACGGCTGGCGAGGTGTAGCCCTCGCCCATGGCCACCTCCCAGAGCAGCGTCGGTCCGCCCTTGGGCCAATCTTTGCGCAGAGGCCGCTCTGGAGTGGAAAGGTCATCGTTCGGTCCGAGCACACGTGGCCAGTCTGCGGTCACGGCCCCCGCCGTCAGTGCGCTAGGGGTGGCATGGATCGTCAGCCGGTCAAAGGTCTGCGGCTCCTGCCCGGTCAGAGTACAGGTAGCCAAACAGAAGGTCAGGAGCGAAAAGCGAATCATGAGGCGATAGCATGACGAACCCAAACCGCGTCGGCTTGCAAACGATACAAGTGGGGGCCCATGAACAATCCAGGCAAGGGAGGTTGTTTTTGCCCCGAGTTTCGTCATTGATCATCTTTCCCGATTTTTCCCCATGCTTTCCGTCCCCGAACAACTCGAAATCCTCAAGCGCGGCATCGTTACCCTTCACAGCGAGAAGGAGTTGGCTGAAAAGCTAGCGCGCGGGAAGCCGCTGCGCATCAAGCTGGGCGTCGACCCGACCTCGCCCGATATTCATCTCGGCCACGCGGTGGGTTTACGGAAACTACGCCAATTTCAGGAACTGGGGCATCAGATCGTGCTCATCATTGGCGATTTCACCGCCATGATTGGCGACCCTTCTGGCCGCAGTACCACGCGCCCACCTTTGACTTATGAGGAAGTGCTGGCGAACGCGAAGACCTACACTGAGCAGGCCTTCCTGGTGCTCGATCGTGAAAAGACGGAGGTCGTCTTCAACGGCTCCTGGTTCAAGGAGATGCCTTTCATGGAGGTTATCAAACTCAATGCACGCGTGACTCTCCAGCAGATGCTTCAGCGTGAGGACTTCAAAAACCGCGTCGCCAATGGCACGGAAGTCCGCCTGCATGAGATCCAGTATCCCATCATGCAGGGCTGGGACAGCGTCGTCGTCCGCTCCGATGTCGAGATCGGCGGCAGCGACCAGCTTTTCAATATCCTCGTTGGCCGCGACCTTCAGAAGGAGGAAGGCATGGAGCCGCAGGTGTGCATGACCCTGCCCCTGCTGGAGGGGCTGGACGGCGTGAAAAAGATGTCGAAGAGCCTCGGCAACTACGTCGGCCTCACCGATGCTCCGAAGGACATGTTCGGCAAGCTCATGAGCATCCCCGATGAGCTCATGGCAAAGTATTACTTACTCGTCCTCGGCGAGGTTTTGGATGCCGCCATGCATCCCATGGAGGCGAAAAAGCAACTCGCCGCCAAGTGTGTGGCCACCTACCACAGCCAGGAGGCCGCCCGCGAATGCCGCGAGGATTGGGACACCCGCTTCAGCAAGCGCGACCTCGCTAGCGCGGAGCTGCCCAGCTACAGCCTCGGCGAGCGCCGCGATGTCCTCGGCGTCGTCCAGCACGCCTACCTGACGGTTTTTGAGCAGACCATCTCTGGCGGTGACGCCCGCCGCCTCATCCAGGGCGGCAGCATCCAGCTCAATGGCGAAAAACTCAGCGACCCCAAGGCCGAACCCGCCTGGGAACCCGGTGCTGTGCTGAAGCTGGACAAAAAGCGCAGTGTGCGCCTGAGCGCGATTTAGCGCACAGGCCCTCTCGTTAACCAAGGCTGGGCTTTGAAAGTGCTCATCTAGCGCACACCCAAGCACGTAACACTCGTCCATGACAGAAACCGCGCCCCCGTCCCCGCCATCTGCTTTTCCGGCCTGCCTCGCCCAAGCCATCACCGTGGAGCGTCAGGCCTTGTTGGGACATTGGCTCTATGGTCGCCTTCGTACTTTGGACGATTTGGCGCTCTTCATGCAGTATCATGTGTTCGCAGTGTGGGACTTCATGTCTCTGCTGAAGGCCTTGCAGGTGCGTCTCACCTGTCCGCGTGTGCCTTGGCTGCCGCAGGGGCATCCGCAGGTGCGGCGTTTGGTGAATGAGATCGTCCTTGGTGAGGAGAGTGACCTTCTGCCGGAAGGTGGAGCCGCCAGCCACTTCGAACTTTATTTGCAAGCGATGCGAGAGGCCGGCGCGGACACGGCACAGATCGATCATTTCATTCAGCACTTAGAGCAAGGGTACGCCGTGGATGCAGCCTTGGAGCAGGCCAATGTGCCGACCCCGGTGGCTACCTTTGTGCGGCATACCATGGCGGTCATCGAGCGCGGTCGTGTGCATGAGATCGCTGCTGCCTTCACCTACGGGCGAGAGGATTTGATCCCAGAGATGTTCACCCAGTTGGTACATGGTTTGGAGCGCCAGTTTCCTGGCAAATTAGCCACACTGCGCTACTACCTGGATCGTCATATCGCGCTTGATGGTGATGAGCACGGTGAAATGGGGCGCCAGATGGTGAGCCTGCTATGCGCAGGAGACCCCGCTCACGAACAGGAGGCCACGCAAGCCGCCGTCGAGGCACTGCAATCCCGCCTCCTGCTCTGGGACGGCATCGCAGCAGCGATCAGCGGTTAAAAGCATCTGCGGAAAATATGGCCCACCTGAGGAAATTAGTGCTGCCTTCGCGGGCTTCCAAAAGTATCTGTATCAGGGGGTGGCTTGATGCTGGTTGTCTGCGCTCAGCGCGGCGCTTTTGGCCCACTGCCGGGTGCGCCAGTGTCGGTAGGTGAAGAGGACATGGAGCGTGAGGCGGACGCCGGTTTGTGAGAGCAGCCGCCCCCACCACGTGGGCAGGAAAAGGTAGGTCACACGGTCATGCATGAGGCAGGTGCCGTCGGGCTGCGGATCAAAGCGGTGTTCGTGCACAAATTGCGCGAAGGGGCCTTCGAGCATTTCATCCACGAGCAGGGTGGGCGGCTGCACCGTTTTCCAGCGGCAACGCCAGCGCATCGGGATCAGGCCGAAATCGATCCCCTCCAGGTAGATTAGCCCGCCTTCGCGTGCGCTTGGTTCGGCTTCCAATCGAGTGAGCTTCAGGGTGGGCGGCATCACCAAGACGATGTTGGCAGGGTTGGTGTGAAAGGTGAAGGCCGTCTCTGCCGAGACGGCAAGAGGGGTGCTTTTTTGAAAAACAAAAGGCATGGTGGGTGGCATACGCGGGTGCTCTAGCCTTCGCCTGATGAGAAAATGTAAACCAGATGCACGGAGCGGTGCTTCTCACGGCGTACATGTGGGTGCTTTTGTCATGCGATCTGTTTCTTTATTGTTGATTTGGCTGCCTACGCTGGCTTCTGCGGCCATCGATTTTTCTCGCGAGATCCGTCCGATCTTGTCGGAGAATTGTTTTTTCTGCCATGGGCCTGACGAAAAGAAGCGTGAGGCAGGGCTGCGCCTGGATGAAGAGGCGGCGGCTAAGATGAGCCACGAAGGGGTCATCGCCGTGGTGCCTGGTGACCCTGAAAAAAGTGCTCTGATCCAGCGCATCGTGTCCACTGACCCTGATGAGGTGATGCCTCCGCCGAAGCTGCACAAGGTGATTCCGGCGGCGCAGGTGGCTCTGCTAAAGGAGTGGATCAGGCAAGGCGCGCCCTGGGGAAAACATTGGAGTTATGAACGAGTGGTGCGTTCTGGGGTTCCTCAGCAGGCCGGTGCTGGGAATGCTATCGATGCCTTTTTAGCGGCCCGGCTGGGCAAAGAAGGCCTGGCCTTCTCGGCTGAGGCTGACCGCGCGACGCTGATCCGCCGCGTGGCGCTTGATTTGACCGGTCTGCCGCCGACGCCTGAGGAGCTGACGCAGCTCTTCCGCGAGCCCTACGAGGCGGTGGTGGAGCACTACCTGGCGCGGCCTGCCTTTGGTGAGCACTGGGCGTCCCAGTGGCTGGACTTGGCGCGCTATGCCGATAGCTCGGGCTACCCGAGTGATCAGCCCCGCGAGATCTGGGCCTACCGCGACTGGGTGATCCGTGCGCTCAATGCGAACATGCCGTTTGACCAATTCACGCGCGAGCAGCTTGCGGGTGATCTTTTGCCAAATCCCACAGATGATCAGCTGATCGCCACGGCATTTCATCGCAACACGATGACACAAAACGAAGGAGGTACGAGCGACGAAGAGTTCCGCAACGCGGCAGTGATCGACCGTGTCAACACGACCTTCGCCGTCTGGATGGGTACAACGATGGCCTGCGCGCAGTGCCACACGCACAAGTATGATCCGCTGACGCTGAAGGAGTACTTCCAGGCTTACGCCTTCCTGAATCAGAGCGCGGATAGCGACAAAAAAGACGAGTCGCCGCTGCACAGCTTTGAGACTGCCGAGCTGAAGCGGCAGCGTGCTGAGTTGATCGCTAAGATCGCTGGGTTGGAGGCCCGTTTTGCTAAACCGGAGCCCAAGTGGCTAGCCCGGCTGGCTGGCTGGGAAAAAAATCTGCGCCAGGAACTGGCGTGGAAGGCTGAAGAACCGCAGTCGATGCGCACGCAATCAGGGCGCAAGGCGGTCATCAATTCGGACGGTTGGGTGACTCTTTCGGCCAAGGCAGCCACGGACGTTTCCACGCTGGAGCTGCCGCTGAAGATAGCGCAACTGACGGCACTGAGGCTGGAGACGCAACCGGCGGCAGGTCATGGCAATTTTGTTCTGACCCAGGTGAAGGCCGAGCTTCTGCCACCGCCAAACGCGACAGCGCCTAAGGCCCGCTTTGCACGCGTGGAATTGCCAGGAAAAGGCAAGATGCTACAGCTGGCTGAGGTGCAGGTGAGGAGCAGTGGGCAAAACATCAGCCTACGTAAGCCTGCGACGCAAAGCAGCACCTATGCAGGAGCCTCTGCGGCGCGTGCAGTGGATGGCAAGACCGAGGGCAATTACGCCAAGGGCAGCGTCTCTCACACGAGTGGCCAAGAGGACAGCCCTTGGTGGGAGGTAGATCTGCAGCAGGAATGGCCGGTGGATCAGGTCGCTCTCTGGAACCGCACGGATGGCGGCGTGGGACGCCGATTGGAAGGGGTGCAAGTGGTGCTGCTCGATGCGAAACGCCAGCTCGTCTGGAAAAGCGCGCCGCAGTCTGCGCCTGAAAAAGAGCGCGTGGTTCAGGTCAGTGGCCCGGTTCCGCTGACCTTCAGCCAAGCGTTGGCCGATCATGAGCAATCGGGCTTCACCGCTGCGTCGGTTTTGCGCCCGGCGGATCGACAAAATCAAGGTTGGGCCGTGGCTCCGCAGGCGGATCGCCCTCATGCGCTCACGCTCCTCGCTTCGAACCCAATTCAGGTGCCAGCGGGAGCCCGGTTGCGTGTCACGTTGGAGCAAAAGTCCCAGCACAAGGATCACACGCTGGGCCGTTTTCGCCTACTGAGCACGGACGATGCCCGCGCGCGTCAGGCAGTGGCGTTGCCTAGCGATGTTCTGACGGCCATTCATACCGCACCGGAAAAGCGCAGTCCCGCTCAGTCATCGCGCATCCAGGACCACTACGTGCGTCACCTTGCCGAGGAGAACGCCGCAGAACGCCAGCAGTTGACCGCTTGGCAAAAGCAGTTGGTCGAACTGAAGCCCGTGACGGTGCCGATCATGAAGGATCTAGCGGGCAAGGAGCGGCGCATCACGAAGGTGCAGCTGCGTGGCAACTGGCAGGCGCTGGGAGACGTGGTCAGCGAGGGCACGCCGGCGGTCTTTCATCCGTTGCCCACAGATGCGCCGCGCAATCGTCTGACGCTGGCGAACTGGTTGGTGAGCCGCGAAAATCCGCTGACGGCTCGCGTGCAAGTGAATCGGCTGTGGGAGACGCTGTTCGGCACGGGCATCGTGCGCACGAGCGAGGAATTTGGCAGCCAGGGTGAGCTGCCTTTTCACCCCGAGCTGCTCGACTGGCTGGCGGCAGAGTTCATGGACTCGGGTTGGAATGTGAAGCACCTGATCAAGCTGATGGTCATGAGCCGCGCCTATCGCCAGGTCAGCGCCACGTCGGCAGACCTGGCCGCACGTGATCCTGACAATCGTTTGCTGGCCCGTGGCCCACGCTTCCGCCCCACGGGTGAGATGCTGCGCGATCAAGCGCTCGCCGTCAGTGGCCTGCTTTCCGCGAAAATGCATGGCCCCGGCGTGCGTCCCCCGGCCCCGAATCTGGGGCTGAGTACGGCCTTTGGTCGCAGCAATGATTGGATGACAAGCGAGGGTGAGGATCGCTACCGCCGCAGCGTTTACACGGAGGTGCGCCGCAATGCGCCGTATGCCAGTTTCACGACCTTTGATGCAGGAAATCGTGAGGTCTGCATGATCCGCCGCAACCGCACGAACACGCCCTTGCAGGCGTTTGTGACGCTAAACGATCCCGTTTTCATCGAGACTCACCAAGCGATGGCTCGTCGAGTCGTACATGCAGCCATGGATGATGCCAGCCGCCTCAGCTTGATGTTCAAACTCTGTGTTGCGCGCGAGCCGACGGCTCAAGAGGCTGCTACCCTGAGTCGGCTGCTGGCAGAGTCGCTGGCCAGCTATCGCCAGGAGGCAGAAGCGGCGAAAAAAATGGCCACGGAACCTCTCGGGCCTGCTCCAGCAGGAGCGGATCTGCCCATACTGGCGGCCTGGACCACGGTGGCCAATGTGGTGATGAACCTGGATGAGTTCGTGATGCGGAGATGAGTGGCGCTAAGGCTCAGGGTACAGGACGTGCATGAGGTAGAGCCCGCAGGCCGGCGCGGTCTGGTTGCTTTGCAGACCTTCGGACTCGTTGAGCAGATCGGTGAACCAGGCCATGTCGGCTCGCCCTCGGGCGATGTGGACCATGGTGCCGGTGATCATGCGCACCATTTTGTAAAGGAAACCATCACCCTCGAATTCCAGCTCCACCAGTTCACCGAGTTCGCGCACCTCGACCCGCCGAAGTGTGCGGGTGGTTTTGCTTGGCATGGCTCGGCGCTGTGTCTCGGACATGTCGCCACGGTTGGCCGATAGGCGCACAAAGTTGTGTGTGCCCGTGATCGCTGTGGCGCAGGCCTGGAGACGCTGGAGATCCAGCGGGCCGTGGATGTGCCAGGCACGGTCGGCCTCAAAAGGCGAGAGTAACCGAGGCCGCCAGATTCGGTAGCGGTAGATTTTGCCGATAGCGTCAAAGCGTGAGTGAAAGCGCGTGTCGGCGTCGCTGACCTGAGTGATGCGGATGGTGAGTGGCAGGCAGGCATTGATGGCATCGCGCCAGGAGTCGCCACTCATGCGCACCGTGGCAGGAACATCGCAGTGGGCCACCTGTCCATAGGCATGCACGCCAGCGTCGGTGCGTCCGCTGCCGTGGAGGCGCGTTTGGATGCCAGTAGCCTTGCGGATGGCAGCTTCGATCTTGTCCTGAATGCCGCCGCCGCCGTCCTGACTCTGCCAGCCGCGCCAGGGCGTGCCGCAGTAGGCCACAGCGAGACGTAGCCGCTTCCAGCCTTCTGGGGCACCGTGGCAGAGGCCTAGGCTACTTTCGACGTCGCTTCGGTGGCTCATCGGTCCAGGGCATGTCGTAGGCGCTGTCCGGGAGCAAAAAGGCCTCCGGGCCGCGCTGGCTGTTGAGGTAATCCTGCAAAATCACCACGGCGGCGAGCTGATCGACCACCTGCTTTCTCTCCCGAGGATCCGTGATGCCCGAGCGGGAGAGCGAGGCCTCTGCCTCGACGGAGGAGAGTCGCTCATCGACGAAGGACACCGGCACCTCATGATCGAGCGCACGTTCCAGCTCTTTGGCAAAGCGTTCGACGCGTTCGGCGGCCTCGCCTTTGCGGCCATCCATGTGGTAGGGCATGCCGATGATGACCTTGGCGATGTGTTTTTCCCTCACGATGCGTGTGATGCTTTCCATGGGGCGATCCCGAGCATCCAGCGTGCGCAGGGGATTCGCCACCAGTTCCAGTTCATCACTCATGGCCAGCCCGATGCGGGCGGTTCCGTGGTCGATGGCGAGGATGCGTGGCATGAGAGGCGTCTCGATCTAGGCTGTGTTTCGCAGCTGGCAAGGACGGGCTTGAGGCGCAGGTGCTGAAACCAGCGGAAGGGAAGGCTGAGATGGCGCGTTTGCAGACTGCATGAGCCGCGCTGCCTTTTTGTTCTGTTTTTCGCTGCTGAGAATCGCTCCCTGCTTTTCGGCAGATGGCAGCGAATGGAAGTCTATCGTGCCAGATCTCGCCGTCCCACCTGTGCAGCACAGTGCGGCCCCTGCCCCAGGTCAGCGTGTGGTGCAGACCACTCCGGGCTGGGAAGCGTCAGCAGTGCATCACCTGCTGCATCTGCCCACCGACTGGCAGCCTGGCCGTAGCTACCCTGTCATCATTGAGTTCCCTGGCAACGGCCCTTATGCCGATGCACGAGGCGACACCTGCGATGGCTCGGTGGAAAGTTGCCTGCTAGGTTATGGCATCTCTGGCGGGCGCGGTGTTATCTGGGCGGCGCTGCCTTTCATCGAGCTCGCAAATGGCCGTGCTCAAAATGCACCACGCTGGTGGGGCGATATCCGCCAAACACGTGATTATGTCTTGAAAACCGTGCATCACCTCTGCCAGAGCTGGGGCGGCGATGCTCAGCGGGTCTTCCTGGCTGGCTTTTCACGCGGCAGCATCGCCTGCAATTTCATCGGCCTGCATGATGACGAGATCGCTGCGCTATGGCGAGGTTTCATCTGCCACAGTCACTATGATGGCTCACGGGCATGGCCTGAGTCGGGCGGCCCCGACGCCGTGCGTCAGCGTCTAGCACGGCTCGGTACAAGACCGCAGTGGATCAGCCAAGAGCTGAGTACCGAAGCCACGGAGCGTTTGCTACATGACAGTGGTCTCCGCGGGCGGTGGACCTTCGTGGCCCTGCCTTTTCCCAATCACAGCGCCGCCTGGGTGCTGCGTGATTTGCCGGAGCGCCGCCAGCTGCGCAGATGGTGGAGTCAGGCCATTGATGAAAAACAGTGAGGCGACAGACAAAAAGCCTAGTAACCCACACGGCAGCCGCTAGCGTCCGCGCCTGTGATGAATTTAGGCTTCAATCCCAGAGGGGTGGTGCTGGCAGCTTGCCTAGCGCTCGCGTTTACCGTAGGTGCAGCCGACGGCACACGTGTCGTCTTGAAGAATGGTGCCGAACTGGCCGGCCAGCTCCTGCGTGAGCGGGATGACGCTGTCATGGTCGATCTTGGTTTCAACGTGCTGACCGTGCCGCGTGTGGAAATTGCTCGACTGGACCAGATCAGCCCCGCTTCACAGGTCGCTAATGCCAAGACCACACGTGAGGAAGACATCTACTTCGTCGAGCCTAGTCGTGAGCCGCTGCCAGTGGAAAAAAATGTCGAACGCGTGGCCGAGGCTGTGGTGCAGATCCAGACCGCGTCGGGCTTAGGTTCCGGCTTCATCATCAACAAGCTTGGCTACGTCATCACCAACCAGCACGTCATCGCAGGTGAGAGGGAGATTACCGTCGTCGTGTATCGGAAAAAGCCTGATGGTCTCGAAAAACAGGCTTTTCCGAAGGTCAAAATCATTGCCATGAATGGTTTTCTCGACCTCGCCATTCTCCAGATCGATGATCCCGCGGTGGAGAGCCTGCCTTTTGCGCCGATCGGCGACTCAGACAGCCTGACTCAGGGCCAGGCTGTGTTTGCCATCGGCAGTCCGCTGGGTCTGGAGCGCAGTGTCTCGCAGGGTATCGTCAGCATCAGGGCGCGGGAAAGCGGCGGGCGCTGGTACATCCAGAGCACCACGCAGATCAATCCCGGCAACTCAGGCGGCCCGCTTTTCAACAGTCGGGGTGAAGTCGTAGGCGTGAACAACATGAAAGCCGCAGGTGTCGGTGTGGAAGGCCTGGGCTTTTCCATCCCCGCAAATGTGATGAAGCTCTTCCTGAAAAACCGTGATGCCTTCGCCTTCGACCCACGCAATCCCAATGCTGGTTTTCGCTACTTGCCGCCGCCCGCCCCGCCGACAGCGACGCAACCCCAGCCCAAGCAACCCTGAGCCCCTGCCCGGCTGGAAAAGAAGTGTGAATTTCGCCTCGCCCCTGCCCCTTGGCTTTCCTGCATCTCGCCCTCTTGTTGACCCCTTCTATGAAAACACCGCTCACCTTCCTTGCTGCCCTGATCTGCCTCGGCCTGCCATTGGAGCTGCCTGCTGAGCAGCTCGAAACTTGGCAAAAAATCCTGCCCAAGAATACCATCGGCTACCTAGCCATCAAAAGCGCGCCTGAGCTTGTGGCCGATTGGGAAAAGAGCGGCTACGGTCGTCTGCTGGCCGATGAGGCAGTGAAGCAATGGATGGCTCCTGTCTATAAAGATGGCGAGCCCGCCTGGGACACTGCGCTGAAGAAAGAGACGGGAGAAGGCCTGCATGCCAACCTCCAACGTGTCACCGGTTCGGCCATGTTTGTGATCGCAGCTGACTCACCTCAGGACTTCGAGGCCATGCCTAAAGAGGCCGCTCCGTTCATGATCTTGCTCGAGGTCGGCGATCAGCAGGCCAAGATCGAGGAGCTGATTGCGAAATCGCGCAAAACCTCGCTGGAGAAGCATCCTGAATGGAAGGAAATCACCCGCGATGTGGCTGGCGTGCCTTTAAAGGTGCTGGCCAAATCCGAAGATCCTGATGCTGCGATGGATAGCGCCTATGCTTTTGTGAATGGCGTCTGGGTTTTTGGAGATAAGTTGGCTCTCTTCGAGCACTTCCTACCCGCCTTGAAGACGGGTGCTGCTGAGACTTCCGAGACCGTAACCCGCCATCTTTCCCGCCACACAGAGATCAGCGATGGCATCTGCGATCTCTCTTTTTACCTGAATGGTGAAGTGCTCATGCAGTGGGCTGAGACTGCACTAATCGAGGCCATGAAGTCTAACAAAAGCCCGGTGCCAGTGGACCCCAAGGCGATCTTCGCTACCCTGGGCCTAGCCGAGGTGCAATCCATCGGACTTAGCATGGATTTGTCATCCGCAGAAACGCGTACCGATTTAGCGATTCTTCATCCCGAAAAACCGCAAGGCATCATTAGCCTGCTACTCGGTACTAGCACAGAGGTGACCCAGCCTACCTTTTTCCCGGCTGATGCGGTTTCGGCTCAGATTATGCGTCAAAGCCTTGGTGGCATCTGGGACAGCCTTCTCGCCATGGTGAATAAGCTCGGCCCCGTGGCCATGATGGCCACCATGCAGCTCGGTCAGGTGGAACAGCAGGTCGGGTTCAGCATCAAAGACGACCTCTTTGGCAGCTTGGAAGATGAGTATATCCAGCTGAATGCAGGCACGGAAATGTCTCCTAGCCAAGTCATGGGCTTCAAAGTGCGTGACCGTCAGCGTCTAGCGGGTGCTCTGGATAGCCTGAAGCGCTTTATCGGCCAGGGGTTTGGAGCTGCCTTTGAAGACACCGAATACCTCGGCCACACCATCAGTACCTACCGGGCTACTCAGGCGGCGACCGCACCGGGCGTTGCTTCCACCGAAATCGCTTATTGCCTGGCAGATGGCTACCTGCTCTTCAGCACCGGGAGTCAGGAACTGCTGAAAAAGCTACTCGCGCGCATGAAGGAGCCTAGCGGGCCGAGCCTCTGGGACAGCCAGCGCACGCAGGAACTCATCGCTAGCCTACCCAAAGGTTATGTTGGCCTGGGGATAGCAGATGCCAGTGAGCAGCTCCTCAACGTCATCAACGCCATGACCACGGTGGAGAAGCAAACCACCGGCAAAAAGAAAGGTACCGCGAAGAAAAAAGGCCCTGGGAAAGCCGCAGCTGAAAAGGCCGGTGATAAGAAAACGGATACCACGGGCAAGGGCATCTCCCAGTGGTTCGATCTCGCCGCACAGCCTGGGCCAGAGGTCTTCAAGCAATACCTTGGTACGGAAGTCAGCGGCACTTACAACCTACCCCAGGCCGTTCACTTCCGTATGCTTTCGAAGCCTGTGGAGTGATCCTCAGCTCTTTGTCTGACCTTTTTCACAATCTGCTGACCATGCGCTCTGTCTTCGCCGCTGTGCTTTCCACTGCCACGTTCATTATTGCTGCAGACGGGCTTTACTTCGAGAGTCCTGAGATCGTGAAGCTCGACTGGAACACCTCCAGTCCACGTGCTGCGGATTTCAATGGCGATGGACTCACGGACCTTGTCATCATCAATCCCGACCGTGCCCGCCTGGAGTTCCTGCTGCAGCGCAAGGATGGTGTGCGTCCTGGCGAGCCAGAGCGAATGTCACGCGAGGATCGCTGGAATCCAATTTTGGAAATCTCGCGTTTCGACAAGCAGCCACTGGTCATTGGCCGCACAGCTTTGTCCCTGACTGTAGGAGATTGGAATGCAGATGCCAAGGCTGACATCGCCTACGTGACCGAGGATAAAAAGCTTGTGCTTAGGACCCAAGGCAGCAAGTCGAGAGATTGGACAGCGAAGAAGGAATTCGTCATCGACTCTGTCGCCAACGATACCGAAGTGCTTGTGGCTACAGATCTCAATGCCGATGGCCGTGCTGATCTCAGTCTCATGACTCAGACGCGGCTCATGGTCTGGCTGCAAACGCGTGAAGGTTGGGCCGAGCCCAAAAGCTATGTGCTCGGTCAGCCTGGAAGTGGTGGCTTGCGCGCTGCAGATCTGGACGGTGATGGTCGCACCGATCTCATCTGCACCGCTCCGGATGGAGACGCTGTCTTCGTCCGCCTTCAGCAGGAAGGAGTTTCCTTTGGGGAGGAATGGCGACTGGAGATGGAGGCCAGCCGCTGCTGGGCTCATCCAATGCGTCTTGGCCCAAAAGGCAAGCCAGCAGGCCTCGCCACGCTACACGACAAATCTGGCCTCATCAGCATCGCCAAATTGGCCGCAGGTCCCATGGAGCCCAACGCCGACCGCGCTGCTACCATTCGCTACGCCATGCCGGCCAGTGATGCCAAAGGAGGGCCCGCTGCCTATGGCGATCTAAATGGTGATCAACTGCCGGACGTGGTACTTTCCGAATCCAAAAACGCCCGGCTCTGGTTCTTCGCCGGACTGCCAGGCGGCACCTTTCGTGAAGGGCGCGAATTCCCCGCCCTGAGCGGCATTGAGGCACTTTCCATCACCGATTTAGATGGCGATGCGAAGCCCGAGCTTGTGCTCCTGAGCAGCGCAGAAAAGGCTATAGCAATCTCTCGCTGGCAGAAAGACCGTCTCACTTATCCCGAAGTGATTCACCAGAGTACCGATGCTCTGTTGGCGCTAACCACTGGCTCCGTGGCTGCAACGGCGGAGCCCACCGCGCTCGCGCTCGTCGATGCGAAGGCTAAAATTAGCCTTGTTTCCTTACGCTGGGACTCAGCGCAGAAAAAGTTCATCACCAACACCATCGAACTACCCAGTAGCATGGTGGGAAAACCGAGCGCGCTGCGTGTGGTCGATGCCAATCAAGATGGCCGTGGCGACCTCGCGCTCTTTTCCAATCTCTCCCCCATGCAGTTGCTCATCAGTCAGGCAGACCCCAAGGCCCCTTTCAAACGGGCTGAAGGTCTGCCCGATACATTGGTGAACAAGCTCCAGCCCATCGCGCTCGCCACTGCGGATGTCGATGGTGACGGCAAAGCCGAGCTTATCCTCGCCAAGGATCAGTTCGCCCGTGCCATCCGTGTTGGTGCCGATGGCAAAGCCATGACGGTGGAGCAATTCAACGCTCCTGATCCAGCCTGTCAGCTCAGCGCCGTCATTATCAGCGGCACAGGACCCAAACGCCGAATCCTGCTCGCAGACACTGCCCAGAAAAAGCTCCATGAAATGGCTGCGAGCTCCGATGGGGTCTTCCGCGTCGCTCATACCCACGCCCTGTCTTCCCTCGCCGCCGATCAGCTCCACCTCGCGGGGGAGCGCCTGCTTGTCATCGGCAAGACCAGTTTTGATCTCACGCCGCTGTCCGGGCGTGTTCTTCATCTGGAGAGCCTCGCATCGCTCGACACCGAGCTGAAGGACACGCATCCCACCGACCTTATCCCCGCTGCTTTTTCCGGCATGGAAATGGATGACCTAGCCCTGGTCGATTCCACCCGCAGCCGTGTGATAGAGTTCCTCCAGCCTGAAGTCGGCATCGACAAAGCCGCTCCTACTTGGCGCAGCGCCATGTTCTTCCGCGTCTTTGAGACTGACCCACACTTTCGAGGCAAAGGCGGGCGCGAAAATGAACCACATGATTACACCACGCTCGACCTGAACCATGACGGCAAGCTCGACCTCGCCCTCCTCGTCCACGATCGGCTACTGCTCTATTTGCGAAAGTAAACCCATTCGGGTTCACTCCATCTCATGCAGAAAATCCAGCGCCTTGGAAAAACTCGCCTGCTGGAGAAAGTGGCTCAGTCGCCCTGGTAAGATCGGCTTCAAGCGATGGTGCTCTGCGGAGATGAGTTCAGAAATCTGCTGCAATGCAGCCAGATGTCCCGATGGGTCCACATCGCGGAATTCATGATCAGCGATGAGGTGAAGTCTGCGTTGTAAAAGAGCGTGGAGTGTGCCGAAGTCGGAATTCATCCCTGGATTAACGGCCAGAGCCCTGCCCCTGCGCAACTGCCAACTTTGCGATACTGCCTTCCTTGCTCAGAGAGGCTAAGGTCAGCGCCCCACCCCCCACAGCTTTTGCAGCAGCGCGAACATCCTTGGGTCATGCTTTTGCAGTTCTGCGCGATCGAAGGGGTAAAAGTCATTCCTGGAGAAAAAAGCCTCGCTGCACTCCGCGAAGTATTCCTTCGCATTCGTCATCGCATAAGCCTGCTGGAAGCGCCTTCTACCTTCAGCGTCGCGACGCTCGACATTCTCATAGAGGCGTGCCGCCTGAGCCTGCTGGAAGACAGCCTGTATCTCAGCATGATCAAAGCCTAGGACTCTGTCGTGGTAGGCATGAGCCAGCTCATGCAGCGCAAAGTTCGGCATCCGCCGTGTCTCTGCGTCAAAGATCCTCACGTTTGTGAACTCCACCGCCTTCGCCATACCTGCATCGCGTCCATGGGATTGAAGCCAGCCAGCCCCAGGGTGATATTCCGCTCTGGGTACCACACCTGGATACTCTGGGTTGAGGTAAAGCGGCACCTTGCGCAGTTCGACGACAGCCTGTGGCGGCACCACACGCAGGATTTCCCCCAGCTGCGCCTCTAGCAGCGTTAGCGCCTTGTCCAGTGCAGGCTTATCCTGCACCACCAGCCTTGGATTCACATGCAGGGTCCAGCCTTTCAGCTGATTTTGGGCACACGCGCTGCAGGTGATGAAGAGCAGGGGCAGAAGACATTTCATACCGTTGGAACGACAACCGAGTGAGCGATCAAGCATCCGTTTCTCAACAGCATGTCGTTGGGTAGAAAAAGCGGCAGATCATCATCACGCATTTGGTGCCCAGTGGCCAGCGTCGCATTCCACGTAGTCTTTGTCGTGGCATCTGCTAGGTGAGCTTCGTTATCCTTTCCTCATGAAATTCTTCGCGTTCCTCGCTTGTCTCGCGCCAGCGCTCCTTGCTGACGACACGGCTAAGCTCGCTGCCTTATTCGCTAAAGACGGTGTCGTGACTCTTCCGGCCGGCGATTACCATCTCGATGGCACGCAGCCCATTCAGCTGCGTTCAAACACGACGGTCATGGCGCATGGCGCACGCTTTATTCTGCCGGACACGCTGCCAGACCAGGCTCGCATCGTGCTTTTTGCCGGGCAAAACATCGCGCACTTCGCATGGCATGGTGGCGAGTTCATCGGGCATGTGTTTGACCCTGCGAAGAAGAATAACCAATGGGAACCGAATGCGAACACGAAGGGCATCGAGATCACCACTACCATCGCAGGCGGCACACATGATCTGCTTTTCCGTGAGGTGAAGTCCAACGGCATGGCTGCGGCAGTTATCGGCGTCCATGGCCAATACGGCACGAAAAGCGAGAGCGAGGTCAAGCACTACGCCGAGCGTATCACGATCGAAAGCTGCACACTCGTGCGCAGTGGAAAATTCATGTGGGACTACGGTTATCTATGGCAGATCGTAACCTTCCGCGAGGCCTATGAGCCGTGGGAGGTTGAGCGGGCTAAAAAATACTTCCGCACCGATCTGATGCGCGATGTGACATTCGATGGCGATCGCGTGCGCTTCGACAACACCAAGCTTCCCATCGCCATCAGCAGCTCTGACGAGCCAAAAGACGCGCTCACTTTCCTCGGAGCCGATTTGCCGAAAAACATCGTCCGGGGACGCCAATACTTTGTGGTCGAGTCCGCGCCCGACTCCATTCAGATCGCTGACAAGCCTAGCGGAGCTGCGATTCGCTTCGAGAGATTTGGCAAAGGCCAGCTCGCCCACAACATCCAGGCCACCTACCTCGCTGCCTATGCCCCGACAGGCAGCGGACCTGGCAAAGGCGCGTTCGACATTGTCGGCGCACGTGATGTGCGCATCACTGGCTGCCAGGTCAGCGCCATTGGCGACACGATGCACATCCAGCGTTGTCAAAATATCGTCTTCGCGAACAACCACATCCTAGGCAGCCGCATGGGTGCGTTCTTTTTGGCTGAGTTCTGCCAAAACGCCACCATCACCGGCAATCTTGTTGATGGCACGAATGGCAGCCGCGTCATCAGCGTCGAAAAAAGCTGCACGGATGTCACCATGACCGGCAACACCTTCCGTGGTGGCGGCCGCGGTGCCTGGATCAATCAGCCGGTCAACTTCATCATGACCGGTAACATCTTCATCAACAACACCACCAAGAACGATCCCGATCCGCGCCTCGGCCGCCTCGCCTTTCAGACCGCGAAGCCCGGCCAGTTCCCCGAGCTTTACTTCACCCTCTACGAACCCAACGCCACCTATGGCCCGATTCTCGTGAAGGACAATATCTTCCAACTTGGCGAGCACTGCCCCGAGGAAGCCGTCACTTTCGCTCCGAACGGCCACGATCTGATTTTCACCGGCAACACCTTCCCAAACAAGCGCGCTACCATTGTTGTCGATCCCACCTGTGCCCGCAGCACCATGGAGGACAATCCAGGGGCGAAGACCGTGAAGAAGTCTGTCGATTTCAACCATGGGCGGCGGTGAAGCCTTCAAGGTTGGGTGGGTTCGCCGAGGTGTTTTTTGAACCAGGCGGCGGCGAGATCCACGGTTTCGGCGCACCACGGGTCGCTCATCCAAAACGGGTGCGGTGCATGGCGAAGCGTGTGGATGCCGGTTTCGATACCAAGCGCTTTCATTTTCTCCATCATTTCGGCTCGACCGATTTTGAGAGTGTCTTTTTCACCCTCAATGAAAAGGATGGGTGGCATGCCAGCACGCACATGTGTGATCGGAGAAGCGGCGGTGAAGACGTCGGGTTTTTCGGCGTAGGTGCCGCCGAAGAAGAGCAGGGCGTTTTCGTTGGTCTTTTCGCGATTGGCGGCCACGAGATCTTGCGTGGCTGCCATGACGATAGCGGCTTTCACCCGACTGGATTGCTCACGGTAAGGGCCTTCATTTTCAAAAGCTGTTAGGCCTGAGGTCGCTGCGGTGAGGCCGGACAAATGGCCACCCGCAGAACCGCCGATGCAGCCGATGCGTTCAGGATCGATTTTGAGTTCACGGGCATGAGCCCGGAGGTAGCGTAGGGCGGCTTTACAATCGTGAAGCGCGGCAGGGTAGGGCGCCTCGGTGGCGAGTCGATAGCTCACCAGCGCTGTGACGAAGCCGCGCTGGGCGAGACGCTCCATCATGGGTTTGTCCGAATCGATCTGGCGTGCCTTCCAGCCACCGCCGTGGATATCGAGAATGCAGGGCCAAATACCTTCCGACTTCGGAATATAGACATGCAGCTCGACGCGGTGCTCAGGATACGCCGCAAGTTCTAGGGTGCGCAGTTCGTGAGTGCTCGGGGTCTGCGGAAGCAGCTTTTTAAAGCGCGGTGCCTGTTTGGCGGCGGCCGTGCTAGCAGGCTTTGGGGTTTCTGCCTGCGTGGAAAAGGCGAGCAAGGCGAGGGTGAGAGCGCAGCGGAATTTCATGAGGGAAAGAGGCTAACGCGAAGTGGGCCTTGGCTTTTCTTGGGAAAACAAGAGGCGTCAAACATTTACCATTGCTTCACAAATCTAGGGGTCTGGCGACATCTGACCTTAACACAGGGGAAGTCTATTTGGGGTGTGACAACGCTGGTTCTGACCCGCAACGCCACGTTCAACCTCAATCCCAACTAGACCATGAAAACGCACTCACCCTTGCTGGTCGGCCGCTGGTTGCCTGCCGCAGCACTCCTTGCTCTGGCTAATCTCGGTGCCCAGGCCTCTGGCCAAATGGCAGCTCCACGAACTGGCAGTTCACCCGTCACCAAGGCTCTGAACCCAGCAGCCCCAATCCCGCGCATGGCTCCCGGCCAGCCACCGATGCCGCCGCCTACGGCGCCACCCCCACCGAATGGCTCACGCCCTGCACCGCCCATGCCACCGACGGGCCAGCCATTGCCGCCAAGCCTGCCAAGCACTTTTGTGCTGCCCGAAGAATTCCGCTCTGCGAATGGCAGCGGCAACCACGTGACGCTGACCACACGCGGCACACCGGATCTGCCTTTTCGTCGGTTGGCGGCCCCATTCTATGCCGATGGCGTGAGCGAGCCAGCAGGCAGCAGTCGCCCAAGCGCACGGGCCATTAGCAACGCAGTCGCGAAGCAGCCCAATCTGCGCCCGAATCGTAACGGGGCCAGTGACTTTATTTGGCAGTGGGGTCAGTTCTTGGATCATGATCTGGATGAAACTCCCACCGCTGATCCGATCGAATCTTTTCCTATCCCGGTGCCTGCCGGTGATCCGCAGTTTGATCCTGCCAGCACAGGTACGGTGAAGATCAGCTTGAATCGCAGCAACTATGCGATGGTGAATGGGGTGCGTCAGCAAAAGAATGCCGTCACGGCCTGGATTGATGCCTCACACATCTATGGTTCTGATGCGGTGCGCGCTGCCGCGCTGCGTGCTAACGATGGCACCGGACGCCTGCGCGTGACGCCGAGCGATCATGGCGATCTACTGCCCCTGCATTCAGAGGTTCTTGCGGCGCTGCCGCCTGTGCCAGGCTTCTTTGTCGCTGGCGATGTGCGGGTGAATGAGCAGGTTGGCTTAATCGCCATCCACACGCTTTTCCTGCGGGAACACAATTTCTGGGCCGATCTGTATCACGCCGCGAACCCTGGCGCTGAGGACGAAGAGATCTATCAGTTCGCACGCATGATCGTGGGGGCTGAGATGCAGGCCATCACCTACCGCGAGTTTTTGCCCACCCTGCTAGGGCCAGGTGCCATCAAGCCTTATCAGGGCTACAAGGCTGAGGTGGATGCTACCATCTCGAACGAGTTCGCCACGGCAGCTTACCGCCTCGGGCACAGCTTGCTCTCACCCACACTTCTGCGCCTGGATGCGCAGGGAAATGAGATTGAGGCAGGTCATCTCTCCCTGGCCAATTCGTTTTTCCAGCCTCAGCAGGTCGCTGACCACGGCATTGATGTGATCCTGCGCGGTCTTGCCACCGGCCGTGCTCAAGAGCTGGA
Source organism: Prosthecobacter sp. (assembly GCA_044355075.1). Lineage (GTDB taxonomy): Bacteria > Verrucomicrobiota > Verrucomicrobiia > Verrucomicrobiales > Verrucomicrobiaceae > Prosthecobacter. The sequence continues at coordinate 20,662 of JBIKYV010000021.1, forward strand.
TGAATGGTTGATCGATGATGTGCGCAATTTCCTCTTCGGTGCGCCTGGCGCGGGTGGTTTTGATCTCGCAGCGTTGAATATCCAGCGTGGTCGTGATCACGGCCTACCCAGCTTTGCTCAGATGCGCACGGCTCTCGGCCTGCGTCCGGTGAATCGCTTTCAGGATGTGAATGCAAACCGCCAATTGGTGGCAGAGCTGGATGCAGCCTATGATAGCCCAGCAGACATCGACCTGTGGATTGGCGGCTTGGCTGAGGCAGATCGGCCTGGCTCGATGGTAGGCGAGACCTTTCATCGTATCCTTGTCGATCAATTCACCCGGCTGCGCGATGGCGACCGCTTCTGGTATGAGAAAGTGCTGCCCTCCGCTATGGTGCGCATGATCCAGCAGCAGACGCTTAGCATCATCCTGCATCGCAATACTAAAATCGGTGCAGAGGTCGGTCGGAATGTTTTTATGGCTCCGCCACCCCGCCGCCCAGCGCGGCCCAATGCTCGCTGAGGCAATAGGTTGCCCCTGAAAAACGTCCCATGCTGCGCGAGCGGCATGGGACTTTTTTCGTAATGACCGAATGGCTGCTCCCGGTGAATTTGAATGGTGAAACCAGGGGCGAGCTGGGTTGCCATGATGATTTTCATCACAAAATTGAGGGTCTGGGTGAAAAGACCCGTGCGCTGTAGGCTTGCCTCGCTCTGTGGCCAGTGGCATGAACAGGGGCCTGATGTCGCTCGTTTTCACTCTTCTCGTATACAATCTGCTACTGCCTCTCGGCGTTGCCTTTCTACTGCCAGGAGCAGTGCGGAAGATGAAAGCACGTGGTGGGCGCTGGGTGGATCTGGCCGAGCGCTTCGGGCAGTTGCCAGTAGAAAAGCGCATGGCCATCGCCGCCCTGCCTTGCGGTCAGGATCGGCTGTGGATTCATGCGGTGAGTGTGGGCGAGGCTGGCATCGCCATCAAACTCGTCACGCGGCTGCTCAGGGAACGACCGAACACGGGCATCGTCATCACCACCACCACTCCCACTGGGCAGGCGATGGTGCAGGACTTTGCCAGCAAGCATTCGCAGCGTGTTGTCGTGCTGTATTCGCCGGTCGATCTTCCCTGGGTTGGCTTTGCTTTTCTGGAGCTCATTCGCCCAGCGCAGATCATCTTGGTTGAGGCAGAGCTGTGGCCGAATCTTGTCAACACAGCACGTCGCCAGGGCATTCGAGTGTCGATGGTGAATGCCCGCCTGTCAGGCAAGTCGGAGAAGCGTTTCCGTCAGCTTAGCTTCCTTGTGCGGCCGATCTTTGCGATGCTGGATCAAGTGTTCGTGCAGGAGCCTGTAGATGCGGAGCGCTTGGTCGGCATCGGCGTGGAAAAGGACCGCATTTTGCACACGGGTAGCATCAAGTTTGATCCCCAAGGTGCCGAGGTCGATCCTAAACAGGTTGCTGCGCTCCGGCAGGTTTTGCAGCAGGCAGGCATTACCACTCAGCGGCGGATCATCCTTCTCGCCAGCACACATTCGGGTGAGGAAGTGCTGCTTGCGCATGTGATCCAAAGTCTTAGCAGGCATCACGCGGATCTCGCGCTGCTCATTGTGCCGCGTCATGTCGAGCGCACGGAGGCGATCCTCGCGGAATTAAGGCAGATCGGTCTCGATGTTCAGAGGCGGTCGGCAGTTTCCATGGCCATCACGTCGAGTCTCCCTTCATTGATCATCGACACCACCGGTGAGCTGCGAGCTTGGCAGTGCCTGGCTAGCATCGTCATCGTAGGCAAGAGCTTCCTCGCGGACGGCGGTCAGAATCCAGCGGAGGCGGTGATGGCGAAAAAACCTGTGCTCTTTGGCCCCCACATGGAGAACTTCGAGGCGCTGGTGGAACTGCTTTTGAAAAACCGAGGTGCGGTACAAGTGCCGAATGTGGTGGCTTTGGAAAAGGAACTGGGTGCACTGCTGACGGATGCCGCCCGTTGTCAACATCTTGGCGAATCTGGTTACGCCGCGTTGAGGGCTCACGAAGGCGCGACGGTAAAGACGCTCGCGGCCCTTTTCGCGTAAAGTCGAAGTGCTGAATCGTAAACGATGACACCCACTTCCGCCATGCCTAGCTATCTTCTCGTGGATGGTCACAATGTCATGCATGCCTGGCCGGATCTAGCCAAGCACCTGCGCGTGGCGAATAAGCGTCACCTCGCGCGAACTGAGCTGCTCCAGCGGTTGCGACATCTCCAGGACATGACTGGTACGCAGGTGGTGGTCGTCTTTGATGGAACTACGGCCAAGATCACGGAAGAGCGAGAGCCGCATGGCTTGCAGATCATCTATGCCGATGCTGGGCATACGGCCGATGACCTCATTGAGCAGCTTGCGGCGAAGTATGCGAAAGACCGACCTATGCGTGTGGCCTCGGCAGATGGACTCGTGCGCGAGACAGTCACTGCCTTTGGAGCAGATTGGCTCAGCCCTGAAATGTTACGCCTGCTGTGTGATGATGCAGAACGCGACATGCGGGGACGCATGGAAAAGTTGCACACGCGGCGGCAAATGCTCGGTTGGTTTGGCCTTGGCGGTTTGGGCTTTGGCAAACCGGCTACGATTCATGAAAAATCACGCCTGAGTGAAGCCGCGATCGCTGCCGCAGTGAAGTATGCGACGGAGCGAAAAACACAGGCACTGCTTATCAAGCAGCACGGTCGTCTTCTGCACGAAAGCTATCCGAATGGCGGTGGGCGGGATTTGCCACTGCGTATTTACAGCGGCACGAAGGGCTTTTGGGGGCTGGCTGCCATGGTCGCGGTTGAGGATGGGCTCATCGCGCTCGACGAGCCTGTTGCGAACACTTTACCCGAATGGAAAGACGATGCTCAACGTGGCAAGATCACGCTGGAGCATCTACTCAATTTCACCGGAGGTCTGGAGCCCGGGGCCGCCATTCACGAAGACGGATTGAAGGACCGGAATCAGATGGCCATGAAACGGCCTATGCTTGCCATGCCGGGCAAGCGCTTCATTTACGGGCCTAGCCAACTTCAAATCTTCCATGAAGTGCTGAAGCGGAGGCTCGCGCGAACATGGCGCGCGGAATCCCCGACGAAATACCTTGAGCGCCGTGTGCTACGTCGGCTCGGATTGGGGCCGCAGCGCTACCTTCCTGATGCAGCGGGAAATCCTTTGTTGGCAGCAGGATTTGTCATGACGGCCAGGCAGTGGTCACGCTTAGGTGATTGCTTGTTAGGTAATGGAGGCTCGCTGCTGAAGCCAGCGTCTTTCCAAGCTTTGCTCAAAGGTTCCAAAGCAAACCCGGCATACAGTTTCGGTTTTTGGAACAACCGCACCACAGGTCATGATTCAGCGCGTGAGATCGACATCGAGAACCAGCTGGACGTAGAATGGGATCGGCAGTCTTGGACGCGCGTTTGCCTTGGCAAACATATACCGGCTGATCTCATTGCCTGTATCGGCAGCGGCTACCAGCGCCTTTATGTTATCCCTTCTCTGCAGCTAGCCATCATCCGCCAAGGCACAAACGCCCGCTTTCGCGATGGTGACTTTCTGCGCACTTTGCTGGGTTCGCTTTGACCACACTTCCTTGCTGGCGGTTTTTCGCGGCAGAACTACATTCGCTCTCACGTTCCCCTCCTAGCTATGTCCACCACTCTGGAAGCCCCCCCACCAGCCGCGACGAAAAACCCCGAAAAGACCGAAGCCGGGAACTACTTTGTCTCGAACTACCCGCCCTTTTCGTTTTGGAAGCCCGATCAAGTGCCTGCCGTGGAGGCGGTGATGCAGCGCCCTGCGCCGGCGGATGTTCCCCTGGGTATTTACTTTCACATCCCTTTTTGTCGGAAGCGCTGTCACTTCTGCTACTTTAAGGTCTATACCGACAAAAACGCCCAGGAGATCAAGGCCTACATCGACGCTGGAATGCGCGAATTGGAGCGCTACGCCGCCACGCCCTACCTCCAGGGGCGGAAGGCGCACTTTGTCTATTTTGGCGGTGGTACGCCTAGCTACCTCAGCGTGCCTCAACTTCGTGAGCTGACGAGCCGAATGAAGGATCTAGTCAGCTGGGAAGGCGCAGCCGAGGTCGCCTTCGAGGCCGAACCCGGTACGCTGAACGAAGTGAAGCTCAGTGGCATCCGCGAAGTTGGCGTCACACGGCTCAGCCTCGGTGTGGAGAATTTTGACGACCACATCCTGGAGACCAATGGACGCGCGCACCGCAGCGGTGAGATTGAAAAAGCTTACCGCTTTGCCCGCACGCTGGGCTTTGAGCATATCAACATCGACCTCATCGCAGGGATGATGAACGAGACAGAGGAAAACTGGAAAGTGTGTGTGCAAAAGGCGATCGACCTAGGACCAGATGCCGTCACGATTTATCAGATGGAGGTGCCCTACAACACCACCATGTACCAGCAGATGAAGGCCGAGGGGAAAGTTACGGCTCCCGTCGCTGATTGGCCAACCAAGCGGCGATGGGTTAGCTACGCCTTCGATGAATTTATTAAAGCAGGTTATACTGTGACCAGCGCCTACACGGTAGTGAAGGACCCGCAGCGTATCAAATTCGTTTATCGTGACGCTCTCTGGGAAGGAGCTGACCTGCTTAGCAGTGGCGTGGCTTCCTTCGGCCATCTGGGGGGGGTGCATTACCAGAATCAGGCAGAGATTGGTCCCTACATGCAGGCTCTAGATGCGGGTAAGCTTCCCATCTTCCGCGCCTATGAAACCAGCCACGAGGAGCGCTTCGTGCGTGAGTTCATTCTGAAGATGAAGCTCGGGCGCAGTGAGTTCGCCTACTACCAGGAGAAGTTCGGTGTGAATCCGCGTCAGTTCTTTGCCTCTCAGCTAGAGAGCCTTGCCGCAGAAGGCTGGGCGCAGCTCGATGATCAATCCGTCACCTTCAGCCGCGAAGGTTTGCTCCAGGTGGATCGCCTGCTGCACGAGTTTTTCCTGCCTCAGCATCGTCAATATGCCCGCTATACCTGAGGACGCTGGGTATTCCCTGAAGGCAATGCGATGAATTTTATTTTTCTGAGGTGATGAACGAGGCTCTACGACAAGACGAAGACATTTTAGCACCGCTGATTTTCTTTTACGGCATCGGCAGCACACGTCCGCGGGTCACTTTTGTGGAGCCTGATGCTCTCGCTGAACAGGAGCGCTTTTTGCTCGTACATGATCGGGACATGACGCCGCACCTGCGGGACTTTCATGGCTGTGACATTGATCTCGATGTGGCCGCACGCGCCCGCATCGGCAATTATCTCGTGCGTGCCTCGGTCCTGCACCGCCAGAGCGATGGCAAGCCGATCGAGTTTGGAGCTATCGGTATTCATCTGGACTTGCTGCCTGAAGAAGCGCAAACGCTCGTGCTCGAAGGGCGCGTGCCTTTTGGGGCTATCCTCGAGCGTTACGAAGTCCCCCACAGCAGCCACCCACGAGGTTACTTTCGCCTCGCGGTAGATCAGCGCCTCGCTGAATTGCTCGGAGCCACTACTGGCCAGATTTTGTTTGGTCGCTGCAATGAGCTACGACACGGCAGCGGCCGTATCCTGGCCGATGTGGTGGAAGTGCTGCCCAGAGGGGCGAGTGCTTAAGCGGTCAGCTCAAAAGCACCTTTGTTTTGCAGGAACACTTCCCAATCGCGCACTTGGTAGGTATTGCGGATAAGCTGGGTGACGGGTATTTCCCTTGGCGCGGAAGGTCGGCGCAGTAGTTTCAGCCCTGCTTCATCTGGCAGTTTCGAACCTTTGCGGCTGTTCACCTTTTTGTCGGCAAGCACGCAGTTGTCCCAGGTGCTTTTTCCTCCGCGTGAGATGGGGATGACGTGGTCGATGTTGCCTTCGTTCGGCTTGAGCTTGCGACCTGTGTATTGGCAGATGCCGCCGTCGCGCTCCCAGATGGATTTGGCACAGAATTTCGGACGGCGTTTGGGCACACGGTCAAACCGCGCTAGCACTAGCACGGTGGGCACACGCACGGGGCCTTTGACGGTGCCAATGCAGTTGTCTCCAGGGTCCACTGCCAGACACATCCAGTCTTCAAATGTCACCGGCGTCATGTCGTCGTCGCCAGAGATTTTCAGAGCGGTGGCATTGCCTGTGGCCATCATGCTGAAGGCTTCGGCAGGGGTTTTGACACCGATGGCTTGCCAGTTCCTGTTCAGGACTAGCACAGTCGTTTTGTTCAGAACGTCACTCATAGCTTTTAACTGAGAAATCGGTCGCGATCATCACAACCCGTCGGGGTCGGGCAGCGGTGCTCGTTCTGGGATCATGAGGCTAGGCAGCAGGGGCTGTTTGCCAAGTGCCAAGTTTGTTAGTTTGCGCTAAAAAGATAACCAGGTGCTGCCTCCCGCTCAGAAACACGAGCGAAGCGTGCTGTTTTCAAGATTGTGCTGGGTAAAAACGTTCGTTTGAATCAACGCATGTTTTCTCGCCGCCAATTCCTCAATTCCGCATCTAGAGTCGCCTTAGCCTCCCAGATCTCAAGTTGCGCAAGTTTGCCTATGACTAATGGCATCGATGCGCATGTGCATGTGTGGACGCCGGACACGGTGAAGTATCCTTTGGCCGCTGGATTTCAAAAAACGGACATGCAGCCGGCGAGCTTTACGCCCGAGCAGCTCTTTGCTCACTGTCGGCCTGAGGGGGTGACACGCATCGTGCTGATCCAGATGAGTTACTATCAGACGGATAATCGCTACATGCTGGATATGATCGCCGCGCATCCTGGCACCTTTTCCGGAGTGGCCATCGTGGATGAAAATGCACCCGATGTGCTTGGTAGAATGAAGGCTTTGAAAGCTCAGGGGGTGCGTGGATTTCGATTGTACCCCAAAGGCGCGGATGTGGCCGCTTGGCTAGGTAGTCCTGGCATGAAAGCGATGTGGACGGCAGCAGCGGATGAAAATCTGAACCTCTGCCTGCTGATCAACCCCGAGGCCCTCGGTCCTGTCTCGCGGATGTGCGCGCAATATCCCCATACTCCAGTGGTGATTGATCATTTTGCGCGCCTGGGCATGAAGGAGCCGGTAGACCGCGCGGGGTTGGATCGTCTGCTCCACTTGTCGAAGTACCCTGAGGTCACGGTCAAGACCTCCGCCTTTTATGCTCTGGGCAAAAAGCAGGCACCCTACCTGGATCTAGCGCCGATGATCCGTGCATGCCGCGACAAATTTGGCGCTAACCGCCTGATGTGGGCTAGCGATTGCCCCTTTCAGGTCGATCATGGGCACAGCTACCACGATTCTATCGCGCTGATTCGGGATCGCTTGGATTTTCTCACTCAAAGCGACAAGAGGGCGATGCTGCGGGATACCGCAGAGCGTGTTTTCTTCAGCTGAAGTGCGCTTGCATCATGTCGAACCCTTTTGCTCTTTTTTCCGTGACCTGTGAGGGACACTGGTTTTCATGAGACACGCCCGCATGAACTCTGAAATCCTACTCCAGCGCGCCTACTACGAGCGCACCGCTACTCAATACAATGACATGCATGGCACGGGTGATCATGACCTGGCCTGTGAGATCATGGCTGGCTTCTGCCATCACCATGGCGTTGGGTCCATTTTGGATATCGGGTCGGGCACGGGAAGGGCGCTGCTGCGCTTGGGGCAGCGGCTTCCCGACTGTGATATCCGTGGTATCGAGCCTGTGGCAGCGCTACGTGAGGTGGCCTATGCCAATGGTGTGCAGAAGGAACAGCTCCGGGAGGGGGACGCGACCCGCATCGCGCATGCTGATGGCAGCTTTGACTTGGTTTGTGAGCTAGGGATGCTACACCACGTGCCACAGCCGAGGGTGGTTCTGGCAGAAATGCTGCGGGTGGCGAAAAAGGGTATCTTCCTTTCAGATTCAAACCGCTTCGGCCAGGGGTCCAAGTTGGCTCGCCTAGCTAAGTTGCTGCTGCACCGCGCGGGACTCTGGCCAATCGTGAATCGCCTAAAGACGCGCGGTCTAGGCTACCACTATGATGAAGTGGACGGAGTGTACTACTCCTACTCGGTCTTTGATGACTTGGATTTCATCCGAGCGAACTGCGCAGAAGTCACGGTGTTCAACATCGGAGGCGATGGTGCACGTTCGATAACAGGCGCACCGCATGTGGGCTTATTCGCTTTAAAGAAAGCTAAATGAGTATGGTTATTTTGGCATATCCTACACGTGCAGAATGATGATTTAGGTCATGGGGCAAGGGGCCTCACGCCTAGCAAAAGATGATTCAACTTGGGTATGGAAAGTCTCGGCAAATCTTAATCAGCTCAGCACCAGAGGCCCGGCACTGCATAGTTCTGGCTTGCCGTGAGTTTTCAGCGGCACGCCCATGGCGGCGGCCAGAGTGAGATGTAGCCTATTGTGTGGCTCTTCGTGGAAGGCGATCATTTGTCCCGTCTTCAGGCCTGGAGCACTTCCCAGGCAGACAAAGGGGATGTCGTCCAAGCTGTGCGAGTTGCCTTTGCCCAATTCATTGGTCCAGACGATGAGGGTGTGGTCGAGCATGGTGCCGTTGTGACCTGGTTCGGGGATGGCATCTAGCTTTTGCGCTAAGTAGGCCAGCTGCTCGGCAAACCAGACATTAATTTTGGTTAGCTTATCCTGGGAATCGGCCTTCATGTCTGGATCGTGGGAGAGGTCGTGGTGCCCTTCCTGGATGCCAAGCCAGCGCATTTTGGCTCCTCCGACGGAGGCGGTGAATTGTAGGGAGGCGACGCGTGCCATGTCGTTCGCTAGGGCGCTGACGAGCAGATCGATCTGCATTTTACTGAGCCGGGGCATGTTGTCATTGTCCACGGCGAGATTGCCCTCTAGCGCAGGTGGTTTGTGGCGAAAGTCACGCGCGGCAGCTGCTTCTTGGATATCTTTTTCCATACCACGCACCAGGGTGGCGTGCTCTTCCAGCAAGGCGCGCTCTTCAGGAGGTAAGCTGGACCGCACACGAGCCAGTTCACCGCTCAGATCATCCAGGATGCTGGTGATGTGCTCACGCCCACGCGTCTGGCCGTAAAGTCGTGCCAGCACTTGCGCGGGATCATTCATAGGAGCGACTGGTTTGTTCGCGGAGGCATAGACCCATCGTGTCCAGGGGTCAGCCCGATCCGGCACGTTTACCCCGAACTCAAGGGAGCCAAAGCGGGTGCGCGTGGCAGGATCTGCTTGGAGCTTATCTTTGATGACCTGGTCAATGGAGGGTCCCTTGGCCCATCCGGCCGGCTGTCCACCACCACCCATAATATTGCCGGCGTAAAGCTCGATGCCAGTCAGTAGGCAGCTCATGCCGCGCTGGTGACCATCGCCATCGCCACGGATCTTGTTGCTGATGCCTTTGAGCATGAGCAGGCGGTTCTTGTAGGCGGACAGCGGCTGGAGGATCGGCTTTAGGCTAAAGGCATCACCCATACCGGATTGGTCCGGCCAAAAGTTAGGCGGAACGATGCCGTTCGGGCTGAACATGAAGATCAGCCTCTGGGGTGCTTTTTTTGCCGCAGGTGCTGCGCGCAGAGACGGTAGGCCTGTGACAAAGGGCAGTGCCAGGGGCGGCAGAGAGCGGAGGAGTTCGCGGCGATTCATGGCAGAGAGAAGAATCGAAAATTTAGGTGCTTGGTGGCTGGATGCCGTGCAGGGCGGTGGTGGTGGTGATCTCGATGATCAGCTCCTGAATGTTGTAGTTCTTTTTTACGAACAGGTCGTGCAGTCGGTCCAACGTCTCGGTGCCATAAGCGCGTACGGGCTGCTTCACGAGGGCATGGAAGAGTTGCTCGATGAAACCCATACGTGCCTGCCGTGAGCTAAGAGCATGCTCGGCGATGTCACGCGGCCCGTTGAAGCGGAAGGTCTGCCCCTCGGCCGTCGTGTATTCTGAGCTCGCATCGACAGGTTTGCCATTATCCTGAGTGCGGTAGCGCCCAGCGGCATCGTAGTGTTCCAGGGCAAAGCCGAGCGGATTGATGATGCTGTGACAGGCCATGCAGTTGTCGCTTTTGGTTAGCTGAGTCACTTTTTCCCGCATGGTCATGTGTGGGTCGAATTTTTCATCCATGAACTGGATCGCGGTGATTGGTGGTCGCAGGGAACGGCCTAGCACGTTGCGAGTGAGGAAGACACCACGGTGAATGGGCGAGGACGATTTGTAATACGCGAAGGCGCTCAACAGCAGGGGGTGCGTGAGCACGCCCGTGCGTTGCTCAGGCGTGAAGGCGACTTTTTGAAAGCTGCCGGCATCGCTGCCGGCGGGTAGGTCAGCGCCATAGAGTTTCGCCAGCCTGCCATTGAGGTGCAAATGATCTGCGAGCAGTAGCTGGCGGTAGTCGGAGGCATCACTCCACACGACTTCATCCAGGAAAAGGTTCAACGAGGTGCGCAGGTCGGCAGCCACTTCTTCATTGAATTCGGGGTAAGCTTTCGGATCGCGGGCGATGTCTTCGGCCTTGTCTAGGTGTAGCCAGTGATGGAAAAACTCATGCACCTTGGCCTTCGTCTGGGGGTGCTTCACCATCTTACGCACGCGAGGCTCTAGCTGCGAGTAAGTGTGCAATTCTCGACGTTCAGCTGGACGATGAAGATCTTCCGGCGGCAGGGAATCCCAGAGTGTCAGTGCCGCCCGGGCAGAGACGAGCCAGTCATCCTTCGGTGCTAGTTCAGGGTAAATGAAGTGCGGCGATTTCAGCATCATCAGCACGCTGCGGCGCACTCCGCCTGCCAGATCGTCTCGGGCGCTGGCCAGTGGTTGGTGGATGTGCACCTGGGCTTCGGCATCGATCAAGGGCCGACGGAAAGCGCGCTGCGCCAGCTTTCCTAGCATCGCTTTCACTTTCTCGGCATGATCCGGTGCATCAGGCTTGCTATCGGCGTAACGATCCATCCGTGCGGCCACATAATCGGCCGCTTCCATAGCGGTCTGAGTCACGGCATCATCCCAGCCACGCGAGACGGAGACGCCACGCTCGTAACCCGCGCTGGCATCATCGGGCGGAAAGGTGGCGGTGCTAACGAAAAGTTCTTTAGAGTTGCGAGGCGACAGGCAGCGGGCGGGAATGAGCTCTTGCGGACGATGCGGGGGCTTCCATTCCAGGGAAAGGGATGCGCTCTTGTCGTTGAATTTGAAAAAGGCGAGCCGGATGGGGTAAAAACGCCCGCCCTGGAGGTGCATGATGGCACGATGCTCGACCTTGATGCCACTGCTGACCCAGCCGTCGATCAGCTTTTGATCCAGCTCGTTATTCACCCACAAGCGGACGCCGTTTTCAGATTTCAGGATGAATTCATAGGCACCGCTTTCCTCGGCGAAGACGGACCCATTCCACTCGATCTGATAGCGGTTGGCCTCCAGTTCATCGCCCATCGGGCCACCCTGGCCAAACTCAAAGCGCAGGCTCGGGTCCACCCGCTCGACAGTCTTTTTCGGCCGACGGCGGTCCAGGTCATCGTCGCTTTCATCCTTTTTCCTCTCAGGAAGTGGAGCTTTCGGATCGGCCGAGGTATAGCGTCCCTTCAAGCCACCGGTTTCGGTGATGGGCTCGCGGAAGCGAAAGCTACCGATCAAGTCCGTCACAGTACGCTGATGCTGCTGCGCGGTCAGCCGGACAAAGTCGATCTTAGCCGGGCGTGCCTTGTCGCGCGCCGCCTGGGAATAAAAGGCATGGTACACATACTCGGCCACAAGAGCGGACTGCTTAGCATCCAGGACCTCAGGTGCATCCTCGGGCATATTTCGGTCGATGTAGCGGCTCAACCAGTCGATGCCACGGTCGCCTGCCAGCGGTTCATCATATTCATCGGCCACGCCTTCCCCCGACTTCCCATGGCAGGAGGCGCAGTGTTGGTCATACAGCGCCTTTCCCTCCGAGGCAGGTGCGGCGTGGCTCGACCATGCAGACAGCAGCAACCCCGCGAGCACACCGCTGCGAGAGGCACAGGACGAGATCAGGTGCGGACAAAATGGAATCATGCGGAGGGGGGGAAGCCGGGTGAACCGGGTTAAGTTACGCCAATTCATCCACCGCAGTTTCACAAGGTGTGGCTGACAGGGTATCATCCTTTTGCTGATCTGACCCATGCCTCAGTCTAGAACCCGAAGATCTGTCAGCGGCTAGACATCATCGTGCCCAGCTGCCAACCCAGCCAGACGGCGATAAGACAGAGGGTGGTCGACCCCAGCGCATTCAGCCCCGCAGGCAGCCAAGCTCCGGACTGCAAGAGCTGTAGCGTTTGGAGGCTGAAGGACGAAAAGGTGGTGAATCCACCGCAGATACCAACCATAAAAAACAAGCGTCCCGCAGCCACGATGGGCCAGCGCCCCTCTGGGCCGGTGATCTGAGCAAAAACGCCGATGGCCAGCGAACCAAGCACGTTCACCACCAAGGTGCCCCAAGGAAAAACCTCCCCTACGCGTATGGCGATGAGGCTGCTCAACCACCAGCGAAGGCATCCACCCAAGCCGCTGCCGAGAAAGATGAGGGTAAGGTTTTGCATGTTTGGGTCAAAAAGCGGGTCATTACACCTCCCGGAGGCTGATTGACAAGATCTGGGTGCCCCCTTTCCGCGTGAAGTTGGGATTTTTTACTGGTTCAGGCTGTGGGGCTGGCTCCAGTGCAGGGATGTCTTTGGAAGTCACCCCTGACCCTGTCCCCACGCCGCCCGAGGCCACCCTACGCATCCTTTTTCTCGGAGATGTGGTGGGCGAGCCTGGGCGTAAGGCAGTGGCGACCCTGTTGCCTCTGTTGAAAGAAGAGCTTCAGGTCGATTTCGCTATCGTGAACGGCGAAAATGCAGCTGGTGGGCGCGGCATCACCCCCAAGATCGCCATCGGACTGATGCGGGCGGGCGCGGCGGTCATCACCACTGGTGACCACATCTGGGACCAGCGCGAAATCGTGCCCTTCATGGTCGATGAGCCGCGTCTTTTGCGCCCGGCGAATTACCCAGGAAACCCGCCTGGTCAGGGCAGCCTCGTGCTCGACACCAAGAAGGGGAAAGTCGGTGTCATCAATCTCCAAGGTCGCGTCTTCATGAAGGAAGGCATGGAAAACCCCTTCACCCATGCCGCGAGCTTGGTGCAGGAAATGCGCAAGGAGACGCCTATCATCTTTGTGGATTTTCACGCCGAGGCGACGAGCGAAAAGGTGGCCATGGGTTGGCACCTAGATGGTCTAGTCTCCGCTGTCGTCGGCACCCACACGCATGTTCCCACGGCGGATGAAAGACTCCTGCCCAAAGGCACCGCTTATCAAAGCGATGCCGGCATGTGCGGGCCGATGGAGTCGGTCATCGGCAGCGAGATCCAACCCGTGCTGGAACGCTTTCACACCGCGCTACCCGCGAAATTCGGTGTCGGCAAAGGTGCTGTTCGTGTCAATGGCGTGCTGGTGACGGTGAACCAAGCCACAGGCCGTGCCATGGCGATCGAGCGCGTGACTCGCACATGGCATGACTGAAGTCCGCAGCCTAGTCGATGAATGACCCGATGACTCTAGGAGCCGCGCTTTTTTTTAGGGCAAAAATCTCCGAACTGGCTGCATGGGGTTCGTCTTCATAGCGCTCCGCCAAATCAGCAATAAACTCCGCGATGGCTTCCTTTTTGGCAGGGAAAACATACAGAGAATGCCTGTCTGGCAGCACTGCCCAGACTTCCGGGCCGAAGAGATCTTCAAACAGGCCAGGAAGCGCAGGCGCGATGACTAAGCTGGCCATGATCGGTCGCTCACCACGATAAACGGCATATAGAATCCTACCGTCTGCCGCTTTCATCAGCTCGGGCTGGACTGCGGACAGTAGACGATCGGCAGCTTTTTCAGCACGTTTCACAAAGGTGTCTGGGCTGACGCCTAGTTTGGCAAACTCCTCGGCATCATAGAGCTCAACCCCCGGCGCGTGGTCGATCTCACGTGCAGGGCTAAAAACCGTGGCCTTAGCCCCCTCTGGAATCACCGAGCGCGCTGTCCGCAGGGCGCGAGGCTCTGGCAAGACGAGCATTGGTTCTAGGGTCGGTTTTTCACCAGCTAAGACAAAAGAGGCAAGTGTGAGCAAAAGAAGACGCCAAATCATACTCAAACGTCCCCGGCGTAGGGCTCGTGGTCAAGCCCCAGCCAGGAATCCCGTCTTGACCCGAATGCGGGACGGGCCTTCATGCCGACATGATTGCTTTTCTGCGCGGCAAACTCGTCGAATCCATGCCTCATCAGGCCATTTTAGATGTGAGTGGGGTTGGCTACTTCGCTAATATTCCCCTCACGACTTTCGACCGACTGCCCCAGGTCGGCGTTGAGGTCACCCTGCTCACGCACTATCACGTGACGGAACGCGAGCATACGTTGTTTGGCTTTCTTACGGGGGATGAGCGCGATCTTTTCCGCCTGCTCATGGATCGTGTGTCAGGTATCGGGCCGAAAATGGCGCTGTCGGTCCTGAGTGGACTGCCCGTCCCTGCCTTCAAAGACGCTGTGATTCGCAACGATACGGCAACCCTTGCCCGTATCAAGGGCGTGGGTAAAAAGACCGCCGAGAGGATCGTGCTCGAACTGAAAGACAAAGTTGGCGTGGTGGATGCCTGGCAGGCAGCTCGCGTGGCAAAAGGCACTCACGATCCCAAGCAAGAAGCCGTCAGCGATGCTGTGTTAGCCTTGATTGCCCTCGGCTATAAGCAAGCTGAAGCACAAAAAGCCGTTAACGAAGTCGTCAAACAACCTGGTTTTGACGCCGTGCAGGGTGCCGACAAAATCGTCCGCGAAGCCCTGCGCGAGCTTCAGTGATCTCGGATTCAGAACCCGAAAATCATCGGTGCTGGCACGATCTTCACACCGCCGCTGCCCAAGGGATGGCCTTTTGTCTCCTCGACACTTTCGACGACATCGTCTTTCAGGGTCACCGTCAGATTACCCGTTTCCATCTTGAGATAAGTCACTGCCTGAAAAGGCCGACCAAAGGCGTCGATGCTAGTCTGATACTGCGGCACACGCTCATAGATCACATACTCCATCTTTTCCTCCCTGCCGGAGGCACTCAGCTTGCTGCTCTTCCGCGTCGGCTTTCCGAGAGAAGATTGCACTTCTTCTCCCGTCATGCCGAGAGCAACCCGACGCGCTTCGATCAACTCCTCCACCTTGATCTGGCGTTCATGCAGCCTTTTCAGATTGGGCAGTAGCTGAGGATTAGGCGTCACCGCTGTGATGGTCGGCACCCAGGCCGACACCTCACCATGACGAGCCTTCCCCCGCACTCGATAAGCCTGATCGGAAAAAGCGATCAAACGCACGATAGTGCCGGCTGCCATCGAGCCAATCGCACGCTCCAATTTCGAAGACACATAGACAGGTGTATCCTTTACGATTTTCAGAAAAACAGGCTTCTTGAGCAAGGCCTCGACTTGAATCGTTCCTGGCTCATGGGCCAGGGCGGTGCTCGGGCGCCGCGACGACTGGCCATGAGTGCAGGGAATGCAAAAGATAAAGAGCCAAACAGTTGAAAACAAAAAGGGAAACGCTTTCACAACAAGAAACAGGATACACTCTCCGCCCCAAGCTGGGAAGATATTGTTCGAGTCGCCCGGTTCACGGGGCCAAAGAGCTTGAGAAAACCAAAGAAGACCGTCTGATTGCTTCAATGCCCATTTCAAAAGAAGGTTCACCTCAGCCACATCAGAATTTAGACGTCGAAATAGTCGATGAAAGTCGGCTCAGTGAAGAAGCGCAGAAGACTTGGCAAAAAGAGAGCCGCCGCATAGTGATCATCGCAGTCACCGTAGCTGCCTTCATGGCCGTCGCCCATTGGACACCGCTACGGGCCTGGATCACCAATGTGCAGCTATGGAAAGGCTACATCCGCGACATGGGTTGGTTGGCATCTGCAGGTTTCACCATGATTTGTGCCGTCGCCGTCTTCGTAGGCATTCCAAGACTTTCCCTATCAGCGGCAGCGGGTATGCTTTTTGGTTTCGCTCAGGGTATGGTGCTCTCTCTCGTCGGTTCTGTTGTAGGCTCATACGGGGCCTTTTTGATGGCAAGGCTGGGCGGTAGAAAAACGGTACTTAGCCGAGCTGAATTTTGGCCATGGCTGAAACCACTATTGAATGGGCTAACCATCAGTCGAGTTTTTTGGATTCGTCAGCTCATGCTACCTGGTGTCGTGCTGAATGTATTGCTTGGCGTCAGTGCTGTTAGACAACACACCTTTTTGGTAGGCACCCTGGCGGGTTATCTTCCACTCACTGCCGTCTTCAGCTTGGTGGGCAGTGGTCTAGGGAAGGAAAGTCTAGCCAGAAGCATGGTACAAGTCATGATGGGCATAGGCTTACTCAATCTTGCGGGTTGGATCGTTTGGCGGAAATTCAAAAACCGCCATTCAGCGCATGAATAGGGGTAAAAAATTTTATAAAACTTTAAAAACCTGTTGCGGGAGGGAGGAAAGGTGGCAGACTGCCCGTCCGCCAGCGAAAAGCGGCGGCTGACAAAGCCAACGAGTTCACGTAGTGAG
>JBIKYV010000256.1:0-3469 GCA_044355075.1 Prosthecobacter sp.
AATCCCAAAGCGCTCCACGAGGTCGCAAGCGTCGGATTGATTTGAACGGAGCGCTCAAAACACTCGATAGCAGTTTGAGTGACCTTGGCTTGTTGCTCGACAGCGCCCAAATTCGCCCAGACCAAGGCATTGTCCGGGTCCAAGGATAGCATTTCCCGATAGGCCTCACGAGCTTCGACCCACTTACCTTGGCCAAAAGCATTAGCCGCCTTTTGCGACAAAATCTTGGTATCGGGTGGCAGCGGATTGACCGCTCCCGGAGGCAAAGGCCGCAATGGCGCGACACGATCATCCGCCGATTCAGCCTGAGCGGCAACAAGGCTCAACCACATGGCCAGAGTTCGTTTCATCTCCTTGCCTCCATGAGTCTTCAATCAGGATTTCTCAAGACCAAGGTAAGTCTTAGCATTTTTGTAGCAGATGTTCCGAACCATACCGCCAACCAATTCGATATCTGCCGGAATGAGCCCAGCTTCCATGTCTTTGCCCAAGAGATTGCAGAGGGTGCGGCGGAAGTATTCATGACGGGGGAAAGACATAAAACTACGGCTATCCGTCAACATCCCGATGAAACGACTGAGAAGCCCAAGATTACTGAGTGCATTGATTTGCCACTCCATGCCTTCTTTTTGATCCAAAAACCACCACCCCGAACCAAACTGCACTTTTCCAGGAGTCGTGCCATCCGCGAAATTTCCAGCCATGGTGGCAAAGACATAATTGTCTGCGGGGTTGACGTTGTAGAGTACGGTCTTGGGAAGAGCATTTTCTGAATCCAAAGCATTCAAGAAAGCCGACAAAGTCTCAGCTTGCGGGTAATCGCCAATACTATCACAGCCAACATCTGCGCCGATATGACGGGCAAGGCGTGCGTTATTGTTCCGAATCGGCCCTAGATGCAACTGCATGGTCCAGCCGCGCTTAGCATTGAGCCTACCCACATGCATCATGACATAAGTCCCCAGGATGGCGGTATCTTCAGGATAAACACGCTTCACATTCGACCCGCGATACCGATCAAAAATTCTGCGTGCGGCTGACTCTCCTGCAAAATTTGCAAAACAAGTATTCAGGCCATGATCGCTCAAACGTCCGCCAATGGCGTGAAAGGCGTCATGTCGCCGTGTTAGCGCTTCGATAAGAGCATCTAAGCTTTTGACCTCGATTCCAGCCTGAGCGCCCAGTTTGTCGCACCAAGCATTCCATGCGAGAGAATTGGAAATCGCAAAGGCTTTGTCTGGGCGAAATGTTGGATAGACACCAATCTCAAAGCCATCATTCGCACATTTCTCATGCCAGGAAAGGTCGTCGGCTGGATCATCGGTGGTGCACAACGCGCGAACTTTTTGAGCACGCAAAATGGCTTTCGCACTCATCCCCTGAGACTTCATCATGGATTCCGTCTGCTCCCAAATCGATTCTGCATTTTTTTCATTCAAAAGCTCCTCGATGCCGAAGTAGCGTTTCAGTTCCAAATGCGTCCAATGATAGAGAGGATTACGCAGGGTGTGGGGCACCGTCGCAGCCCAAGCGAGGAATTTTTCCTTAGGAGAGGCATCTCCCGTAATCAAATGCTCTGAAACACCATTGCAGCGCATCGCGCGCCATTTGTAATGATCTCCCTCTAGCCAAATTTCATGTAGATTCCTAAATTGCCGATCCTCTGCGATATCCTTGGGTGGCAGGTGGTTATGATAATCAATAATGGGCTCTTCCTTAGCAAAATGATGATACAAAGTGCGGGACTCGGTATGAGAAAGCAGGAAGTCGTCGTGAATAAAAGACATGGTGGTCAAAGTGGCATTCTTTGGCGGAAAATCAGTGCTGAGCAAGAATTCTTACCCTAGCGGCGGATGAAAAGGCAGGAAGGGCCTTGAGCTGCTTAGCCAATTGCATTCAGAGGCAAAAAAGGATTGCCACCAGAAGTTTTCCGCATCATTCACGAAATCCAATCGTTCTTCTCTTCCGTGAATCATCCGCCAAAAAAATCGAATATGACCTGGCTTACCTTCGCACTTCTTACCGTTCTCTCCTGGGGCGTTTATGGTGTTATTCTGCACAAGGGGCGTGGATTCATGCCCATGGGAGCTGAGACACCCCATGCTGGCCTGAAGGCATTTTTGTTTGTATGCATTGCTTATGCTCTGATCGGTGTTGTCGCAGCCGTGGTTTTGAAGACACGTGGTTCCAATTGGAGTTTTTCTTCTTTGGGTATCTCCTGGAGCTTGGTCGCTGGCGTAGCAGGTGCTCTTGGTGCATTGACCTTGGTTCTTGCTCTGGGTGCAGCTGCACCCATCTACAAAGGGGCAGCCGCAGCTGCGGTAATGCCGATCGTGTTTGCTGGTGCACCGGTCGTGAACACTATCACTGCCATGCTCATCCATCCACCCGAAGGTGGCTTGAAGTCAATTCCATTGCCTTTTGTTTTGGGCTGTGCACTTGCCGTGTCAGGAGCCTTTCTCGTTGCTAAATTTGCGCCGTCTAACACAGGCGGCACGCCAACAACCAAATCAGCGCCTGCGAGTCCTTCGGCTAGTCATTGATCCATCTCGCTCGCGAGATCACTACAAAGTGGCATGAGCACCCCGGTCAGTCCTCGCCAGCTGTTCCAGCTCCTTGATTCTGGCCGCATCACGCTCGATCAATTCCGCGCGGGTATGGCTGAGTGTGCTCAGGAATTGATCTCGGAGATGGAAGAGGATCGTTTGAATCCTGCGGAAGCTCTTCTGGAGCAAGTACTCTGCCGTCGAACGGCATCTCGACTCACTAAGAATAACGAAGAAACGCTGATTCGCGAAGCCTTGCAGGCCTTATCAGAACTGGAGGATTTTCCTCCAGCTCGATGGCTCTGGAATGCTGCCCATCCGCACATTCCTCTGCACGCCTTCTTTCGCAGCCGTCGCAAGCCTGTCTTTCGGATGACTCACCTCGAAGCTCTGCCACAATTGGTGACGGTCTCTGTCGAATACGGCACCTCAAGTTCGAGTGAAATCACCCAAGAATCCATTCGATTGAGGCGAGATCGACGAGGGCGACTTGGATTGGAACGCAGAAGCATACAAGGAAAGTGAAAAGGCTTTCATCCTCACCACCAAAGTATCACGGATAGTTTGGCGAAAAAGAAAACCCGCAGCAGAATATCTGTGCGGGTTTACGATGAACGAGAATGATAAGGGCGAGAATCGCAGAGTTAATGCACACCCAGATCTGCTAGATAACGCTCTGCTTCCAATGCAGCCGCACACCCCTGACCTGCAGCAGTGATAGCTTGGCGATAGACGTGATCGGCCACATCTCCAGCGGCAAATAAACCTTCCGTCTTGGTTCGAGTGCCTTCGATTTGAAGAATGTAACCACCTTCATCGCGATCCACCAAGTCGCCAAGGAAGGCTGCATTGGGAACGTGACCAATGGCCACGAACACACACTTCACATCTAGCTCATTTTTCTCACCATTGACGAGATTTGT
>JBIKYV010000114.1:0-12318 GCA_044355075.1 Prosthecobacter sp.
CGTGTCCGGTGGATTGCAGGCCTAGCATTTCATACCAACCCGCGTTGTCTGCGCCGGTTTTCACCGCCTCCCTGAAGTTCCCCCAGCGGTAGCTGTGCATGGCGCAGTGCAGGTTGACCGCAGGCACGCCTGCCTTGTGCGCATTTAGGATATTGCCCACGTAGGCGGGATCTGTCACATCAGCGGAACACTCATCGTGGATCACTACGTCGAAGTCCTTGGCCCAGTCCTTCGACTGATAGATCTCAAAGGTGGCCTTGGTGCTCTTGTCCGGATTGTAGGCCACATCCACCACCGCATTTAGCCGTGCTTCGATGCCTTCTTTTAGCGCCATCGTTTGTTTATCATACTCATGGCAACAGCCTCCACCCACCAGCAGCACGCGTAGCGGCTTCGCAGCGACTGAGTCGGCTGCTTTGACAAAATAGGTCGCCGCGAGGGCGAGGATGACGAAGGGCAGGAGAGCTTTTTTCATAGGAGATGAGGTTGGCTTAGCGAACCCTAAACGCAGCGTCGAGCCAAATCCTGCGCGCTTCTGCGCTTGAAGCTCGCCACCTAGGCGTCTGCGTGGCAGATTGAACTGCTTTTTTGATCCCATGGGTTTGCTCACACTCTTCCCACGCCCTGCCGTCCGTGCTGGTCTGCGGATGCGTGCCACCCTGCACACCATCTCGCTGGCAGGTGTTGTTTTGGCCATGGGCTATGCCGGTGCCGTGCAGAACAATGGCGTGGCTTACCTGCTGTGCTTCACGACCCTAGTACTGTCCGCCATGTCTTGGCTGCGTGCGCGGGAAAACCTGCGTGGGATTGAGCTTTCGGTGGGGCGACTCGTGGCAGGGAGGGCAGGGGAAATCAGCCGATTGCCGCTGGAAATCCGCGCCCTGACAGGGCAGGGGGCCTCTGGCCTAGAGATCATGAGTGCCGAGGGCAAGCGCTGGTGCTTTATCGAAAAGATACCTCCTGGCGGATCGCATGCGGTCACCTTGCCCATGGCCGCGCAGGCTGGGGTACAGCGCCGCGTGCGTGTCCTCTTGCGCAGCTCTTACCCCATGGGGCTGTTCAGCGCTGAGCGCTTGATCGAGGTAGCCACCCACCGCTGCATTCACCCAAAGCCAGAGGGCGATCTGCCGCTGCCTGCACCCGATCGCCACGTGTCCGGGGATGTCCTTAACCACCGTTCTGCAGCGGGTCGACCTGGCCGCGAGGGCGATGATTTCGCTGGGCTGCGCGAGTGGCATCTAGGCGATTCTCTCCGCCATGTGGACTGGCGCGCTGTCGCACGCGGTAGGCCGCTCTTGGTCAAACAATGGGCCAGTGGCAGCAGTCAGGCCGTGACCCTTGACTGGGAACAACTGCCCCTGCCAGAAGACGCTCGCCCAGGCCAAATCGCCCAATGGATGGATCGGGCCGAAGCGTCCGACACACCCTATGCTTTGCGGCTTCCAGGGCGGGCCGAAATCGGTCCTGCTCTCGGGGCTGCCCATGCTAGCCAGTGTCTGGATGCCTTGGCCGAGTTCTGGGCACCGCCTGCCGATTCGCTGACGATCCCTGCCCATCGGCTGCCTCTCGGCTATGAGCGCAGCACGCATCTGCCGCCCTGGCCCTTGCTGATTCTTTGTGGTGTTCTGCTCTTGGCGGCTGTGCTGCTGCTGGAGCTTGTGCCCATCGCCGCTGTCGCGCTTTTTGCTGGGTGCGTCGTCTGGCGGCTCGCGTTGGCAGAGCCTGGGTGGAAAGCGCGCCCCCTCAGCTCCGCTAGCGTCTCCCCGGCTAACTCGGTCTTTTCCATCGCCAGCCTCATGGTGCTGCTGGTCGGTCTCGCGGCGGTGCAGCTTAGCACGGGCAATCTCATGAGCATGGAAGGTGGCATCGCCGTCTTGCTCGTCCTGCTTGGGGCAAAGTTGCTGGAATCCCGCACGCCGCATGACTTTCAGGTGCTCGCCATGGTCGGCTGGTTCCTGTGCCTCTGCTGCCTGCTCTCCAGCCAGATGCTCAGCCGCACGTTGTGGACCTTTGCCGTCTTTGCAGGCATCGCTGCGTGCATGGTGCGCTTTCGCCGTGGGGACGATGGCTGGAGCGGTACGCTGCGGCTCACCGCCATCATGCTGGCCCAGGCCCTGCCTGTCGCAATCGTGCTCTTTTTCCTGTTTCCCCGCAGCAGTCTGGATTTTCTGGAGCGGATCGGCACCCAGCGCACGCATGTTACCGGCATTTCCAGCTCTCTGGAGCCTGGTCGTATTTCTAAAATCGCCACGAGTGACGAGGTCGCCTTCCGAGTTGAATTCCCCGATGCGGCCCCGCCTGCTCATGCTTCGCGTTACTGGCGTTGCCTGGTACTCTGGCAGTGTGAAGACGGCCTAACCTGGCAGCGCGGCAGCACCCAGCAGGGCGTGCCTCGCTTGCGCCTCCGCCGTCGCAGCGATACCCGGCAGCTCATCACTCTTGAACCCCATGGTCAGCTCTGGCTTCCGGCACTCGATCTTCCTATCCAAGGTATCGACGAAGGCCGCCGCATCTTGCCCGATCTCGACGAGGCCATGAGCAGCCCGCATCCGGTGGATAGCCTGCGCCGCTTCGAGGTCTATTCTCGCCTCTCTCAAGAGACGGGCGAGCTCACGCCAGCGCAGCGTCAGGCTGCCCTGCGCTTACCTACTCGTCTTTCCCCACGTGTCCGCGAACTCGCCCGCCAGTTCCAGCAGACTGCCGGTGGCAAAGACATCACCACCGCCCAGGTCGCCGTTCGCCACCTTCAGGAGCATGGCTTTGAGTACAGCCTCGAGCCTGGTGCCTACTTGGGGGCAGACGCGCTCGATCAATTCATTTTTGAGCGCAAAGTTGGCTTTTGTGAGCACTTCAGTGCTGCCTTTGCCACCCTCATGCGAGCCGCAGGTGTGCCCTCGCGCATCGTCATCGGCTACATGGGAGGCGAATGGTCCGAGCGTGGCGGCTACATGATCGTTCGCCAGTCCGACGCCCATGCTTGGACAGAGCTGTGGCTCGAAGGCCAGGGCTGGACACGTGTCGATCCCACGGCGGCCCTTGTCCCAGAGCGCGTGACTCTTGATCTTCGCACCTTGCTGGCGGGGGGCGAGGCGGAACTCCAGCGCCAGCGCGGCAGCCTGATCTGGCAGGCTTTCACCAGTGCGCGCCTCTGGTGGGATAGCATTGAATACGATTGGTACAATGGCGTCATCGCCTTTGACGAAGAGGCCCAGATCGCCTGGCTGAACTGGCTCGGCCTCGGACGTCTGCGTGGGCATTGGATGCTGGTGCTGAGTGGCGTCACGCTGCTGGGCGCTTTGTTTCTTCTCCTCGCCTCACTGCGCCGCGCGGCTCCTGTGCGCGACCCTTGGCAGCGCAAATGGCTGAAAGCCTGCCGCCGCCTCGAACAACAAGGGGCCCCGCCGCGTCTGCCCACCGAAGGTCCCCTCCACTATGCTCAAAAAGTCGCCAAAGCGCGCCCTGAGCTAGCGGACACGGTCCACGCTCTCGCCGCCACCTACATCACCGGTCGTTATGGTCCGCCGATAGAGTCAAACGCCCTCTCCAAGCCTACGGCACGGCTTTCCAGAAACTAGCGTCATCAATCAGGCGCTTCGAGTCTGCATTCGACAATCGGCATTCATCATTCAAGATGAGCGCCCCATGTTTCGCGCCGTTCTCACCGATCGTCTCCAAGCTGCGTTTTCTGCGGCTGGCCTTGCTTTGCCCGAGGGCTTCACGCCTGCCGTTGTCATTGCGTCGGACACCCGCTTTGGTGACTACCAGAGCAACGCTGCTATGGTGCTTGGCAAACAACTCAAGACCAACCCACGTGCCCTGGCCGAGCAGATCAAGGCCGCGCTTCAGGTCGAAGATCTCTGCGAAAAAGTAACCGTCGATGGCCCCGGCTTCCTGAACTTCACCCTCAGTGCCTCCGCCCTGGCGGCCAAGCTGGGCGGTATCGCCAGCGATGAAAAAGTCGGCGTTCCAAGGGTCACGAAGGGCAGGAAGATCATCGTCGACTTCTCCGCGCCGAACATCGCCAAGCCGATGCATGTCGGACACATTCGCAGCACCTTCATCGGTGACTCACTGGCTCGCATCGCACGTTTCATTGGCCATCAGGTCATCACAGACAACCACGTCGGCGACTGGGGCACCCAGTTTGGCATGATCATTCACGGCTGGAAGACCCAGTTGAATCAAGAGGCCCTAAACAAGGACGCCATTCACGAGCTGGTGCGGGTTTATAAAACCGTAAATGCTGCCACCAAGGCCGACGAAGCCGTGCTCGACATCTGCAAAGGCGAGCTCGTGAAGCTTCAGCGCGGCGATGCCGAAAACCTCGGCATCTGGAAGGAATGCGTACGCCTCACGCTGGAGCAGCTAGAGAAGGTATACGCCACGCTCGACATTAAGTTCGATCACTACCTTGGCGAAAGCTTCTACAACGACGCCCTCGCGCCGCTGGTGGAGGACATGTTGGCCAAGAGCATCGCCACGATCAGCGAAGGTGCCACCGTCGTCTTTAGCGACGGCAGCGTGAAGCCCGAGGAGGATCCCTTTCTCATCAAGGAAAAGGACGAATGGAAAGCCGCGCCCTGCATCATCCGCAAGAGCGATGGCGGTTTCCTCTATGCCACCACTGACCTGGCCACCATAGATTACCGGGTCAAGGAATGGCAGGCGGAAGAGATCTGGTATGTCGTCGGCGCACCGCAGCAGTTGCATTTCCGGCAGGTCTTCGCAGCAGCGAAACGTCGCGGCATCAGCACCTCGATGATCCACATCGCCTTTGGCAGCATCCTGGGTCCCGACGGTAAGATGTTCAAAACCCGCAGCGGCGAGACGGTGGGTCTGCTAGAGGTCATTGAGGAAGCCATTGAGCGTGCTCGCGAAGCTGCGGATGCCAAGGAGCAAGGCCTCAGCGATGCTGAAAAAGACGAGATCGCCCGCGTCATCGGCACCGGAGCCGTGAAATATGCCGAACTCAGTCAGAATCGCCTGACAGACTATAAATTCAGCTGGGATAAAATGCTCAGTCTTCAGGGCAATACCGCGCCTTACCTGCTGAATGCCTACGTTCGCACACGCAGCATCTTCCGGAAGCTGGAGGGCGCTGTGACACTGACGGGTGAACTCACCCTCACCGATCCCGCCGAACGCCTGCTGGCCATCAAACTCGCTCAGTTTGCCGAAACCACGCACGACGTGCTGCTCGATCACAAGCCCAACCTGCTCGCGAATTACCTTTTCGAACTCGCCAACACCTATCACAGCTTCTACGAGGCCTGCCCGGTGCTGAAGTCCGAGGGGGCGGTGCGCAACACCCGCCTTACCCTCTGCGAGGCTACCAGCCGCGTGCTCAAAACCGGTCTCGGTCTGCTCGGCATCGAGACCACGGAGCGGATGTGAGGCGTGCAGGAGTCCTGTTCTTGGCCCGAAGTGTGAATAACTTTCCTCCAAGCATGACGAGCCATTTGACAAGCAAGGGTCAACATGTAGTCTCGCGCCCCCTTTCGCCGGGCTAGAGAGGTTTTCCTCCGTCGGGCTCCGCGTCTGGGATTGCTGAAACGCTCCATCCTTCACATTTATGCCCAAGAGAACCTATCAACCTTCGAAGCGCACCCGCAAACAGCAGTTTGGCTTCCGCGCTCGCATGAAGACCGAAAACGGTCGTGACATCCTGCGCCGTCGCCGTCGCGCTGGTCGCAAGCGTCTGGTTCCAAAGGGCGTGGAGATCCACTTCAAGCGCCACGTTCAGCAGCACGCCTGAGTCGGTTGACCTCGGCGTTTTTTCCT
The DNA here is from genome assembly GCA_044355075.1 of Prosthecobacter sp. Classification (GTDB taxonomy): domain Bacteria; phylum Verrucomicrobiota; class Verrucomicrobiia; order Verrucomicrobiales; family Verrucomicrobiaceae; genus Prosthecobacter. The sequence continues at coordinate 5,782 of JBIKYV010000114.1, forward strand.
GCTCATGCGCCTGCCTGCCCGCCTTCGAATGAAGGAGTCCCGCGACTTCGCGGCAGTCAGGGCGCGGGGCACTAGCCAGTCGGGCCGGTACTTTGTGCTGGCCCTTCTTCGTGATGAGGCGTTGAGCGACTTTCGATTCGGCTTGGTGACTGGAAAAAAGCTGGGCGGTGCTGTGGTGCGAAACCGCCTGCGCCGCCAGATGCGAGAGATCATTCGCGATCATCGCAGTCGCATTCAGCCCGGTTACATCTTGGTGACCATCGCCCGTTGGCGTGCTCCTCAAGCTGACTTTGATGAACTCAAGCAAGACTGGAAACGGCTCGCCAAACGCTCGGGTCTCTTGATGCCTCAAGCCCCTGCCACAGCATGAAGCGGATCATTCGATTTCTCATCCGTGGCTACCAGCGCTTTCTGTCGCCTGTCATTCACGCGCTAGGCGGGCCTGGCTCAGGCTGCCGATTTACACCGACTTGTTCCGAATACTTTCTCCAAGCGGTGGAAAGGCATGGCGTTTTTCGAGGTTCATGGCTAGGCACGTGGCGCATTCTCCGCTGCCATCCCTGGGGTGGACAAGGCCACGATCCTGTGCCTGATCGCTGCTGTCAGCACCCTCACTGATTTTTTTACTCTCTCCCCTGACACTCATTTTATCACCCTCATGGATCGCAAAGGTTGGATCGTCATCGTTTTATGCAGCGTCGGCATTGCCCTCAACGCGTGGTTTGCCGCCAAGAATCCCCCACCACCACGTCCGGCAGCAACGCCCGCCGTTGCATCGGCAGGGGCTCAAAGCAACCCAAGCCCAACAGCTGGTCAGAACTTAACGGCCGCGCCCGCGAAATCGATTCCCGCTGCGTCAAACGCTCCTGAGCAGACACACACGCTGACTCGCGGCAGTGTCACCTGGCACTTCAGCAGCATTGGCGGTGGCATTCGTCGCATCGTGCTGGCCGGCACAGACCAGATCACGCTCAATGAGCATGGCGTGGAACCCGTCGGGGCACTGCGTCGTGAAGCTGCTGGCAATGACCCTGTGGCCTATCAAATGACGGCAAAAAGCGACAAAGGAGTCACTTTCGAAGGCTCCACCGCCGAAGGCATCCAGATCAAAAAAGCCTACAAACTTCACGAGGGCGATCCGACAGATGATCACCTCATCCAGCTCGAAGTGACGCTGACCAACACCGGAACGACCGCCCACAAGTCGGAGGAGTATTATCTCTATGCCGGAGCAGCGAACTCCATGAGCCCCGAGGAGGCGCTGACACCGAGCTTCTTTTGGAATGACGCAGGTGATGCCAAGCAGGTGCAAACGACGTCCTTTGCTGGCGGCTGGTTTTCTGCCGAGCAGCTAGAGATGCGTTCCAGCCATGCACGTTTGCGCTACGGCGGGGTGATGAGTCGCTTCTACGCCCAGATTCTCAGCCATGAGTCGAAGGTCGATAAGCCCGGTAAGATGTGGGGCGCGCGTCGGCTTGTGGATCACAGCCAGGATCAGTTCAAAGGCACCTCAGGTGCGGACAAAGACTATGCCATTCAGGCCGCAGTGGGGCTTCCGACCGTCGATCTGGCACCCGGTGCATCGCAGACAGAGACTTACAGCCTTTATGCAGGTCCCAAGGAATATGCCCGCCTCACCAAACTGGGCGGTCAGCGTGACTTCGTGATGTTCTATGGCATGTGGGGCTTCATCAGCCGTCCGCTCAATACGCTCATGCGTTGGATGCACGACCTGAGTGGCAACTGGGGCCTCGCCATCATCCTCATGACCATCGTCATCCGCACCTTGCTTTGGCCACTCCAGGCAAAGGCGCAGTATTCCATGAAGCGCATGGGCAAGCTGGCTCCGCTCATGAAGGAGATTCAGGAGAAGTACAAAGACAATCCGACTCAGCAGCAAATGGAAGTCATGAAACTCTACAAAGAGTATGGCGTGAATCCTGTCGGCGGTTGTTTGCCGATGCTGTTGCAGATCCCGATCTTCTTTGCCTTCTACGGCGTGCTGCAAAATGCAGCCGAACTGCGCGGTCAGGGCTGGCTTTGGGTCCATGATCTTTCCATCGCTGACACGATCGGCCAGTTCATGGGCTTCGACATCAACCCTCTGCCGCTCATCATGGGCATCACCATGGTCGCCCAGATGAAGCTCACGCCTCAGCCGGCTACCATGGACAAGAGCCAGAAGATCATGATGAACATCATGCCCATTTTCTTCCTCTGGATTTCCTACAGCTTCGCCTCGGCTCTGGCGCTCTACTGGGCCGTGACCAACCTTTACGCCATCGCCCAGAGCTGGATCATGAAGCTCTACATGCCCGACCCTGAGCTGAAGAAGGCAGAGCATCTGCCCAAAGGACCTGCGCCCAAGAACCCCTTCTTCAATCCTGCCAATCCCACCCACAAGGAGAAGAAATCCAAGCTCAAAACGCCCAAACTGGGCGGCTAGAGCACGCGCCCGTTCCTTTGGCTCACTCCCGCTGTCTTCTTGGTTCTGCCGCGCTCCGGCGAGCGTAAAACACAGTTCTGACATCCCGGTCGCCCAAGGTGGCGACGTTATCCAGCCCTCGACATGAAGATCCTACGCCACACCGATGCTGATTGGAAAGAAACGCTCGCCCTGCTCGATCGCCGTGCCGAGGCCAGTGATGCGGTTCGCGAGGTCGTGTCTGAGGTGATCCAAAGCATCCGTAGCCGTGGCGACGAGGCTTTGATCGAATACACAGCGCGTTTTGACGGCGCCAACCTCACGCCAGAAACCCTAAATGTGAGCCAAGCGGAACTCGACGCAGCTTGGCAGTCGGCCACGCCTGAGTTACGCGCCGCGCTCGAGGCCTCGCATCGCAATGTCTTTGCCTTCTCCCGCCGCAGCATGCGTCAGGACTGGCACGGCACGAATGAACAAGGAGCCGAGGTCGGTGAGGTGTATCATCCCTTCGAGCGGGTCGGCTGCTACGTGCCTGGCGGGACGGCGCCACTGGTCTCTACCGCGATCATGACCGTTACCCTGGCCGCCGCCGCAGGCGTGCCTGAGATCGTCGTCTGCACGCCTTGTGGTCGTGACGGCAAGGTGAATCCCGGCCTGTTGGCTGCCCTGAAGCTCGCGGGAGCCACTGAAGTTTACAAAGTCGGTGGCGCTCAAGCCATCGCTGCCTTGGCTTACGGCACAGCCACGATACGCCCGGTGGCCAAGATCGTCGGCCCCGGCAACAGTTACGTCGTTGAGGCCAAACGCCAATGCCTCGGAGCAGTCTCCATCGACCTTCTCCCTGGACCGAGCGAGGTCATGATCTTGGCGGATGAATCCGCCGATCCGCGTTTCATCGCCGCCGACATCCTGGCCCAGGCCGAGCATGGCAAAGACAGCCAAGCCGGTTTTGTCACCCACAGCGAAGCCTTGCTGAATGCCGTCGTGCGCGAGGTGGAATCGCAGTGCCAAACCCTGAGCCGCCAAGCGCAGCTCCGCCCTGTGTTGGAGAAAGGTGTCTTCTTGATCCTGACCAGCACCTTGGAGCAGGGAGCTGCTTTGGTGAATGCCTACGCGCCAGAGCACTTGTCGCTCATCACCCATCGTGAGGCCGAGATCCTGCCGCTCATCCGCACCGCTGGGGCCATTTTCCTGGGCAATCACTCGCCTGTCGCCGTGGGTGATTTCCTAGCCGGACCCAGCCACACGCTGCCGACCGGTGGCGCGGGTAAGTCCTTCCCTGGATTGACCGTGGATATGTTCCAGCGTCGCACCAGCCTGATCCGCCTCAGCCGCGAGAGCTGCGCTTTGTCAGAGCCGATTGTCCGCGCGTTTGCCGAGGTTGAAGGTCTCGATGCGCACGGACGTTCCGTCAGCATTCGTGGCGAGGACTGATTCACTCCTCGTTGTTTTTTTCAGAGCATTGGCGCAGCAGCAGAAACGGCAGATTCAGCACGCTGTAAAACAGCACGCATAGCGCCATCAGGCTGCCCACATACCAAGGCCAAGGCCCGAGATGATCCATCAAGCTCGCGGCCTCCGGCTTGTGACAGAGAAAGCCATAGTTCGTTGCGAGCACCGCATTTACCCCGGCCATGATGATGGCGTACAGCATCGTCATGCCAAACATCCGCCGCACAGCACCTGCCCGCGGCGGGCAGCGCATGGCGATCACCGTGTGCAGTGCCGCGATGACCACCCCTGCGTGGATCAGGAAGAAGGCGAAAAAACGCACATCAGGAAAATCCGCGTGCAGATTCGGCGTCAGCAACCCCTGCAGCGTGCCTGCCATGCCAAAAAAATACACCACCTCACAGGCCAGTCGATGCCGCGTCCATAGGGCGATTCCGCCACTGACGGCCGCTATATCACAAAAATGGCAGGGCAGGGCATTCTCGAGCGAAAGGCTGCCACCCAGCCAATGAGCGAAGGTGCTCAGAGGCCACGCCAACAGCAAAGCCGTGCCCAGTCCTTTTTCCGCCACCTGCGCACTCGGTCGATCCCACCTACGCAGGACAGCCATGACCATCAGACAGATGATCGTTAGCCCCAGCACCCCTTGGTGGCTCGGGCTAAAGGCTTGAAAGGCGGCAGCGATCATCGCGCTCCCTGCCGCGCTGACATCTGTAGCGCAACTTTTTCTTCCACCCTGAGTTTTAGCCTCTGCCCCTAGAACTCGTCCCATGACCACGCCTTTTCCGACACGCCGTGACTTCCTAAAGCAGACCCGCAGTGGCTTCGGCTGGCTCGCCTTCGCAGCACTCGCGCAGCAGCAGGTCATGCACGCAGCCCAGGCATCAGGGCTGGCCGCACGGCAGTCACACTTCGCGCCGCGTGCGAAGCGGGTCATCTTTCTCTGCATGCAGGGCGCGCCTTCGCATGTGGACCTGTTGGATTACAAACCCAAGTTAGTCTCCGCTTCAGGCCAACCGGCCCCCGCCGCAGCGGGCAGATACGGTCAGGCTAAACTCATGAAGTCACCCTGGACATTCCGTCAGCATGGCCGCAGCGGCCTGTGGATCTCTGAGCTACTGCCCAACTTGGCCAAACATGCCGATGACCTCTGCGTCATCAACTCCATGGCCACCGACCTGCCTGCGCATCCCCAGGCTTTCACCCAGCTTCACACCGGCACGACCCAGTTCGTCCGCCCCTCGCTCGGTTCCTGGATTCTCTACGGTCTAGGCACGGCCAACGAGAACCTGCCAGGCTTCATCACCATCAACCCGCCTGCCAACGCCACCCGCACCTTCGGCAGCGCCTTTCTGCCCGCCATTTATCAGGGCACCAAAATCGGTGGCGCCACCCTACCGGGGCTGCCCGCACTCGCCGCGCGTCGATCCGCAGCCAGTCAGTCCGGCCCGACCCTGGCCAACATCGAAAATCAACGCTACCCCGTGGCGGCTCAGCGCACCCAGTTGGATCTCGTCCAGGCCCTCAATCAATCGCGCAAAACCCTCGATGGCGGCGTCAACCCCGAGATCGAAGGTGTGATTGAGTCTTACGAGCTGGCCTTCCGCATGCAGGCGGAGGTGCCCCAGGTGTTGGATTTGTCCAAAGAATCCGCTGCCACCCAGGCACTTTACGGCATCGGCGATGGCGAGACGGACACCTTTGGCAAACAATGCCTGATGGCGCGTAAGCTGGTGGAGGCCGGCGTGCGATTTGTCGAAATCACGCATGGAAACTGGGACCAGCACTTCAATCTCAAGACCGCCCTGGAGCGCAACACCACACAGATCGACAAGCCCATCGCAGGCCTACTCGCTGACCTGAAAGCGCGCGGGTTGCTCAAGGATACCCTCGTCATCTGGGGCGGTGAATTTGGCCGCACCCCCCACAGTCAGGGAGAAGATGGTCGCGACCACAACCACAAAGGGTTTACACTCTGGATGGCAGGTGGCGGTGTCAAAGGCGGCATGAACTATGGTCGCACGGACGACTTCGGCTACGAAGCCGTGGAGAACAAAATGCACGTCCACGATTGGCACGCCACCGTGCTGCATCTGTTAGGCATGGATCACGAAAAGCTAACCTACCGCCATGCAGGTCGTGATTTCCGCCTAACCGATGTCTACGGCACCGTGGCCCAAGAGATCCTGGCTTGAGATAGGAGCTTGATTCTTGAACTGAGTGATGTTAGCAAAAAGTTTAAATTAAAGAAATGAGTGTAAAAGTGCCAATTTGGCAATATGCCTTAATCGTTAACTTTTTGATTATCGTCAATCTACTTCATGCTGCGCAAGCTGCTCAGAATAAAGTATTCACAAAACCAAAAAATGATTATGAGGCGAATTTAAAAATTCAAACCGATGGCGATAGAATCAAAGGCATAAGAGAGGCCCACGAAGCTTGGGTTTACGGGTATAGATTCGAGAAAGAATTATGGGTCGCACGCAACCCTGCACAAAAATGGCAAACTGAATTCAATGGGCGTCACTTTCTCATCAGACCATTGAATGGATCATGGAGTTGGGGCCTGGAACTCAAAAGTTACGGTATCGGCAACAAGCAACACAAGATTCATGGTGTAGCTGCGCCAAAATCAAAGGGCACCAACATGGCTTACCATT
>JBIKYV010000257.1:0-3437 GCA_044355075.1 Prosthecobacter sp.
TTTCTCAGCGGCGCACCGCATCCCGGGCAGCCTACGTTCCGCAACAGCCTCTCGCTCGACCAGTTCGCCGCTGAACAGCTCGGTCTCGACACACGTTTCCCTTCGCTCGCCGTCTCTGTCAGCAAAGGTGAGCACTATGGCGAATCTATCGCGATTTCACGCTCCGGCGTTATGTTGCCGGCGGAAAAGAGCGCAGAGAAGCTTTATCGCCGTCTGTTCGTCGCAGGAACGCCCGAGGAGAAAGCCGTCGCCATGCGTCGCATCCAGGCGGGTGGGAGCGTTCTTGATCTAATTCTCGACAAGGCGAAGCACCTCGAGAAGTCCGCCGCACCTGAAGACCGCGCTCGCCTCGATCAATATTTTCAAAGCGTGCGCGAACTCGAAGGGCGTCTCCAGCGCAGCATCGAGTGGGAAAACTGCGCGAAGCCCAAGGTGGAGTATCCGCAGCCCAAAGACATTGCCGATGCGAATGAGGTCATCGCTAGGTCGAGGCTCATGTTTGACCTCATTCGCCTTGCTTTGCAGACAGACAGCACCCGTGTGATCACCCTCTCGCTCAGCACCTTCAGCGTCGTGCCGCACGTGCCCGGTGTGAAGAGCGAGACCCACGGTCTCACCCACCACGGCAATGAACCCGATAAGATCGCCGAGTTGCAAAAGATCGAAGCTGCGCAGATGAGCGCCTTTGGCGACCTGTTGACCGCCTTTCATTCGGTCAACGAAAACGGCGGCACCCTGCTCGACCACACCCAGATCCTCTATGGAAGCTGCCTCGGCAACGCCAACTCTCACAGCAACCAAAACCTTCCCGTGATCCTTGCGGGCGGCGGTTTTAAGCACGGTCGGCACATCGCTTTTGATTCGCAGAACAACACCCCGCTAGCGAACCTTTTTGTGACCATGCTTCAAAAGCTCGGCATTGAGGCGGACAAGTTCAGCAGCAGCAACGGGATGCTGAATGAAATCCAAAATAGCTGAACACGGCATGACGAGATCAAGCAAGGAAACGGATAAACTGCTTGAAAGATCACTTCTGCATCATCCACTTTTCTAGCACCCCATCTCATCGCCATGACCACGACAGCCAAAATTTTTCTCTGCGTCACTGTCGCCGCCTCAATCCCAATCGGCTGGAGACTGGGGCAGTCGCGTGAGATTCAGCCGCCGCCCCAAACCTCAGCCATCCCCACCAAAGTAAAATCCCCGGCGATGCCAACCCCTAAGGTGCCCCCTTTGCCGCAAGCCAGCGAAACACCCACCAGCGCACCCGGAGTTGCTGAAGGGCCATTGTCCCAGCTTTTCAAAGACAACGGCAAGCTGCTGAAACTCAGTCCTGCACAGCTCACGTCCTATTTGTCAAAGAACAGACGTAGCGCGGAAAGCCTGCTCGCGGCCATGCGGCTGACCGGTGACATCGCATTCTTGCGCGAGGCCGCGCAAAGGTATCCGAATGATCCTATGGTGCAGACCGAGGTGGCGCTTCGAAGCGGGGTCGCTGCCGAGCGTCGTCGAGCGATTGATGCCATGAAAGTCCTGGATCCTGAAAATGCGCTCGCAAACCATCTTTCTGCACTGGATCACTTCCGGAGTGGGCACATCGAAGAAGCCTATGGCGATCTCATCGCTGCGGCTGGCAAGATTCGTTTTGACGATCATGCCCTGGAAGCCCAGCAAAGCGCCGAGGAAGCCTATCTGGCAGCTGGGTTCAGTCCCGTGCAAGCCAAGGCGGCAGCGATGCTCGGGCTTCAGCGCCGACAGATCGAGCCCATGCGCGACCTGTCTCGACAACTTGCGAACCTGCTGCAAGGCTACACTGCGGCGAATGATGATGACTCTGCAGAATCCGTGCGGCAGATGGGCGAGGCGCTTGGCCGCCAGATGCAGTCCAGTGCCAACTACATGATTGATGAATTGGTTGGAATGACCATTGAACGGCAGTTTCTACCCCCCTCCAGGAGAGCTGGGCGGCAGAAAGAACTTCAGCAGCGGCAGGATGCCATCCGCGCCCTTGGCAGCAGTCCGCAATGGCAGGCCCTGATGGAAGGCGGCAATATCACGGAAATCACCCTCTACATCGACCGACTCAAGCTCTATGGCGAGGCTGCCGCCATCCAGTGGCTGATGCAGCGGCAGAAATAACCATCAGGCTTCTGCCGACAGGTGACCCGTGAATGCGGGACAGTTTCAGCTGATTTTTCGAGCATCCGTGTGACAGCGCGATTGATTGTGAACGGTTGCGGGTGCTGCAAACGCGCTTTAAAACACACGCGGCGTGGACATGATCTCGGTTCCGTTCCTGGTGAGACAACCTGGGTAACGTTTCATGATATCGATTGGCAACCCGAACGAGTCCTCGATGTCGCTAAGATTGCTGGTCGACCCTGTCGCCGTGGTAGGCGGCTGCGGCCTCAGTCTCGAGATTCGGTGGCAACAGCCGTGAAGTCTTCAGAACACCCTGGTCGTGATCTTCCGTTACTACTCAATTCACGTCTCACAAAACCCAATCCTCCGCTTTAGCCCCTTGCGTTAGCAGTCACCGCCCCTGGTGAAGCGATCATGCCATAGTCTGTTAGCTGCTCTCAGGCGTATTTGCTAGTGCCACAACGAATCAATCACAAAATCAGCATATGGAGTTCAGCCTCGACCTCACGTGCTCTTGAGGGAGTTCAGGTATAGAAAAATTTTCTCCATCTGGAGCAGACCTTTTCTCTTTCGGAGGAAGATGTGAGCTACCCAGTCCATGTCATCATAAAGCACCCAAATAAACTTCCATTCTTTGAAAATTTCTATGACGACTCATGAACTTCCCGTTGAGGTGCTGATCATTGGCACAGGTGTCTCAGGACTCATCGCGGCGCGTGAGATTCAGAACGCTGGTCGCAGCGTGCTTTTGCTAGATAAGGGCCGGGGTTTTGGCGGTAGGCTAGCCAGTCGTCGTATCGGTGAGGCCACCTTTGATCATGGAGCGCAGTTCATCACCACCCGTGATGCTCGCTTTGAAAAAATCCTCAAACAAGGTGCGAAGGCAGGCATGACGACGGAATGGTGCCAGGGCTTCTCCGCTGCGGCTGAAGGGCACACGCGCTGGCGTGGCCAGCCAGCCATGACCGCCGTTGCCAAGTATCTGGCGCAGGGCTTGGAAACACGGATGGAAAATCAAGTTGTGGCGATCCGCCGTGTCGGTGATCGCTACTTTGTCGAGACGAGCACCGGTTTTTTTTACTCGGCCTCAGCCGTGCTGCTCACACCCCCGGTGCCACAATCTCTCACGCTACTGGCAGTTGGCGAAATAGAAATTGAGCCTGCGATGCGAACACGGCTTGAACGCATTCAATACGAGCGCTGCCTGGCCGTGATGGCGGTGCTGAAAGGCCCGTCTTTGATTCCGCCTCCAGGAGCAATCATCCCGGCAAGCGGTCCCGTTTCATGGATAGCCG
>JBIKYV010000258.1:0-3420 GCA_044355075.1 Prosthecobacter sp.
AAGCTACCTTTGCCGCAGTGGAAAGGATGTATGGAGACTGGCCGCGACGTCCCTATGAGCCTGTGATTCTACCGGTGGAGCCTAGGCAAATGGGGCAGCGCCTTGCACATCAGGATTTCGCTACAGAATTAAGTCATGTTGCTCTGGGATGGCAGATTCCTGGGGATGGGCATGTCGACAAACCTGCCCTGGAAGTGTTAGCCTTCTTACTTGGCAGCGGTCGGAGTTCGAGACTGAATTTAAAGTTGAAGGACGAGTTGGCCATCGCACACGCGGCTTGGGCCAGTGCGTGGGGGGCTCAGGAATGTGGTGTGATCAATTTGGATGTCGAGTGCGCTCCCGACAAGGTTGCTGCCTGCCAACAAGCAATGCTTCAGGTGGTTCGTGAAATGCGCGAGCATGGGCCCGATGCTGAGGAGCTCTCTAAGGCTTTGCGTGCTACACTAGGCTATCAAATCCGTAGCCTCGCCAGCACCAAAGGCCAAGCAGCTCTACTCGGTCATGGATGGTTGACGACGGGCAGTTTGGAATATCCTCAGCACTACCTCAGAACGCTGAGTCAGCTCACTGCCACTGACATACGCAATGCCGCGCGAACTTATCTCAAGGATGAGACTCTCTCAGTGATAACCGTGGGGCCCAATGTGCGTGACTCTTCGCCAAGTCTTCATTCCGAAACCTCTACTGCCTCGATTCAGCGATTCACGCTAAAGAACGGGTTGACGCTGCTCATTCAAGAAAATCGTCGCCTTCCTCTTATTTCTCTCCGTGCTACTTTCCTTGCTGGGGTGCCTGCCGAAACGGAGGCTAATGCGGGAATTACCCAAGTGTCGAGTGCATTGCTACTCAAAGGCACGAAAAAACGCAGTGCCGCTCAAATTGCGACAGAACTTGAAAATCAAGGAGGTGGTCTGCTGTGCCAAGCTGATGCGCATCGTTATATGCTCGGTGCCGACGTCATGCGCGGTGACGAAGCTCTAGCGGTTGATCTTTTGGCAGACCTATTGCTTCGTGCTAAGCTTCCTGCGGCTGAGCTAGAGAAAGTGCGCTCTCGGCAACTCGCTCAAATTCAGGAAGAGAAAGAAGATCCACTCACAGTGGCTTTGCGACGTGCTAGGTCAGAAATTTTCGTTGGGCAATCTTTTGCGCGTACGGCACTTGGTTCAGAAAGCTCAGTAGCCTCACTGCGTGTCGAGGATTGTAGGAGTATACTCAGCGAATCAATCACCGGTGCGAATGGAGTCATCAGCATTGTAGGAGATGTCAAGGCGGAGACGATGCATCGACACATTGAGAAGGCTTTGCTGAAGCTGCCCCCTGGCAAACGTCGTGCCATCGTGACACTGCCATCTGCAAAACGGCAGGCTTCAACCAATCACGAAATCTCTATGGAGAAAGAGCAGGCGGTGGTTGTGATCGGCTTTCGAAGCGTCGGCCTGCATGATGCCGATGCCCATGCTCTGACCTTGGTGGATGAAGCCTGCAGTGACATGGGGAGTCGTTTATTCAATCGTATCCGCGAAGAGCTTGGCTTAGCCTATTATGTCGGCGCTCAGCAGTTCGCGGCACTGGGCGCAGGCGCTTTTTATTTCTACGTTGGCACCGATCCAAAACGCGTGGACTTGGCTCAGGCGGAGATGCTCCGCCTGATAGCGGATCTTGCAAAAAAAGGACTAACTGAAGCTGAATTAGACCGTGCCAAGACAGCGTGGAGATCTCAGTGGCTGAGGATGCAGCAGGGAAATGCTAGCTTGGCTGATGCCTACGCTTGGTGTGAACTCAACGGCCTTGGTCTGGAGTATTATCAATCGCTGCCGGAGAAGATCGCAGCTCTAACGACCAAGGATGTTCAGCGCGTCACTAGAAAATACCTAGAAGCTAAGCAAGCGGTCATTGTTCGTGTTTTGCCTCAAACTCGTTAGGTAAAAAAAAGAGCCTAGAAGTGAAATTCTAGGCTCTTTGCAATGGATCTATTCGTGATTCATCAACCACCGTAAAAGCTCGCGATCTTTTCATTCACCGAGCGCAAGCGGCGGGCAATCGTTTTTCCCACACCAATCAGCAGCCATGCGGCAGCTCTTGGATATTCGTTGATGTAGGACTCGAGGCTTTTAGAATCAATGTACCAGACTTGGCTGAACTCTACAGCCGTTACGGTCGCGCTAGCGGCAGAAGGGTCGAGAAGATTGATCTCACCGACAGTTTCTCCGGTGCCGACGCTACCGAGCAGGACTTTGTGACCTCCGCGCATAGCCGTGGCATGAAATTTGCCACTGATGATGAAATAGAGGCCTGTTTGGACACTGCCTTCTTCGATCAGATGGCTGCCAGCCTGCACGGGTCTGAATTCACCATAGCCGCTGAGGATATCACGGTCCTCGTCACCAAGGGGTTCCATGATGCCAAGGGCTGGGATTTGTGGAGTGGAAAAGTCTGCGCTCATAAATACGGATAATTTCGTTTTCTAAGTTGAGCCATTCGGGAAGGCAAGCCTTTGCAAAAAGATTTCCTGAAAGGAGGCGCTTTGCTGTCTCGGCTTGTTGGTTCTTCAATGATGTTACATTTGCGTTCCCTAGCAGTTTTTGTTCTTTTCGTTTCGATTTCCTGCGCAGCGGAGGATTTTACGACTTTAGCCGATGCTAAAGAATGCTTTCCCCGTGCTGGATTGCCCAACTTTTTCAACAAGGTCCGCCAATCGAAAGCTGATGTTCGCGTTGGTTACCTTGGTGGTAGCATCACGGCTCAGCCAGGTTGGCGGGTGAAAACCTTAGCTCATTTTCAGCAGGTGTGGCCCCAGGTTCGTTTTTCTGAAATTAATGCTGCGATTGGTGGCACAGGCTCAGATCTCGGGGTGTTTCGTGTTGGGCAGGATGTGCTCGCTCACAAGCCGGACTTATTGTTCATCGAATTCGCGGTAAATGATGGTGGGGCTGACCCTGTGCAGATCATTCGCTGCATGGAGGGCATCGTGCGCCAAACGTGGTTAGCTTTGCCTGAATGCGATATTTGCTTCGTCTATACCCTGACTCAGGCGCTGTCGCCGCCCATGATGGAAGGTAAATTCCAGCGCTCGGCTACGGCCATGGAGAAGGTGGCAGATCACTACGGCATTCCGACCATTCATATGGGCATGGAAGTCGCAAAATTGGCGAAAGCTGGAAAATTAGAGTGGAAGGCAAAGTTGCCTAGCAATGAAGAAGAAAAGCAGGCTATGGCGGATCGCTTCGTGTTCGCTCCCGATGGGGTTCACCCCCATCCAGAGACAGGACACCAGCTCTATTTTGAGGCGGTCGTGCGTTCCATGGAGTCGATGGTTTCTCTCGGCGCAGAGCCTCATTCGCATCCATTGGCGAAACCTTTGAATCCTCAAAACTACGAGAAAGCTCGCATGATTCCCATCCATCGTGCACGGATTTCATC
>JBIKYV010000259.1:0-3418 GCA_044355075.1 Prosthecobacter sp.
AGCTTCTTCCATTCCTCTGCTGCGGACTCATTGAGATGAGCGGCTTGATCTTGAAGGCCACTTAGCGCCATAGCGAGCCTGGATTCCTGATGCTGGAGATCCTCCCACAACATCCAGGCCTCTTCTGGATGGCTATTGTCCACCGCATCATGCATCTCGGCGAGGTGGCGATGAATGCGTCGAAGTACAGCTTTGACATGATTCCAGTGATGCTGGCAGCCGATGTTCCAATCAGCAGGTGATCCTTGCACATTTGCTAGTTCGCTAGATTCCTCTAGCACGCTAGTGAGTGCTGACTCAAACTCGATCAAACGGATGCAATCTCTACGCAGACCGGCTTCAAGACTGGACACGATGGGGAAAGCAAGGGGAAGGCTGGAGATCATAGGATGGTAATCATCACGAGCTTTTGATGTATTTGCCATGGGGTGAAATGCTACCCATCAGGCTCTGCAATACTTCACAAGAGTTCAGCATGGTTACTCAGTAGGCCTCTGCGCACTCGAATGACGAACCGACCATACTGGCAAAGCAATTCAATGCGTCTTCGTGCCGAAATCAAAAGGCACCCTGATTCAGGGAAATGGTGGCAGACGCAGAATGCGATGAGAATGCTCACCAGGGCATGATTGTAGGCTGGCGTAAGTCCTTTAACAGGCCTTCAGCAATGGTAGCCATGTCTTTTGCTCCTGTGCAGTCAAGCTAGGTAATACGAGATAAAATATGGTCGCATCCTGCCACTGAAGCTAAGATGAGGGGAGGAATTTATCAATGGAAGCACGTGATATGATCACCGGTTATTCCTTGGCTTCCGCGCTGATTTCCCCTGTCTTTTTGCTGCCATTTTTTGTGGGACGTGTTTTGCGTGCATGCCGATGCTGGCATTTTCCTCACTGTTTAGGATGTCGATATGAATTTCTTTAGGGTTCGTTTTCATCTATCCTCGACGTTGAAGCCGACTTTCAGGGTGACCTGCCAGCGATCAATTTGACCTTTGTCGATGGTGCCGCGTGTTTCAATGATCTGGAACCATTTCAGATTTTTCACGGTCTTGCGGGCACGCTTGATAGCTTTTTCAACGGCGTCTTCAATGCACGACTTTGAGGTGCTTGTGAGTTCGATCAGTTTATACACCCGATCTTTCTTTTGGTTAACTGAAGGTGTCTCGGTCTTTAATAAGCGTGGCATAAGCTGGCATTGGGAGATTGAGGGGGTGAGGATCATGGCTTGCATGTTTGCCCGTCACCATGGTGTGAAGTCTTAATCGTTGACCGGTGTGAGTCCGTTCGCAGTCGATTGTATAGACCAATAGGCAGCTCCGAGAGGGCCATGCACACAGGGTGGCACATGATCTTCGCCATACACGTGGTTTAGGCCAAGGCGAAGACCAAACGAGATCGGTGCGTGTTCGCCTGTTAGGGGCACAAGATTGCAAACGCACATGGGTGCATCATGCAAGTGGCACTGCATGGTGCAGTTTGAGCATGGATGGAGAGAGTGCATATTCGTGAGGGCTAGTTTGAATTCTTATTTGTGGGCGTGGTTTTGCTCGGCACGCAGAGCAGCCTCAGCGGCGAGCCAGTGTTCCACGTCATGACCATCGACAGCGCCGTTGTTTTCGTAGTTTAAGTAAGCGCGAATCGCCACTGCCTCGGTGGAAGGCGTGAAACCATGTGCCGAAGGTTCCGGGTGAGCCGTGTGGCCGTTGCTCGCTTTAATGCTAGCTTTTGCCGTGGATTTCGATCGGGTGTGCGTTGCTTTAGATTTCATGGGAGTGCCATGATGTCGTTCCTCACTTGCTTTGACCATGGGGTGTATTCCCACTGTTCCAATGCACGGTAATGAGCTTAAGATATGCGTCTGAAGATCGCTGCTCCCAATGGAGTGTTTACCCCATGGTCTTATTAAACTGCCCCGGCATGCTTGATGAAAAAGGCTTCGCTCGCCATGACTAAATCGACACCGCTGAGCCGACTCGAAGGCCATTACCTCAAGGCACTGCGTCAGTACCTCCATGACAAAACAGGGAAGGTATTGAGTCGCCGAATTGGCAATCGTGCGGTGACTATAGGTCTGGATACGTTGGATCTCGTCCGCATGCATGAACAGGCGCTAGCAAAACTTTTGCCAGCAGCAGTCTCGACTAAGGAGCGAGAGGCGATGATTGATTTAGCCGCTAAATTTTTTACTGAGGCAGTGATGCCTTTGGAGGAAACCCATCGCATCGCACTTGAGGCAAGTGCTCATTTGATAGAGATTATCAGAGTGCTAAGGCGTCGCAAGAAAGAGTTAGTTAGGTCTAAACGTGAGCTAAAAAGAGAGGTTAGGTGTCGAAAAGTATCTGAAGTTGCGCTTAAGAACAGCCAGATCAGTTTTTATTCACTTGTAAGCGAGTCAAAGCTGGTGGAAGTAAAATTGAAAGCTATAGCTCACCAAATTATGCTCAAAAATGAGCGGCAAAAATACCTTGTCAGCACGCGATTGCGCGAAAAAACAGCTCAGATGCTGATTGGTTTACATATTCGGCTGCTAGAGCTTAAGCGCGAGCTTAATGACAGACGAACATCCATTAAGCAAGAAATAGCCATCACTCAGCAATTGGTGAAGAGGTTCAGGCAAACTATCCAGCGTTTTCTTTTGGCAATAGCCCCTACTTATGAAAGCAAAATTGGATGTTCTCTCCCGCAGCTACCGCTTAGCTCTTCAGCGTCATGTGCAGGGGGTGAAACACGAGAATCTTCAATCGGCTCGAAAACTCGGTCACAAGGCTATGGAGGCAGGCCTCGAAACACTGGACCTTGCTCGGCTTCATGAGGAGGCCATGACCTCTTTGATACTGCCGGGGCAAGCAACGCACAAACATGATGCCGTGATCGGCCGGGCTGGTATCTTTTTTGCCGAGGCGCTCACTCCGATTGAAGAGACCCATCGGGGTGCCCGTGAGGCTAATGTGCATTTGAAGGTCATCATTGAAACGCTCACGCAGCGCACCGTAGAGCTGGCCACAATTAACGACGAACTCAAACGTGAAATTGAGCGCCGCCATAGCGTGGAGCAATCACTTCGCACCAGCGAGCAGACCTCCAGCCAGCTGTTGCAGAAATCCCGCCGCATGCAGAATGAATTGCGCTTACTTTCCCGCCGAATGCTTTCCGCCCAAGAAGAAGAGCGGAAGAAGATCAGCCGTGAGCTGCACGATGTCATCGCGCAAATGCTCAATGGCATCAATGTGCGGCTCACCGCTCTCAAAACGAAAACCGCTTCCAGCACGCGTGATCTTCAAAAAAAGATCGAGGTCGCCCAGCGCCTCGTGGAGAAGTCCGTGAATGTTATCCACCGCTTTGCGCGTGATCTTAGACCCGCCGTATTGGATGATCTTGGCCTTATTCCAGCCATGCGCTCTTATTTGAAGACTTTC
>JBIKYV010000289.1:0-3395 GCA_044355075.1 Prosthecobacter sp.
CACAGGTGCACCTCCGTTGAGCGCCACCTTTACCCAACTGATGCCGTCACGTTCTAGGTCACTAATGGTTCCCTTGACTCGATAAGGAAAGGCTTGGATGACCGGCGTAATCGACGAGGCAGGTTGAAGCAAGGCAAGTCGTGGTGGCGCCAGTGCCTGCACCACTAGATAAAAGCCAAGCGAACTCCTCAAGCCGCTACCCGTGGTCAGCACAACGCCAATGTTATGAGTTCCCACAGAGATTGTGCTGCCCGCAGCAGGGGTCTGAGTGACCACACCAGTCACGCTGGGGTCATAAGTGGCTTGGGTGGTGTAGTCAGGAACAATAGCGTTGCCATTTTTATCCGCCTTCATGACAATCGGCGAGAAGTTGCCACCAAGGCCAAGGAAACCAGGATAATGATCGCCAGCCAGATGAGTGACCACCACGCTGCCAGCAGATGGAGAAGCTTTGCGATGACTGAAGCGCAACCCGGTCACCGGAATGCCACGGAGATCAATACGAATCCATTTGCCTGCTTGCACCTTAGATACCAGGGGCGCTCCATTTTGGACAATAGATGCAGAAGCTGCGAAGACGGGGGTGTGACTGTAGGAGAAGATAGGTGAATTCCAAGGCACCTGAACTTCAACACCCGCAGCGTTCCAGTAGCTGAAGTCCACGAACTCCTCCAGGAGCTCAGCATCCTCAATGCTGAAGCAGATATTGCGCACGGAGTGGGGCGCCGTGGTGCCGGGATTGTAGAAGCGGAATCGAACGGTTGCTGTTGATCCAATGCTGGTGGCGTTGATGCCCCAGCTCGACTCGGTGCCGATGGGTTGGAGCCAGTTGCTATCAAAACCGTAGGTTGTCATGCTGACGTCGAAGCGGCCATCGTTGGTTCCAGCATAAAGGACTGGGGTAGACGTGGCATTGGGCACGATGGTTGCATCCATCCATCCATCTGCAGGATCACTGCCTGCGATTCCCCACTTCAAGAAAGCGTCATCATCCAAGGCTGGTCCTGTGTAACCACCTGCGGTGGGATCATCTGGCGTGCTGGTGTTGTTGCTGGCTAGGAAGATCGAGCCTGTGCCATCATCTTTGATCGTGCCATTTCCGCCTGTGCTAGTAACCCCGCTGGTCGTCGCCACCAAGATATAAGTTTCAGGACCGTCCAGAGTAGATTCTTGCTCAGGCAAGATCTTTACCCGAACTAACTGGATTGAATCTTCGCCAGCAATTCCATCGCCATCATTTGGGAGTGTTACACCAACTCCGGCATAGGCTTGCCATGCTGTGCCATCAAAATAATCGATATCTATCAAATTAGCGCCATCAGCGTTCTGTCCCGATAGACTTAACAAAGCGACCTGACCTTCTTTACCCGTGAGTGTGAAGACAGCATAGGGAGATGCCTCGTTCACGGTGACATCTGAAATGCTGATGCGACGGTCATCATCCAAGGCTGGCCCTGTGTAACCACCTGCGGTGGGATCATCCGGCGTGCTGGTGTTGTTGCTGGCCAGGAAGATCGAGCCTGTGCCGTCATCTTTGATCGTGCCGCTGCCACCTGTGCTGTCGGTGCCACCCGTCGTCTCAGCGAGAAGCGTGTAGGTCTCAGGACCATCCACAGTCGTCTCCTGCTCGGGGCTGATGTCCACACGCACGAGCATGGTGGAGGTTTCGCCTGGGGTGCCATCGCTATCATCGGGGAGAGTGACACCGCCGACAGGATAAGGCTCCCAGCTGTCGCCATCCCAATACTCGATGCCCACAAGATCATTCGTGTCAGCGTTTTGACCTGTTAGGCTCAGGAAGGCTTTCTGGTTTTCATAACCTGTGAGCGTGAACACCGCATAGGGAGATGCCTCGTTCACGGTGACATTGGTTAGGCTCATCGCACGGTCATCATCGAAGGCTGGGCCTGTGTAACCACCTGCCGTCGGATCATTCGGTGTGCTGGTGTTGTTGCTGGCCAGGAAGATGGAACCCGTGCCGTCATCTTTGATTGTGCCGCTGCCCCCTGTGCTGTCGGTGCTATTCGCCGTTTCAGCGAGAAGCGTGTAAGTCTCAGGACCATCCACCGCAGTCTCCTGTTCCGGCGTGATCGCCACGCGAACCAGAAGGGTCGTGGACTCTGCCAGCGTTGCATCACCATTGGTTGGTAGAATCACACCGGCAGCGGTGTAGCTCACCCAAGCAGTGCCGTTGAAGTATTCGATGCTCACCAAGTTGCTGCCATCTGCATTCTGACCAGTCAGGCTGAGGTAGGCTTTCTGACTTTCATAGCCCATCAACGTGAAGACCGCATAGGGAGACGCTTCGTTCACCGTGACATTCGTTAGGCTCATCGCACGGTTATCTTCAGTAACGGCTGTGTAGGTGATAGCCACCTCACCCCTTGCTCCTGAGCCAGCGGTGAAAGAACCATTAGCCTTTCCACCCCCGCCACCGCCCGGACTAGTGCCATTTTCCAGAGCGCCTGGGCTTGCTACTGAGCTGGCGTTTCCACCTTTGCCATTGCCTGTGCCACCACCGGTCGTGCCGCTTCCGTTCGCGCCATTCGCAGACATAGTGGCACCAGCTCCGCCACCACCTCCATTTGGGCCAGAGGCGCCGGCGCCTGCGCCACCTGAGTAGGCCCCGGTTGATGGCGTGCATGAGGCCGCTGCACCACCGGCTGCTGAGCCGGATGAAGCTCCGGCAGCCCCGCCGACGGCTTCAACCAGTGTGGTGCTACCCAGTTTGAATGTCGTAGAACCACCCGACTGACCTGCCGTGGATGTATTGCCTCCAGTTCCACCTGTGCCAATCACCACATCATAAACCTGACCCGTCGTCACCGGGATGACAATGGTGGCATAAGCACCGCCGCCACCGCCGCCATAGTTTCCATGGGTGCCACCGCCGCCACCGCCGCCTCCACCCCAGGCTCGAACGGTAATGCTCGTCACTCCTGTTGGAACGGGGAAGGTGCCTGAAGTGGTGATGGTTGTAGTGGTCTGCGCCAGTGCATCATTAGCACAAACAACCATGCTAAAGCTGATCACTAAGGCCTGTATCCAGCTATTCTGAAACTTGATATTAAGAGCTGTGCTTGTGTTGAGGTTCATGTCTTGAACCTCCTTCGTCTTCACGTGCGGCAAAAGTGGGGTAAACAACCCAAGGCCGAACTAACAATACCTAGATGCTTGCGTGACCAGCAGTTTAAGCATGAGCACGCCACCGTTCTGGCGAGCTTAGGCGCTGCAGATCGACGCTGTGCAACGTTAAGTAGCCCTCCTCAAAGCGCAGGCATCTCTCTGATGCCGGAGGGGCTGGAGCAAGCAATGACAACGCAGTTACTCGCAGACCTGATCGCCTACCTGAAGCAGTCTCGTTAAGTGCACAAAAGAACACATCCGTCGCTAGC
>JBIKYV010000260.1:0-3390 GCA_044355075.1 Prosthecobacter sp.
GGCTGTCGAGATCATGCCGCAGGCCATCAAACTTGGTAATCGAGTCCTCCACGATCTGACGAACATCGGGATCACGCAGCACACAGCTTCCGAGCCCGGCATCCAGCCAAGCATCCATGCGTTCGGTGAATCGCTCGGCATACTCCAATGTGTCGGCTGGAGACCACGGCTGCGGATGATGCGCCAGCCACGCGTTGCGCTGCCGAATCCAGTCTTCCAGCAGGTCCTGCGGAACGGAGTCCGCGAGGCGGAAGGTGAAGAAGTAGCTCACGCCTGGTTGCACCCAATGCGGCAAGGTCTGCTGGGTGATGTCCACCGGCAAGCTGCGGCTCAAGCATTGGAAGGGCACCGAAGAACGCACGAAACCTCTTCGGTGCATTCCTGCCCCGCTTCAAGTTCACAGTATCGGGGACATTCCAGTCCTCTCTGACGGGCCAAGAATGGCCCGATTACTGTAATGGGGGGCATTCCTGCCCCCCATCTGACGGACGAAAAATCGCCCGATTACCCCAAACTGCGGGCCTGGAATGGCCCGGTTACATCTCAGGCGGCATCTTGGCGAGCTTTCGCTGGAGGGTTCGCCGGTCGATGCCGAGGGCTTCGGCGGTGTGGGAGATGTTGCCGCCGCAGTCGTGCAGCACGCGCTGAATGTGCTCCCATTCGAGCCTGGCGAGGCTGGGCACGTCGTTGGCGGAGGGGCGGGGCGAGGCGCTGGCGCGGCCTTGCAGCGCGGCGAGCACCTGGTAAGCACTGGCGGGCTTGAGCAGGTAGTCATCGGCGCCGAACCTCACGGCTTCGAGAGCGCCTGGAATGCTGCCATAGCCGGTGAGCACGATGAGGCGGACCAGCGGCAGCTTCTCACGCAGCGTGGGGATCAAGGTCAGGCCGTCCACCGCACCGAGGCGCATGTCGAGCACGATGGCATGGATGCCACCGGTCTCGACAAGACCGAGCGCCTCATGCTTACCGGCAGCTTGCAGCACGTTGCAACCGCGACGCCGCAACGCGAGCGCGAGCGTGGCCCGAAATCCGTCGTCATCTTCGATGAGGAGCACATTCATGAGTGAGCGGGAGGTGATTGAGGCAGCGTCAGCATCACGCGGGCACCGCCCGTGGCGAGATTTTCGACCTCGATGCCACCCTGCATCGAAGCGGCGAGTCGGCGCACAAAGAACAAACCTAGGCCCATGCCGCTGCCGAGATCACGCGTGCTGCGAAAGGGCTCGCCCCAGTGGTGGAGCATCTCGTCGCTGAACCCCGAGCCACGATCCTCAACGATGAAGCGCAGGGCCTCAGAAGCCGATTCGACACGCAAGACGACCTTTTCATCATCTGCGGAGGCAAGCAGCGCATTTCGCAGCAAGACGAGCAAAGCCTCGCGCAGGCCAGCGCAGGCCACCGAAACCTCTTGAGCCTTCAAATCGAGCTTCACACGCTGGCGCTGCGTTTCCGGCAGTTCGTTCAACGTGGCCTCGATCGTGCGCCAGACGACGCAGGGCTCGGCGGAGCGACCAGTCGCCTCCTGACCGAGTTCGCGGAGGCGCTGCAGCACTTTTTGGCAGCGCTCGGCTTCCCGGATGATGATCGCCGCCGTTTCCGCATCGGGTTGTGCTTTCATCTCCTCCGCCGCCAGCGCGATGGTGCCGAGCGGCGTGCCCAGCTCATGCGCAAAACCCGTCGCCAGTGCCGCGACCGAGAGAAAACGTTCACGGACCTCCAGTTCACGACGCAGGCGCTCGCGCTCCTTTTGCAGACGATGCGAGCGGCGACGCAGCGCGAGCAGAAGCGTGAGCACAAATCCACCCGAAAGCACGAGCGCGGCGAGAAAGCCCTGCGTGAGCCTTTCTCCCGGCACTGCGGAGCCATCCTGCATGCGCAGCGGCACCGCGCACTTCCAGAGCCAGAGAAAAGCGCCTGTCATCAGCAGCCCGAGACTGACCACCGCCGAGGATCGCAACGCCACCGCCGCGAGCGTGAGCTGCACCAGGTAGAACAGTGCGAAGGGGTTCACCAAGCCGCCCGTCCAGTGCAGCAGAAACGTGAGCATGAACGAGTCACAAAGCAGAATGTGGAAGAAGCCATCCCGCATTTCCCAGCGGATCTGGCGCAGCCACCATTGGAGAAGCGCGTTCGTGATCAGCGTCACCACCACCGCGCCGCCGCACTGCCACCACGGCACCTCCACACCCAGCCTCCACACGATGTAGAGCGTCGCGCCCTGCCCCAATGCCGCGAGCCAGCGCAGCAGCACCAGCACACGGGCGGAAAGCGCTCCACCGGCCCATACCTCGCTCAGCCCGAGCCATCGCTGCCAGCGTAGCGTGGGTAAGGGAGGATGATTGGTGTGGGGCATAGGTATTCGGGCCATTCCTGGCCCGCTCATGGAGATGGGACCGTATTCGGGCCATTCCTCACCCGTCTTTGAAGAGGGGGCAGGAATGCCCCCACTACTTCGCGGCCTTGCCTTTTTCCAGCATCAGCTCGGCGATCTTGCGCAGGCTCGCGTCAGCCAGATGAGCAAAGGGCGGCATCTGCGGCAGTTCCAGCCGCTTTTTGCCCGGAGCCTTCGCCCACGCGACGATGCCATCGGGATTACCCGCGTAGATTTGCGCGATTTCCGTGAGCGGCGGCCCCACGAGCTTCACATTCGGCGCATGACAGGCTGCGCAGTTCATGAAGAGCAGCTCGGCGCTCTGCTCCACCGAGGAGGGCGCGGCGGCGAGCTTCTTGTTAAACTCAGCCAACGCCGCTGCATAGCGCTCGGTGCGTTTCTTGATCTCCGCCTGATGTGGCGCCAGCGCCGCCTGCCGATACACATGCCGTCCGCTGCCCATGCCGAGCACTACAAGCGAAAACAGCGTCACGATGAGCCAGTAACGGCCGCCGATGCAGGCATCATCAAGCTTCAGCTCGCCCAACAGCACCCACACGGCAATCAGCCCCACCGCCGCACCGCTGAAGATGATGACATAAAGTTCGGTCGTGATGCCAACCCATGGTAGCGTGAACAGCAGCAGCGGCCCGAGCACGAACTGCGCGAGCGTGACATAGGCGCACACCTTGTAGAAAACCCGGCGCAGCTCCGGCCTCGTGAAGCCGTCGAGCTGCGAGAGATCGGCGTTTTTGCGCCCGAACCATCCAGCGAGGAACAGTCCCGTCATGGCGAGGCTCGCCGCCATGAAGTGCAGGTAACGCGGCAGCACATTGCCAATGCTCAGGCTGGAGAAAAAACCCTTCACCTTCTCCCATTCGCCCGGGAAGAGCATGAGGTTCACATTTGCCAGAAAGATCAGCGGGATGAAAAGAAACAGCAGCGCCGCACCGAGTCCCGTGAGCTGGTGCAGCGTCTTTTTGCCGCCGCTCGTCCATGTGTCCCATGTGTATTTGTGA
>JBIKYV010000022.1:0-36795 GCA_044355075.1 Prosthecobacter sp.
CACGAATTACAGCCTTGGGAGCGAATCCAACACAGCAAGCTGTCACTGCCGCTTATCTGCAGGGTTTGGAGGATTGGATGAATGAGCAAATCAATCCAGCACTGACACCATCGGTGAATTTTACCAGCTTAGTAATGGCCTCTGACAACGAAGAGTTCGCGCTCCGTGGCAATAAACCTATAACCTTTAGTAGTGACCCCCAGTTTAACGGCGTGGCTTACAATGTGACCTTTGATGCCAATGGTTTGCCTACGATCAGCCAAACGGCGGACACAAATCGTCCTGGTAATAACTTCCCACAGAATGGTCCCAATCGCCGTCGTGAATGGTGGACGATGATCCTACAATCACGCGATCAACTGCGACAAAGAATGGCTTTGGCATTGAGTGAAATTTTGGTCATTTCAGAAGCTGATGAGACCATTTCGACTCGGCATTATGGATGCGCCAATTATTGGGATATGTTGGCTACAGGAGCCTTTGGCAAATATCGGAATCTTTTGGAGCAAGTGAGTTACAGTCCGATGATGGGAGTTTATCTCTCCCACATTGCAAACCGATCTGTGTACGAGGCCAGTCCAGGAGTTTGGGTTAGCCCGGATGAAAATTATGCGCGTGAGATCATGCAGTTGTTTTCAATCGGTCTAGTCTTGCGTCATCCAGATGGATCTTTGGTTTTGGATAGCATGGGTCTGCCTATCTCTACCTATGACCAGAATGATATCACTGAACTGGCGAGAGTGATGACAGGCTGGTCTCATGGAAAACGAAATTCCATCGCCTATGTGTCACAATGGAATGGTACAACGCTGACTTGGAACCACCAGTCGGGCCAGCGCGTCGGAGCCAATATTTTGGAGAACGGTGCCTCTACCAATAGCCAATGGTTCGGCAGGGATGACGGGCACTCTTTCTGGCAAACTCCATGGATTGAGCCGATGAAGTTGATGGGTCGTATCGGCACCATTATCTATCATGACTTCAATTCATATGTGAATCCTGCTGATGACTTGATTGTTGCGGGAGTATCTAAGCGTCTTCTGGCCGGTAAACATGGTCAGTATGACATCCCAATGCGCACCGGCCTGCCATCGGCCACTGGTTTCAGTAACGATGTCATTTATCATAATGCAGCAAAGCTCGACATGGACGAAGCTCACAATGCATTGGCTGGTATTCCTACCGCAGCGGTTTATCCCGAACCAGGACAGGTCTCGCAAGCCAATCCAGGGCACACCAATACGCCGATTAATATTTCGCGCTGGCTCATTCAGCGTTTGGTGACATCCAACCCATCCTCAGGATATATCTATCGCGTTCAGAAGCGTTATCGTGAAACGAATGGAGATCTAGGTGCAGTGTGTAAGGCCATTTTGCTCGACTATGAGGCGCGCAGCCTGCAATTGGCGGACAGTAGCATTGCTCAAGGTAAAGTGAAGGAGCCACTTGTGGCGCTGGCTGGCCTTCTTCGTGCCTACCGTGCCTTTTCAGGCGCTCCTGTTTCGATTCTGCGAGATAATGCGCCGCCATTCAGTGCCACTGATTCGCCTTTGGCGGGTGCTTATCCATCGGGAGAATTCGCCAAGTTCTCGACGCAAAATGTCAATCCACCGTCTTTGCCAGTGGGATGGGCTCAGGGACCTTTCCGGTTCCGTTTCAATGATCTGACCGGTAACATTGGTCAGTCGCCTCAACGTGCACCAAGTGTCTTTAATTGGTTTTTGCCCGATTTCGTAAAGCCTGGAGCTATGGCTGAGAATGGGCTCTTCGCTCCAGAATTGCAGATTTCTACGGAATCAAACGACGTAGCGAAGATTAACTTCATGTATAACTATGCATGGTCGAATCCTGTGGGTTCGACCTCCCAGCCTGGCAGCGATGCGAGTATTAGTGATTTTACGTTGAGCAACAATAGCGCGACCGCCGCAGCTTTCTTTAGCATCAATGGTCAGGTAACTAGCTCACTGACTTTCAATAGTAGCAACTGGAGCACTGGCCAAACTGTGACGGTGACAGCCGCGAACGACAGCATCTCGGGTAACTTGAATGATGGTCTGCTGCGATTCAATGTGAGTGGCGCGGGGACTGGCTTTGACGGAGTCATTCAACCGCCTGAATCATTGACAGTATTGGATGATGAAAAGCCTAACGAGGCTCTTTTGATTACGCCCACAAGTTTCTCGACTTGGGTTCGCGAAGCAGGAGCCACGGATCAGGTGAATGTGCGGCTTTCTGCACCACCACCTTCGGGTACGACGATCACGGTTAATGTAGCTGCAAACGCAAGTCAGGTTACCGTGAGCCCATCTAGTCTCAACTTCAGCGACACCAACTGGAGTACTAATCAAGCTGTAACGGTGACTGCGGTGAACGACACGACGATTGAAAATGGGGGTTCGGCCAATGACACGCTGACCTTTACGTCATCAGCACCTACAGCTGCTAATTTCAATGGATTGACGGCTACCCATCTAGTGAATGTGACAGACGATGATGGTGGCAACGGCCTTGTCATCACTGAATCTGGTGGGGGAACTGCAGTCACGGAAGGTTCTGGCAGTGACACCTACAATGTGCGCTTGGCTAGCGCCCCTTCAGGAACAGTGACGGTCACTGTATCTGCTCCAGCAACCCCAGGGACTTCGATCAGTAACCTTTACCTTGGAGCTAATGGAACCAGTACCACGCAGTCTTTGACCTTCAACAACACCAACTGGAATAGTGACCAAACCGTCACCGTCAGAGCTAATGGAGATAGCACTCCAGAAGGTAGTTATCCTGCCAATCCACTTCACATGGGTCGTATCACCCATTCGGCTTCAGGCACAGGTTACACCCTGACGGCGGCACAAGCGCAAACGCTAGGTGTCCCGATCACGGATGTGAATGAGCGCATCATCCTTTCCCACACAAGTGGTGAGACGCGCGTTTCGGAGGATGGCTCGTTATCGGATACCTTCACTGTGCGTCTGCGCACGGCACCTACCACGAATGTCACGGTTTCCTTTGGCTCCAATCATCTGGTTTGCACCCCATCTTTTGTGGTCTTTACTCCGTCTAACTTCAGCGTTGATCAGACTGTAACGGTAAGGGCTGTTGATGATACAGATCGTCAGGGGCTTCGCTCTGCTTGGGTGCAAAATGTCATTCCTTTGCAGTCCACGGCCACGGCTACGTTCAGTGGCGGAGTCGTTACTGGCTTCACCATAACTCAAGGCGGAGCGGGTTACTCCTCGCAGCCAAGGGTTAGCATAAGTGGAGGGGGCGGCAGTGGTGCTAATGGCTACGCGCTCGTCGCTTCAGATGGCACGATCTCGGGCATTCAGGTGGTTAGTGCGGGCAGTGGCTACACCTCAGCCCCCACGGTGACTATTGACCCCCCACCGCATGGCGGCGGTTTTATTGTAGCTTCTGCGACTTCGGATAATTCTGCCGATGCTAATTATAACAATTATTGGAGTTTCACCCATTCTGCGCTGAGCGTGAGCATTCTGGATAATGATGGCTCAGGCCTTATTGTCACCGAGACGAATGGTGGTACAGAAGTTAATGAGGGGGGGGTTACAGACACCTACTCGCTCTCTCTAGCTTCTCGGCCAACCTCGAATGTAACGGTGAATATCGCACCCGTGTTAAACACCTCCGTGCCGCCTACAGGGCAAGTTATAACTAACGTTTCTAGCCTGACCTTCACTCCTTCCAACTGGAACACTCCACAGACAGTGACGGTGAGCGGTTTCAATGATACAACTGTGGAGGGGGATTTGACTACACTCATCTATCACACCCTTCAAAGCAATGACCGCGCCTATCATGGATTGCGCACAACGCCGTTGACGGTTTTGGTTGTGGATAATGACAATCTTCCTCTCACGGTCACTCATCTGGATGGCTACACGGCTGTGGCTGAAGGCGGGCCAGCCTTCAGCGGCTCGGTGACTAATGGTTGGATTCATGCAGGAGACCGCTTTAACGTCCGACTGCCAGTGGCTCCCAGCGCTAATGTCACAGTGACCATCCTATCTGATAGCAGTCAGATCACGGTTAGCCCGAATTCCCTGACTTTCACCAGTGCCAATGGTACCACGGATCAAGGCGTCACTGTTACTGCGGTGGATGATGCGCTGAATGAGGCAAATCCGCACTCAACGACATTACGTTTTCTGCTGACAAGCACGGATGTTCGCTACAACAACCCGCCTGTAGATACCCTAACGATTCCCATCTGGGATAATGACACGCCTGGCATCGTGATTGGGGAAACAGATCTTGGCACTAGCATTACATTGCCCTACGGAGGTTCCACCCGCATTGCAGAAGGCGGTACTGATACTTTCTTGGTCTGTCTTAATAGAGCTCCAACCAGCAACGTCACGTTGAACGTCTCTTCTGCGAATACAGCAGACCTGACGGTTTCCCCCGCCACGCTTACATTCACTCCGGCCAACTGGAGTACCCGCCAGACGGTCACTACGACCGCTCCGAACGATCAAGTGGTTGACCCCCGTGAGCGTGTGGATGTGACCTTAGCCGTAGCAGCCGGCTCTGATGCCTCTTTTATCTCTGCCTCTAACCAGGTGGTGCAGAACTGGATCGTGGACAATCCTCGCCGGAATGAGAACTTGATCATCATTCAGACGGGCAATACCCATTTTGTCGCGGAGGGCGGCAAGACGGACACAGTACAATTCTACCTCTCTGCTCGTCCAGACGTGGCGGTGCCTGTCAGTATTGATGCCAACGCCCAGCTTTCCTTTGATAAGACCTCTTTCCTATTCACGCCGGACAATTGGAATATCCCTCAGACTGTTGTTGTAACTGCGCTGGACGACTTTGCTGTGGAGTACAATCACTCCAGCAATATCCAGTTCCGTTGCAATGCTACGCCCGGTGGCGTCGCTAATTTGCCAGGTGATGCACGTTGGACCTTTGTCAATCCAACCAGCACGGTGAATATCGTCGACAACGAGGCAGCTGGAGTCATCGTGGAGGAAAGCGGAGGAGACACTCGTACCACGGAGGGAGGAGTAGCTACGGACACTTACACCGTGAGTCTTTCCCGTGCTCCTAATGGTAATGTGATCATCACCCCCGTCAGCGCCAGTACTGGCACCGGACAGACCATTTCGCCAGCCACACTGACTTTTACTCCGTCGAATTGGAACCAACCGCAGACGGTGACTGTTACTACAGTTGATGATAGCAGCCTGGAGCAATACTCCACTACACTACTCAACCAGGCGAACATCCACACTTCCAACATTACTCACGTTGTCACTTCTTCGTCCACGGATAGTGGCAGCCATGCTGCGACTATTACTGGAGCCTCTACGACCAATGGCAGCCGATTGGTCACCTGCCCGTCCACTATCGGACTGCTAGCGGGTATGTCGATCTCTGGTCCAGGAATGCCAACAGGAGCCACCATCTCCAATGTGGACAACCATATCCAGTTTACCCTAAGTGCCAATGCTACAGCAGACGGCTCAGGTGTGACGCTGACTGCGTCAACTTTTGGCTACAGCGTGGCTCTGACCGGAGGTGCTACCACAAATGCCAGCAGTACTGTAACCGTGGCTAGCACCGCTGGTTTGCGTACCGGACTAGGAATTACAGGCACGGGCATTCCATCTGGGACTACCATCAGCAGCATCACTAACGCTACCACACTCACGCTAAGCGCCAATGCCAGCGCCACGAACACGGGCCTGTCCCTGCTTGCCTTCCCGACCATTCAAACGGTGACAAACTTCATCGTCGACAACGATTTCCGTGTGATTACACGTCACACCGGGCTGGATACGCGGGTTCATGAAGATGGTTCGGTGAGCGATACCTATGAGGTTGTGCTACGCAATGCGCCAACCGCGACTGTCACCGTGACTCCATCTATTGCCAGCTCGACATTGGCGGTCCAGGGTTTGTCCATCAGTCCTAGTACCTTGAGCTTTGGCCCCTCCGACTGGAGCACGCCGAAAACCTTCACCCTCTCCGGCGTGAACAACAACGTGAATGACCGCTTCAGGACTCCAGATATTCTTCACGCTAGCTCCAGCGTAGATTCGAATTACAACATAACCACAGCAAACATCCCATCTATCCGGGTTCAGACTGTGGCCCTTGATGTGCCGCAGATTGTTCTTTATGAGTCCGGGGGGACGACGATCCTCACTGAAGGTGGGCAGACGGATGATTACTTTGTGGGCCTTAGCCATGCACCAACATCAAATGTTACGGTCACCGTTAGCAGTGATGGTCAGGTGGAGGTGGGTGAACTTGCTGCTCCTGGTGAGGTGCAAACTTACAGCCAGAGCGCTGTGTTATCCTTCAGCCCTGCAAACTGGACACTAAAACGGCTCGTAGTAAGGGCCGTGGATGACTTAGCATCCGATTCCACTCCGCACATTGGCGTCATTAGCCACAGCGCCAGCAGCAGCGATGTAAGATTCAATGGTATTAGTATTGCCTCTGTGCCTAGCTTCATCACGGAGAATGACTTGCCTGCAGTTCGCGTAGTGCCTTCTGGTGGAAGCACCGTTTTGGGTGAAAATGGAGTTGGAGATGGCTATTCGGTTCGCCTGAGTCGTCAGCCTAGCGCTGACGTTGTGCTCACTATTAACCCAGGGTCACAGGTCCAGATAGTTTCTCCATCAGGAGGGACAATGACATTCACTAGTTCCAATTGGAATGTGCCGCAGAATGTGACGCTGTTAGCGGTGAATGATGCGGATATTGAGGGTGCTCATACAGCCGCTATCACGCATACAGCTACAAGCGTAGACCCGCTCTATCAGGGCATCGGTGTGCCTCAGATTAGCGCCAACATCACAGACAATGATGGTCCTCAGCTAGTTATTAATCACAGTGGTGGTTCAACAGCAGTCACGGAGGGTAATAGTTCCGACACATTTACGATTCGCCTGAATCAAGCTCCAATCGGGGTAGGTTCTGTCACAGTAACCTTGATTCCGCCTCTCACGATACTGCCAGTGCCTCCATATGCTAAGCAAGTGGGTTACTACACGAGTGATCTCGGCGGTTCGAATCAAAATCGCGAGCGCGTCGTGCTCGATTTTGCGGAAACAATTCAACTTTATCGAGATACCTTCTATGCTCATTTGAACTTGGTTTATGGCAGTGGTGGCATTCCAGCTCAGCCTGCTGAAGTGGATGTGCAAAATGCTCACTGGAATGCGACGAAGGCCCTGATCGACAAGCTCGATATTTGGTTTTGTGGCGGAAGCTTGAAGGCTAGAAATCCTGTCTTGGTTGAGCCAAATATGGCATCCCCAGTTCCTTTGCCTGGTGCCAACTCGCGCCAGGTTATCATGGATTGCATTTATATGCACTCTGGCGGGAACAACAATCTTAGCACGACACGCTATGAGCCTGAGGTCGTATTCAATCCCAAGAATCCGCCCAATACGACCTTTGCTAATGAGGTTCGTGACCGTGCTCGCTGGGCTGCTTATTTGATGAGTACGGTCATGCCCGGTTTCGTGCAGCACTGATGACTTTTGGCTGATCTGTTACCTTTTGCCTCTAAATCAGGAACCTAAACTCTCCACCCTTACTCCTCCGATGAATATCTTCCTCCGTAAGACAGAAGATCGCAGCAAGCCTAACCGTCGCGATTTCATGGTTCGCTCCACCTGCGCCAGTCTGGGGCTTACGAGTGTGGTCAATACGATTGCGCAGCTGCGCTTGGTTGGCTCAGCGGCTGCGTCTGGGGCTTCGGATTACAAGGCATTGGTCTGCTTTTTTCTGAATGGAGGCAATGATGGCAACAACCTGCTGATCCCTTCTGAGGCCTCTTCGGCACGCACTGACTATGATACTGGTCGTGGCGTTCTTTCGATCCCTGATACCTCTTTTGACTTCACACCTTCAGGCTCTCAGGCTTATTTTGGTCAGTCAGGGCAGATTTCTTCGCGTATTACTCCGCAGAATCCTCAGGAGGCATACAATCCACCTTCACGAGCAGCTGGTTACACGGGAGGAAAGTTTGCTCTGCACCCGATGGCTTATCCCATCGCGCAGATGTTTGAGGCTGGAGATTTGGCTTTTGTGTCGAATGTGGGAACTCTCGTGGGAACGCAGAATGTCACCCGTGCAAACTTCAATACGCTGCCTACCGCAGCGAAACCGCCACAGCTGTTTTCTCACAGCGATCAGCAGGTCCAGTGGCAGTCTTCGCTGCCAGATCAGCCATTCTCCCGAGGCTGGGGAGGAAAGATTGCAGATATCTTGGGTGGTGTTCATGGTCCAGGAGACCTTTCGCTTTCCGTATCACTGGCAGGCGTGAATAGCTTTCAAGTCGCATCGAGCGAGCCAGCTTACTTCATGAACTCATCAGGAGCGGTCAGTCCACTCAGTGGTTTTGGAACGGCATACGCGGACGCTCTTCGCACCACAGGCATGCAACCTCATTATGGCAGCCCGAGTAATGTTCCATCCGGAAAGTACAGTCCGCTGACTCCACTCGGTTCAGGTGCTGACCCGCTCATCAACACGAACTACCGGCATACTTCAGCAGGATGGCGTTTGCGTGCGATTGAGCAAATCATGGCCATGCAACATGCGGCTCTTTTTGATACCGAATATCTCGATAGTGGCACGAATGCACGTGTGACGGAGGGTTTGGTCGGGAATGCGCTCGGCGTAACGGCAACGACCACGGGTTCGACGCTCGATTCCCACTTCACAAATTGGTTCCCCACGGGATTGTTCAATCCACAGCTGCCTGATATCGCAAGTCAGATGCGTGTGGTCGCCCGTATGATCGCAGGGCGTTCCGCGCTATCCAATACGCGCCAGATCTTTTTTGTGCAGTTGGGTGGATGGGACACGCACACTTCTCAGACGCAGGGAAATAGCGCACAGGGTCACCAAGGGCTAGTGAATCAGATGTCTCGCGCTTTACGAGCCTTCAAGGATGCCATGAATTCCATCGGTATGTGGAACAATGTGTTGGTGTTCTCGGCCTCCGACTTCAATCGCACATTTACGCCAAATAAAAGCGACACCACGGGTGGTTCTGATCACGGTTGGGGTGGGCACGCTTGGCTGGCGGGCGGTGCGGTTCGTGGGCGACGTATTTTTGGCAAATTCCCCAACCTGACGGTCAATGCTGGCATTGATTGCACGGGGAATCGTGGTCGATGGATTCCGAATGTGGCGACAGACCAATTTTATGCGCCTATCGCGAAGTGGTTCGGCTGCACGGATGAGCAGATCTCGACGGTTCTGCCTAACCTAACGCGTTTCCAGGCGGACCTGAGCCCGGCGACCCTGGCCTCGCTCAATATGGACTTCCTCAATCTTGCCTGAGTTCACGAGCTAGCCTACTTTGCTAAAGGTTCTGCGACTGGAAAAATCACAACGTCTCTAGACTATCAGGTCTTCTGTGCTTGATCCCAAGCAGGCCATCGCCAGCTATTGCTTTCTATGCTATTGCCTGCAAAGCGTCCAACCTCTTACCTTTTGGGGTTCTTGCTCATCATTCTGGTGCTGCTGGTGGTATGGATGGATCACGCGCTAACCTCGCCCGAGATTCAAGAGGCGATTCGTAAGAAGCGTGAAAGCCAGCCTGCACAGCTGCCTGTTCCCTCTGTAAACACGAACGAGGCCATGAAAAATGATGGCACAGGGGCTACTGCCTTGGATCCCATGCATCAGTCGATGGCAGATGAACTGCATGCGGAGACCACGACCCCTGAACGTGATTTAGAGATCATTCGCGACTTTGTTAGCATCTACAGTCGTGCCATAGGAGGAAATCCAGTGGGCGATAATGCCGACATTACCGCTGCGCTAACGGGCACTCAGTATCCTGGGCAAAAGGGTCATTTTTTTCCGCGAAGACATTCCGCTGTGAGATCAGGGCAACTTGTTGACCGCTGGGGCTCACCCTATTGGTTTCACCCAAATTCCAGTAGCCAAATGGAAATCCGCTCCGCTGGGCAAGATCGTCAGCTCTTCACAGGGGATGATCAGGTGCTAAATCCTAGTCCGGCGGGCCTCGGCGCAACGGCACCGGCTGCCCCCTGAAGATCGTGGTGGCGTTGTTGCGGCCTGATCAAGAGGAAAAGATACCGTAGTTGGTTCGAATCCGAAGAATTGAACGTTTGTGGGCGTTATGAGGTTCTCTCCAACCCACTCCCGATTCATGAAGTTCAGTCGTCTGCTTTGTTTATGTGTTGCCATTCAGCTCCCAGCTGCGGAGGTCTTCGAAGCTTCGCTAGGTCGTGAAAAAGAACTGCCTGGGGGCAAGGAGGCTGATGGTATTCGGGGTGATTTTGTCCTCCGCAGTGACAAAATTGAAGCAGTCATCTCTCAGAATGCACCGCTCCGCCGTGCCAATATGAGCACCTTTTACGGAGCTGATGGAGTGACGCCTGGATGCCTTTATGACCTCACGATTCGCGGTGCAGCCAATGACCAGTTGGTGATTTATGCACCCTGTGGTCACGGCGAGGTGTCTTACGTCCGTGCAGTGCCCTTGAAAACTGCTGATGCTGCGGCGATCGAAACGGTGATCACGGCCGCCAAGAATGGTGGAATTTATGAGCGCCACGAGTATCGGGCCCAGGACGGTAGTCAGGGACTCTTCATCACCAGCACCTTGCGCAACGACACCGACAAGGCACTGAAGGCATCCATCAAGTCTGACTTGACTCGTTTCGATCACACCGGTACGACGACCGATGGCATTCAGTGGGCAGATGCGATCAATCCTGCACATAAGTGCGGTTACGCGGTTGGATTGATCCAGACCGAGGAGCTAACCTCGAAAAAAGAAAGCCTCGAATTGTCTGCGGGGCAGGAGGTACAGATTCGTCGCTTTTTTGCGGTCGGCACCTCGCCAGCAGAGGCCGTGGCTGCCGTTCGAGCAGCTCGCGGAGAGATTTCGGTGCTATTGAGTGGTCGTCTCGTTGATGAAAAAGGTCGTGGTGTCGCCACGGCAACCCTTGAGGTGCCGGAGGGCAAAAATAGCATTCCTGCCTACCCAGACGATCAGGGGAAATTCACTTTGCGGCTGAAGCCCCAAACGAAACTTGAAGTGGAAGTGACGGATCTTGGTCGCGCTAGCACCAAGCTCATGCTAAATGCAACGAATCAGACTGTTGTGCTACCCGATCTTAAACTCGCGGCGGCCAGCTGCGTTCGTTTTGAAATTAGCGACGAAGCGGGTAAGCCGATTCCCTGCAAGGCCCATTTTCAGGCGCTTGATGCTGAGGTGGCTCCTTTAAACCTTGGTCCCAAGTGGCGCGCGCATGGTTGCGTGGATCAGTATCACAGCGAAAATGGTCGGTTCACGCAGGCGCTGCCGCCGGGAAAATACCGGGTTATCGTTGTTCGTGGGCCGGAATACAGTCATCTGGCGCAGGAGATCACGCTGGCAGCAGGTCAGGAATATGTGCTCAAAGGAATGCTGAAGCGTCTAGTGGACACGCATGGCTGGATCAGCAGCGACTTTCATAACCACAGTACGCCTAGTGGCGACAATGTCTGCGACACTGATGGCCGACTCATCAACCTCGCGGCGGAGCACATAGAGTTCGCTCCGACGACCGAGCACAATCGCTTTTATGACTGGGAGCCGATGCTTGTAAAGCTTGGTCTCTCCCCCTTCGTAAAGACCGTAAAAGGCGTCGAGCTGACCGGCAGCAGGCAGCACTTCAACGCGTTTCCTTTTGAGCCTGACCCGATGCTTCAGGACGGTGGTGCTCCGGTTTGGAATGATGATCCGCGCATCACGGCCCTGACTCTGCGCCGTTGGCAGGGAGAGCGCCCTGACCGTTACATTCAGTTCAATCACCCTGATCTCTCAAACATGTTTGTTGATCGCGATGGCGATGGTGTTCGCGATGGTGGTTTCGTTGGCGTGGGAGCCATGATTGATGCGAGTGAGAGTCAAAACGGACCTGGTACAGACATTTTGGCTGAGGCTCCCTATCGTGTTAGCCGCTCGGCGGGTTCCTTGGCAGCAAAGGCCAGCCTCGTGCGCGAATTCGTTTGGCGTCAGCTGCTGAATCAGGGGCTACGCATCACTGCCGTTGGTGTGGCTGATGCTCACAGCGTTTATGGCAACGGCGTCGGTTGTTGGCGTGGCTACATCCCCAGCAGCACGGATGATCCCGCTCAGATCGAATGGGCACAGCTGTCGCCGAAGGTGAAAAAAGGTAACCTTGTGCTCACTACGGGGCCGTTTTTGGAGGTTACCACGCAGAATGGTAAAATTGCCGGTGATGATGATCGAGCCACTGGCTTCATTGACCTGAAGGTGCGCGTTCAGTGTACGGACTGGATGGACATCGACCGCATTCAGGTTCTTGTGAACAGTCGCCCTGAACCTTCCTTAAACTTTACCCGTGCGAGCCATCCAAAGATGTTCAGCAATGGCGTCGTTAAGTTTGACCAAACCCTGCGTGTGCCGCTTCAGTTCGATGCCCATCTGATCGTCGTGGCTATTGATGAAGATGGTGATCAAAAAATCGGCTACGGTAGCAGTGATTACGCCAAAATGCGCCCCTGTGCCTACAACAACCCGATCTATGTCGATGCCGATGGCGGAGGCTTTGTGCCAAACGGGGACACTCTAGGCTATGACTTACCCGTCATGGGCGTCACGGCTGATAAGGCTCGATCGTTGCTTCAGACGTCGGGCAGCGCCTCCAAAAAATAGGCGGTGCCTCGACTGAGGATCAGTGCTTCCCAACAGGTTCCGACGCTCAAAAAGTGCCGAGCGACGTATCCTTGGCCTTCGCTGCCCCTTGCCATCCGGCCATTCCCTCCTACTCTCATTCTCCCTTTTCTATCACCCCCCTCAATGAGCCACGTCAAACTCTACATCCCCGGTCCTGTCGAGGTCAGCCCCGACACCTATTCAGCCATGGCTCAGCCGATGATCGGCCACCGTGGCAAAGGGTTTCAGGACCTTTATGCTGAGATCCAGCCGATGCTGCAGACTCTCTTCGGCACCCAGCAGCTTGTTTTTCTCAGTACTTCCTCTGCGTGGGGAGTTATGGAGGGGGCGATTCGTAACTTGGTGAAGAAAAAAGTGCTAAACTGCTGCAACGGTGCCTTTTCCGACAAGTGGCTGGATGTCTCCAAGCGCTGCGGTAAGGACGCCGAGGCCTATCAGGTCGAGTGGGGGCAGCCTATATTAGCTGACGAGATCGACAAGCGTCTCGCAACAGGTGAGTTTGATGCCGTCACCTTCATTCACAACGAGACCTCAACGGGTGTGCTCAGCCCCATTGCTGAGATCGCCGCGTTGAAGAAGAAGTATCCTGATGTGATGTTTATCACCGACAGCGTTTCGGGCTTCACTACAGTGCCGGTGAATTTCGATGAGCTTGGCATCGACGTGTTGCTCACCGGTTCACAGAAGGCATTCGCGCTGCCTCCGGGTTTGGCGCTTTTCACCGCCAGCGAGGCTGCGATGGCCCGCGCTGCCACCATCGACGATCGCGGTTACTATTTCGATTTCTTGGAGTTCAAGGCGAATGGTGAGAAGAGCATGACGCCTTCTACGCCCTGCATCAGCCTCATTTACGGTCTGCGTCATCAGCTGAAAAAGATGTTCGCCGAAGGGCTTGATAACCGCTATGCGCGCCATGCCAAGCTCAATGGCATGGTTCACGAATGGGTGAAAAAGCACGGCTTTGAGTTTTTTGCTCCTGAGGGCTACCGTTCCAAGTCGCTCACCTGTGTGGCCAATAGCAAAAACATCGATGTGGCTGGTTTCATCGCTAACCTGAAGAAGGATCACAATCTGATCATTGATGGCGGCTATGGCAAGCTGAAGGGCAAAACCTTCCGTATCAGTAACATGGGTGATGAGTCTGAGGCTAGCATCACGGCACTCATTGCCTCCTTGGATGATGCTTTGGCCAAGCTGGGCTGATGGTTCGGCGTAGCGAACGTTTGACGTCAATTCCCTCGAGTTCCGAAGTTCCTGACAGGCCAAATGGCCGCAGGGACTTCGGATTTTTTGGGTCTAAACAGCGCGTCTTTACAGCAGCGTTGTATCAGGCTCGCTGGTTTCCTGGCGCTCCAGCCGCCCGATTTTCTTTTTGATTGTTTCGAGGTGCACCGTCATTTCGTGCAGGGCTTTCAGGCTGTCTTTTTGTGTTTCGTCATCCTTGAGGTGCGGTAGTGCGGGATGGATTTTCATCATCTGAAGGGCGATGGCTTTCGCGGCGTCACGGATTTGCTGGATGGCTTCAGGTCGGGTCATACAGGGGAATCAAAGAGCGCCCGAGATCAGAAGCAACTGTGGGTGTTGTCATCTGGCAGTGGGCGAGATACAGAGCAGGGATGGAATTGCGTCATTTGAGATATTTCCAGGCCGTGGCGGAGGAGCTGAGCTTCTCCAAGGCCGCACGTCGGCTACGCATCGCTCAGCCTGCACTGTCCCGAGCCGTGCAGGAAATCGAGCACGAATTGGCAGTGCGTTTGATTGACCGCAATCGCCGCACTGTCGCACTTACAGAGGCGGGAGCTGTATTCTTGGCCGAGGCCGGAGTGGTGCTAGACAGCTTGGATGAAGCCTTGCGCCGCGTGCGCCGCACTGCATCTGGAGAGGAGGGAGAGCTTCGCCTGGGCTACATTGGGCCACCGACTCAGCGTTTTCTGGGGAGGCTACTCGCCGAATATCGGCAGCGTTTTCCCAAGGTTTCGGTGCATTTGGAGGAACGAACCCCTGAGCGTGTTTGGGAAATGGTGGCCCGTGGGCGGTTAGCTGTGGCGCTGACCCGCCCAGTGCCTGGCCATGGTGAGCGTGCGCTCAATACCCTCCTGCTAAGACGAGAGCCACTCGGGATCGTCGTTCCTGAAGATCACGCCTTGGCTGGGAAAAAGTCTGTGCCCTGGAAGTCTTTGGAAAACCAGCCTCTCATCGTCTTAGCTAGGCGTGAGGGGGTTGGGCTTCATGACGAAATTTTGGCGGCGTGCCGTCTGGCAGGTTTCGCTCCGCGCATTGTGCAAAATCCCAGCCTCATGGGCACCGTGCTGACTTACGTGCAGTCTGGTGCTGGTATGGGCCTGGCTACTGATAGTGTCGCCGCTGCCGCCATGCCGCCGGGGCTTGTTTTTGCCCCATTGAAACCTGAGCATAGTGTTCCGCTGGTCATGGCCTGGAATCCTGAGGAAGATAGCCCACCGGTGCGTGCCTTTCGCTTGCTGGTTCAGGAGTGGTTAAAGGATGGCCAACTCTGGCAGGAAAAACGTGACTAGGTAGCTTAGCGCTTTTCCTCAGCGGCCATTTCCAGCACACGCAGCGTTTCCCGCACATTCGTGTCTAGATCTAGCGGCTTGCTGACCGGCACGGGTCTCTCTTGGCGCGGCATCCAGCGGAGAATGGCTTTTTCCAGAGCCGCTAGGTCGGAGGGATCGTCTAGCACCTCGCCATTCAGGCCGGGATCAATGAGCTCGCAGGCTCCATTGCAGCGGCTGGTGATGACCGGCAAACCTGAGGCCAGCCCTTCCGCTACGGCATTGGCACAGGGCTCGTAAATGGGGACAAAGGTCATCAGATCGGCCGCCGCGTAGGCCTGTTCGACGTCAGAGAGCGGCCCCGTTAGGATCACATTGCTCGGCAATCTGCCGGACAGCCTACCACGGCCTGCGACGAGTAGTTTCACGTGCGGCTGAAGCTCCTGCCAGTAGCGCATCAGCCGCATCAGGTAGGGTAGGCCTTTGCGTTCCCAGCCGGAGCCGACGAAGAGCAGTACGTAGTCCGCCGGAGTGAAGCCAAAGCGTGCCCGCGCCGCGTTGCGGTCGGCCCTCTGAAAGCGCACCACGTCCACGCCATTGCGCACGAGGTGAATGCGCTCGCTGGGGAAGGGGAAGCGTGCGGTGATCTCGCGGCCCACCATAGCGGAATTCACGATGATGTGCCTTGTGTTGGTTGGATCAAAGGTGCGGGTCTCTAGGGCGCGCAGGTTTGTGTGAAAGGAACCCCGGCCTACAAAAGGCCGCCGCCACCATGAGGCAAAGCGCCGCCGCTGTTCTAGCCACACCGCATGCACGCCATCACCTGCACGATACACATCCTGCTGCACCGTGCGTTCCAGGCTGAGCACCACATCATGTCGAGCTTGGGTGAGCATGGCGGCTGCCTTTTCCGCAAAGATCACGGGGCGCAGTGCCCGCCCACCATGCACGGGCACGGCATGCAAGGTCACGTCTCTGGGGTTACCCTGCCATTTCTCAGCATAGAGGTGTACCTCGTGCCCTGCGTCTGCTAGCGCAGTCAGCAGGCGCTGCAGGTAGAGCTCCGCCCCGCCTACGGAGGCAAACTGACGGCGGAGAAGGGCGATGTTCATGGGGAAAGAGAGGCCGCCTAGCCAGGCGTCATACGCGGCACATAGCCGGAGAATGCAAAGCAGCAAACACTCAAAAGCAGGCGCTGAATCGTGCTTTGAAAAATTCTCATAGGGCTGCGCTACTGGCCACAGGTGCCGACTAAAAGATCGAAGATCAGAGTGGAGATTTTTTTGATGGAGAAAAGAGCGTGATTGCTTCTTCAATAGCTATTAAAAAGCCAGTGCTCGTCAGGGGAATTCCAAGTTTGGTTTCGTTCCTCGATTCTTTTCTCACATCGCGGCAAAACTGCGCAACTTCCCCCCCATCGCAGCGTTCCAGCATACTCATCCCCCCTGTTTTTGACTCTCGCATGTCCTTTGCTGCCTCCACCTTATTGCTGCCTGCTTCTGATGCTACATGGCGGCTGTGGAAACCCAAGTCAGCAGGTCAGGGTGAGTCCGTTGGCGAACCTGCAGAGGTGCAGATCCCCAAGGGGCGACCGCTGGTCATCGGTCTGCCCGCTACGGCCTGCCGAACCATCGGCTTAGTTTTGCCCAATGCAGATCATGCGGTGCTGGAGCAGATTCTCATCACACAGCTTGAGCGTCGTGGGTTAAAGCTAGTGGGCGGAGCCAATCGTAACTTCCGCTGGCATCTCATCTCCCAGACCGCCACTACCGCGACGGTGAGTGTCGATGTTCTGATCGACCCCTTTCCTGAAGCCTTGGCCTTGCCCCAGGCGACCGATTATGCCGCTGCGATGCGCTTGCTAAGCCTGCCGTCGGGTTCCCTCGTGGTGGCCGAGGAGCATGGCTGTCTCGTGCTCTCCGTGGGCTCTCATGGCCGTCTTTACCACAGCCATATCCTAGCCCCTGCCTCCCTGATGGCGCTGGAGGAAATGGCCCAGGAATTGTTGCTGGCACGCATGGCGCTGGAGGCTGAGCTGGGTGATGGTGCCTGCGAGGCCATCGTACTCGTTGGCCAAGTGTGGGAATCGCACATGATGCAGTCACTGGAAAAGCTGACTCAGATGCCGACGCGACAGGTCGCTCACTTATCCCCTAATGCCGAGCTCGACACGCAGGGGTGGCCACAGCTGTTGCCTACTTGCGTCCGAGAGGTGCAGCAGAGCACGGCCCGTCGTCGCCGATTGGTGCGCGCAGGTGTCCTTGGCGGATTGCTGCTGCTGTCTCTGGTGTTTCTGGCCTTTGCCTACCTTCGTTACCAGGAAAACTTGGCTGTAAGGCTACAGGCAGATGTCGAAAAGACTGCTGGACCTGCACAGCGTGTCCGTCAGACAGCGGACATGTGGAAGGCACTCTCCCTTGCCATTGAGCCACGTCGCTACCCGATTTATCTTTTATCTGAGGTCACGAAGCTCATGCCGCCTAGTGGCCTGGTCGTGCGCCGTTTTGCTATCAGGGATAACACCATCGAGATCCGAGGCGAGGCAAGGGATGCACAGACAGCAGTGCAATTCATGGAGGATCTGCAAAAGCACCCTGTCCTCAGTCTCTATCAGTGGTCCAAGCCCAGCCCAAACGTGAAAGGCAGCACGGCTGAATTTCGCACCGAGGGTAAAGCCTTACCTTAGTCTCTACTTCTTCTTTTCTCTTTCATGGCTGCCAAGCTTACTTCTCGTGAAAAAAACCTGCTTCTGCTCTGCGTGGCAGTGCTGGTCGTCATGCTAGGCATGATCTTGGCCAAGCAGTTTTTGGATCGGCGCAAAGTGGCCGAGGAAAAGATCGTGGCGCTTCAGCGCCAAAAGCTGGAAAACGATGGCTGGGCCAAAGAGCAGCCTTTTTGGGAAAAACGCCGCTTGTGGTTAGCTGAAAAAATGCCTGGCACGGAAAGTCTCGGGCGCGCTCAGGGACAGCTGCTCGAAGATATTCAAAATGACGCTCTGGAGTGGGGCTTTATC
This sequence comes from Prosthecobacter sp., assembly GCA_044355075.1. GTDB lineage: Bacteria > Verrucomicrobiota > Verrucomicrobiia > Verrucomicrobiales > Verrucomicrobiaceae > Prosthecobacter. The sequence continues at coordinate 18,236 of JBIKYV010000022.1, forward strand.
GCAGAACAGCCCACGCTTCCCCCGCTAGCCGCCACCTCGAATGCCACTAGTTACCGAGAGGTCACGGTCTCCGTCCGCCTGCGCGGTGATCAGACTACGGTGCTCAGTTGGCTAGCCACGCTCCAGTCGCCTGAAAAATTCCAAGCTGTGCGTGACTTGCAGATCGAGATCGACACGCGTGCTCGTGAAAAGACGCCTCAGGTGATCTGCAACCTCACGCTGGCTCGCTGGTTCAAACCTGAATCCGGTGTCTGATGGCTCCGCTTTGGTCTCTTTAGCATTCCCTTTTGTCCCGATGAAACTCGCTGCTCTGCTATCTCTAATCCCTTTGGTGATCTTGGCAGTTGAATCAGTGCCTGTGCCACTCGATCCCGACTTGCCTCAGCCGTTTGATCCCGCCAGCGTCGCACAGGTAACCTCGCAGTCGCCGTTTACGCGCATGGTGAACATGTCTGATAACTTGGTTTTGACCGGCATCGCTTACATCTCAGGAAAACCCGTGGCGACGGTCTTCAACAAAGAGACCAAAGAAAGTCACATCGTCTCGACTGAACCGAACTTCCTAGGCTGGGTGCTGAATGAAGCGCTGCCTGCCGCAGATATTAGCCGAAGTCGCGCCATCATCACCATCGGTGGTGAGACCGTTAAGCTTTCCTATGCCAGCCTCAGCGAGGAGGATATGAAGGTAGAGCGGAAGAAGAACAAAGATCGTGACCGTGGAGAGCGCTCATCCAGCAGCGAAGGGTTCCGACGCGAGAGCAAAGGGCCAAGTGAAGAAGACCGCCGCCGTTATGAAGGCCTTTCCGACAAAGCGAAGGAGAAATTCCGCGATATGATGCGCAGCAAATTCAGCGACGAAAAATTCCGCAATGCCCCAGAAGAAGATCGCCGAAACATCATCCGCAAGGAATTCGAGCGAATCGAAAAAGAAGACAAAGGTGGCAAGTAGTCCACAGCCTCAGTGCATTTCCAATTTACCCTTTCTCTCCATGTTCAGCTCCCGAGTTCTCCTTTATTGCACCTTGTCTCTCAGCTCTCTTTTGAGCGCTCAAGACACCGCCACCCCAGCTCCTAAAGCTGCTGAGCTGCCTGCGGCCCCTGCTTCGAAGAGTGCAGTTCAAGAAAAGCCTAAACTAGAAGGGGATGCGAGTAGTGTTGCTCCAGCTCCCCCACCGGTTTCGGGTGAAGATCGACCAGGCCCACCTCCGGGAGGTCCTGGAGGATTTCGCCGTCGTTTGGGTGGTGGGGGGGAAGGGGGGCTAGGCGGCCCACCTGGGATGGGCGCTGCTGCTAGCTTGGACCCTAGCGCCCTCGCCCAGACGATTCGCATGGAGGGGGATCGCATCGTGCTCCAGTTCCCCAACAATCCAGTGATGGACATGCTCGCGATCTATGAGTTTCTAACTGGTATCACGCTGATCAAAGACACTGCCATCTTAGAAGGCGCACCAGTCAGTCTCGCTACGCCGAAACCCGTCGAAAAATCAGAAGCCATCAAGCTTATTGAGGCCACCTTGCTGACCAACGGCTATGCCATCGTCATGGAACCTGATGGCAAAAGCGCGCGCATCTTACCCGCCCGCAGCCAGAGCGCCAATGCAGTGCAGTTTTCCCATGGTGTGAAGTTCTACACCAGCCCCATGGATCTGCCGCAGGGTGAATCCATCGTGACCTACTTCATGAAGCTGGAAAATCTGGACCCCGAGCAGGCAGCCACCATGCTCTCGGGCCATGTCGGGCTGAATGTCTATGGCCGCATTACACCAGTGCTCACCCCGCCAGGGCTGCTTATCACCGAAAGTAGCACTATAGTTCGCCAGCTCATCAGCATTCGTGAGGCTATTGATCTACCTGCCAATGCCGCCTCGCTACTGACCAAGTTTATTCCACTGGAACACGCTGATGCGGCGACGGTAGCGCAGATCATCCAGGCCACGCTCACCGCCCAGGCACAAGAAAAGGAGAGCAAAGGCGTAAACACCATCCGTGGCAACGCGGCTAGTGATGGCAAGGAACGACGCGAAAGCGATAATAACAACAACAATAGCCGTCCAGAGCCGCCTCGAGTGAACCCTGTTTTTGTAAACGGTCAGTGGGTCATCCCCAATTCCCCCTCCGAGCCTGCGACCACGGCCCAGGTCGTGGCCGATACTCGCCTGAATCAAATCCTCGTCGTCGCTTCTCAGGCCGATTACACTTATATCGCCAGCATGATCGCGGAGTTCGACAAGCCGCTGAAGGTGGAAGTCCCTTACGAGCGCAAGCTACGCTACGCAGCGGCCGTGGATGTATTGTCCGCTGTTGTCGATCTGCTGACCGAGCCCACCGGTGGCACCACTAGCCTGCCTGGTGGTGGCAGCCTACAGGGCCAGCGCCAGCAAGCGCTGGCCTCAAGCAGCAGCCAGCTCCTCGGGGGGCGTAGCACGACCGGCACTCGGGGTGGACAAGTCTTGAGCACTGCCGGAGGCGGCAGCACAGATGACACGGCGACTGCGACAGGTACCGCGAGCCGAGCGGATCTGATTCAAGGTCCTACGGAGGATAACGCGCCAGTCTCCGTGCTGGTGGGTAAAACGCGAGTCGTCGCTGACCCGATGTCGAACACGATTCTCGTCGTTGGTCGTAGCAGCGAGATTGAGAAAGTGGGTGGTTTGCTCGACCGGCTCGACCGCAAGCCAGCGCAGGTTTATCTCGCCACGGTGATCGGTCAGCTGACGCTAGGAGATGGTTTTGATTTCGGTTTTGATTACTTAGGCGATGTGGGCAATGGCACGGACAAACCTAACTTTACCGCAGGTCAGAACATCACAGGTCTACTGGGTTCCGGCAATAACGTGCGGGTGCAGGATATCCGCAATAATCTCCTGCGTTCGGTGCCTGCTGGTAGCGGCCTGAATCTCTACGGTGCCGTTGGCTCTGGGCTTGAGGTGTTTGTTTCCGCTTTGCAGACCACCAACCGTTTCCAGGTATTGTCCCGCCCTTCTGTTTTTGCTTTGAACAATAAAAAGGCCGTCATTACCTCTGGACGTCTCATTCCTGTTCCTGCGCAGACGGTTCAAAACCTGAACAACAACAACATGGGCACCTTTACGACCACCATCGAGTACCGGGACGTAGTGCTCAAACTAGAGGTGGTGCCTTTGATCAATGAAGATGGTGAGGTGAACCTGACCATTGCTCAGGTAAACGACACCGTGGTGGATAATGCGGTCATTGCCCAGAACACAGTGCCAATCATTGCCACCGAGCAGCTTGTCACCTCAGTCAACGTTCGCGATGGTAACACCATTGTTCTCGGCGGCTTGATTTCAGAGAGCGATAAGAAAAATACTTCAGGCACGCCGATTCTCAGCCGCATCCCTGGCGTGGGGAATCTTTTCAAACGCAATCAGAACAGCAGTGAGAGAAAAGAACTGCTGATCTTTATCCAGCCAAAGGTGGTCAGTAGCGATGGTGAACTAAGCCTCACCTCGACTAAGGAAGATCACCGTACTCGTATCGGCGCAGATGCTGCCGCGCGTTTCCCTGAGCAGGTGAACGTCGAGCCTGTTCGCAAAACAAGCCAGCAGATGGAGGCAACGGAGCCAGGGGAAAAGAAACAGGGCAACTTCTTCCAACGAATGTTTCGCCACGATAGCACTAAAGATCGATAAATCTTCCGCCAGGATCAAAAAATCAGGGCCGACACTGAGTCTGTCCTGATGTGTGATATGCCACTTCTTTGCGCGGTAAAGGTGCGCGTGAATGAATCATTCGGCAGATTTGCGTTCGTTAACGACACGATCGACGGCGTGTTTCGTCACGATGTTCCCCTGGCTATCACGGCCTTTGATGGCTAATGCGGCGACTGGGAATTTTAGGGAAGTGTTCCGCAGGTAAAGTGCAGGCTTCAGGTGGACCAGAAGGTTTTGAGCATTGCTGGCCTCTTCCGTTTCATGCCGGGAGAAGAACAGCACCATGCTGCCTGGGGTGCCACGGGTGAGCGCATAGGGTTTGTCACGGGTAATGCCGCCCACGCGGAAGCGCTTGGCCATGACAGGTCCGTTTTTACCATCGCGATAGATGATCGTATAGACAGCTTCTTCGTCTTTTTTGAAGAGGTTGATGTATTCAGGGTTTTTTCCGACAAAGAACTTTGGCGAGATCTTGGTCACTGTCATAGTGCCGTCTCTAGTGAAGAAGATCACGTCATCCAGGGTGGAGCATTTACACAGTGGCTCACCTTCTTTCTTCAGGCCTGTACCTGCAAAGCCTTCCTTCGTATCAAGATAGAGGGTTTCGTTGGCAAGGATCACCTCAGCTGCAGCCACGCGGTCAAAGGTTGTGATGACGGTGCGGCGTTCTTTGCCAGGACCGTAGGTTTTCTTGATCCGCTCGAAGTGGGCGATGGCGAAGCGGGTGAGTTGCTTTAGGTTTTTTTGCACGCCCTCTATGTCGTCCTCTAGCTCCTTGATGTAGTTGTCGGCTTCGAAGCTATTGAACTTGGAGATGCGCTTGATCTTAATTTCGGTTAGGCGCAGGACATCATCCTGGCTGACTTCGCGGCGCAGCTGGCTAATGTGTGGTTTCAGCCCTTTCCAGATCGCTTCGAGCACAGCTTCCCAGGTCTCGCATTCTTCGATCTTCCGATAGATTCGGTTTTCGATAAAGATTTTTTCCAAACTGGCGAAGTGCCAGCGCTCTTCAAGCTCGCCCAGAACGATCTCCAGCTCCTGACGCAGCAGTTGCTTGGTGTGCTCAGCGTTTTCTTTTAGCAATTCGTTGATGTTAATGAATCGTGGTTTGTCATTCTGAATGACGACGGCATTCGGGGCGATGGAGACCTCGCAGTCCGTGAATGCATAAAGTGCCTGAATGGTCTGATCTGGATCGGCTCCGGGGGGCAGCTGGATCACAATTTCGGCATTCTCGGCAGTATTGTCATCCACCCGGGTGATCTTGATTTTCCCCTTATCGTTCGCGGCGACAATGCTGTCCATCAGCCCGCCAGTAGTTGTGCCAAAAGGAATCTCGACGACGCGGAGAGTATTCTTCTTGTCGCCAGGCACAATCTTCGCTCGTACGCGGATGCGGCCACCGCGCAGGCCACCGTTGTAGTCGGTGGCGTCCATGAGCCCACCTGTGGCAAAGTCAGGCACTAGGTGCACTTCCTCGCCCCGTAGGGCGGCGATGCAGGCATCACAAAGCTCAATGAAGTTGTGCGGTAGAACACGGCAAGAAAGACCGACAGCAATGCCTTCCACGCCCTGAGCCAGTAGCAGAGGAAATTTCACCGGAAGGGTGATAGGCTCTTTGTTGCGGCCATCGTAGCTGGCTGCCCATTCAGTGACTTTGGGCGAATAGACGACATCAATGGCGAACTTTGATAGACGTGCCTCGATATAACGGGAAGCGGCGGCATTATCCCCGGTAAGCGTGTTGCCCCAGTTTCCCTGAGTGTCGATTAAGAGGTCTTTTTGGCCCAGCTGAATCATCGCATCGCCAATGCTGGCATCTCCATGCGGATGGTATTTCATTGTGTTACCCACCACGTTCGCTACCTTATTGTAACGTCCATCCTCCAGTTCATCCATGGAGTGCAAAATACGTCTCTGCACTGGTTTCAGGCCATCATGGATGTGAGGCACCGCCCGCTCTAAGATAACGTAGCTGGCATATTCCAGGAACCAGTTGCTGTAGTGCACATCCACCGGCACTTCCACAATGGGAGTGCTGTCGGCGAGGATTGGTGAGAAATCTTCAGTTTTGGAGGATGCTTTCTTGGCCACGGCGAATCGGTGTGAGAGGGAGAGTAATGGCAGTGCTCAGGTGCACAGTATCAGGGCTGCCGTCAAGCACGGAGGCGCTGGTGAGGGCTGTCTGATCTCCTATAGCACCCTTTTCCATTCTTGAATAATGACCTCGATTTGAGCATGCGCGGCCTTCACCACTAGGGGAGCCAATTTTACCCAATTGGGCAAAATGAGCAACGCGAAGAGTAGACTTAGCAGCGCGTGGTTCCTGTCCCCCTTTACCGCCATGACCATACCTAACAGCATCAGCAGCGATCCTGCGCCTATCACTACATGCCAGTGCCAGGCGTCGAGTTCCAAGGGCAGAGCCAAGTAAATCATGGTCAAGGAGATGACCCAACTGGCTTGGCGATAGGCCCGCGCTGAGGATTGGCGGCGCTTTTCTTCAGCCTGCTTGGCAGCTTGGCGTTCCTGGTCCGTCGGGCGGGAGGAGATGAGAAAGCTAGGGTCCGAGAAGCTCATGAGAGGGCCTAGAAGGCTTAGCTGCAACTGGTTGGTAGTGCAAACTTTGTGAAAGAAGTCAGCCTTGGGCTTCATGATTGGCTTTAGTGAAGTAAATAATTTTTTTGACGCTTGAGGCATCATTTCTTCTCCGAAAAATCGTCTAAGTGCCGAGCTGATGCGCTTGTATATAGGTGTGTGGATACTGCTAAAAGTGGTCAGATGATTGATTAGATCCATGGTCTAGGCCTGAGCGTCGTGAGTTAAAAATGCATGTTCATGATCTGCAAGCGACCCTCCTGCATCTCATGGGAGTTGATCACACCAAGCTGGGTTACCAACACAAAGGCTGTTTAGAGTGCATCGACATGAACGAAGGTCATGCCTACACCATGCTGGAGATGACTTGAGCAGTTCTTGGAGAAGTGCTGTAAAAAAGAGTGCCGAGTTCAATAAAAAAGCCGGTTCCAAGTGGAACCGGCTTTACGCTTGAGAAGGTGGTCTAAATGATTAGATGCCCTTGGAAACAATGTATTTCACAAGGTCAACCACGCGATTGCTGTAGCCCCATTCGTTGTCATACCAGCTGACCAATTTGAAGAATTTGTTGTTCAACTCGATGCCGCTGCCTGCATCGAAGATGGAGCTGCTGGAGTCGTGGATGAAGTCGGTCGAGACGACTTCGTCACTGGTCCAGGAAAGTATACCCTTCAGGTAAGTCTCACTAGCCTTCTTCATCGCAGCACTGATTTCAGCGTAGCTTGTTTCCTTCACGGTCTTCACGGTGAGGTCCACAGCAGAGACGGTTGGAGTAGGCACGCGGAAGGCCATGCCGGTGAGTTTACCCTTCACTTCAGGAATGGCCAAGCCGACGGCTTTCGCAGCACCGGTGGTGGAAGGAATGATATTGATGGCTGCACTGCGGCCGCCTTTCCAATCTTTCTTGGAAGGACCATCCACGGTCTTTTGGGTCGCAGTGTAGGAATGAACGGTGGTCATCAGTCCTTCTTCGATGCCGAAACCTTCTTTCAGAAGGACGTGCACGAGAGGTGCCAAGCAGTTCGTGGTGCAGGAGGCGTTCGAGATCACGTGGTGGCTGGAAGGATCATACTTCTCATGGTTCACTCCCATTACCACAGTGATGTCCTCTTCCTTGCCTGGGGCAGAAATAATGACTTTTTTCGCACCAGCGTCGATATGACCTTGGGCTTTGCTGCGCTCGGTGAACAATCCAGTGGATTCGATGACGATATCGACACCGAGTTCTTTCCAGGGAAGGGCGGCTGGGCCTTCTTTGACGGCGAGGCATTTGATTTCATTACCGTCCACCACGAGGATGTCGTCCTCAGCTACTTCTGGACTGCTCTTTTTGGAGTAGACTTCTTCCTTGGCTTTGCCTTGGGTGGAGTCGTATTTCACCAAATAGGCTAGGTTGTCAGCAGGGACGAGGTCATTGACGGCGACGACCTGGATTTCTTTACCAAGGAGTCCTTGATCACAGATTGCACGAAAAACGAGGCGACCGATGCGCCCGAAACCATTGATGCCGATTTTGACCATTGATGTGTGGGGGTGGGAGTTAGAATCAGGCCGGAGCAGATAATGCGCCGGTTTTCGATGCATAATCGACGGGGAGGGGGTGTCAACCTAGCTTTCAGGGCCAATTTATCCTGCCATTGCACTTTGCTTCAGTTGGCGGTTGTTTGCCGCACGTTGCCGTGGTTGATAGAACTTGACCGCTGGCATCGGTCTGCTTTTAGCCCAACCAACCGCCCCCCCATGTCTCCTATCATCCCCCAAGAAGGCTGGATCGTTCAGCATTTGTTTTATAATATCGACCACGGCTTTTGGGCCGCTTTGACTCCTGAAGAAAAAAAGGAGCGCATCAGCCGCCTGAACGAAACCGTCCAAAACATTCGTAGCCACCCCAAGACTCAGTTGTTGAGTTTCAGCATGGTCAGTCCGAAGACCGACTTGGGGTTCATGCTCCTGGCTCCTGATCTTCAAGATGCGAATCGCTTCGAAAAAATGCTGAATCTGGCACTTGGGCCTGATGTGCTTAGCGCCACCTACAGTTATCTTTCGATGACGGAATGGACGGAGTATAGCGAGAAGGAAGAGGAGGCTTCAGAGCGCATGCACCGCACGGAAGGGTTAGAGCCCGGCACTGAAGCGCACACGAAGCGCATGGCTGAGTGGAAAGCCCACATGGACAAGTATTATGGCGATCGCCTTTATCCTAACATGCCCGAATGGCAGGTGATGTGTTTTTATCCCATGAGTAAGCGCCGTAATGTCGGTGCGAATTGGTACGGGCTCGATTTTGCTAAACGACGAGAGCTCATGAGCGGTCACGCCAAAACAGGTCGCAAGTATTCCGGTAAGGTGCGCCAGCTCGTGACAGGCTCGACCGGGCTGGATAGCCATGAATGGGGCGTTACTCTTTTTGCCCATGATATCTTCCAGATCAAAAGCATCGTCTATGAGATGCGCTGGGATGAGGTAACGACGCAATTTGGTGAGTTTGGTGATTTCTTTATCGGCATCCAACTTTCCATCGATGAACTTCTTGAGCGTGTTCAGCTGAATTGATTCCATCATGGCCAACCAGTCTCTTACCATTGCCGGTCGCACTTTCCAATCTCGCCTCATGCTCGGGACGGGAAAGTTTGCTTCGGGTGATCTGATGCACGATGCAATCCTGGCTGCAGAAACGGAGATCGTCACTGTAGCTCTGCGTCGAGCTGATCTGTCAGGGAAGGGCGATCCCTTTGCCAATATTCTGGATTACGTGCCTTCAAAGGTGCTGCTGCTGCCTAATACCAGTGGTGCCATGAATGCCGATGAAGCCGTGCGTTTAGCTCGTCTAGCTGTAGCTGCAGGATTGCCGAATTGGGTAAAGCTAGAAATTCATCCTGATCCTCGCTATTTGCTGCCTGATCCGATCGAAACGCTCAAGGCAGCAGAAGTGCTGGTGAAGGAGGGATTTACCGTCTTGCCATACATCAACGCCGATCCTGTGCTTGCCCGCCGTCTGCAAGATGTAGGCACTGCGACTGTGATGCCATTGGGATCGCCGATTGGCTCTCATCAAGGCATAACGACCCGTAAACAGATCGAAATCATCATCGCTCAGGCCACGGTGCCTGTGGTCATTGATGCAGGCATTGGTGCGCCGAGCCATGCGGCTGAGGCCCTGGAGATGGGGGCTGATGCCGTGCTGGTAAACACGGCGATTGCCATTGCCAGTGAGCCCTCACGGATGGCTAAGGCCTTCAAAGTAGCAGTCGAAGCTGGTCGAGCTGCTTACGAGATGGGCTTAGCTGATAGTTGCGATGAAGCTATTGCGACCAGTCCGTTAACCACGTTCCTCTACCAATCTTCGACCTGAAATTCGTCAGCGTGCTAGCCGACGAAACCGCTTTTCCAAAAAGAAAATGCCGCCTATAGAAGCGGTTGTCGTAATCATTTTTGTCACCTTTTCACCTACATGTCAGACGATACTCCTCCGCGCAATGATGGTCCTCAGCGCCGCAATCAAGAACCACAGTTCAACTGGAAGGGGTTTTTATTGCTAGCCTTAGTAGTTCTGCTCGTTGGCTCTGGCTTGATGGTTGGCAAAGAGGCCACTCGTGCTCAAGAGATTACGTATCGCGAATTCGTTCAGTATGTGACCGACAATCGGATCGACCCCGATCAGGATCTTAAGCTCGTTCAGCAAGATACCACTTCGGCCGAATTTATTGAAGGTTATGTGTTAAGATCGAAGACTGGCACTTCCAAGTCGGGAGAAGAAGCCGCACCTTCATCGGCGGCTCCAAAGCTTGAAGACGGCACCACCATTGGCGAAGCTACGAATAGCTTGGCAAAAAAGAATTCGGTGAAGTTTACGGTTCCTATTTCGATTCAATATCAGAAGGAGGAGCTACAGAACTTGCTCAAAAAGCATAATTTGGTGCTGATTCCACAATACAGGAATGATCAATGGGGAGCTTTGATCATTTCCATGTTGCCAATTCTCATGGTGTTAATGTTGATTTACTTTTTGGTTCGTCAGCAGATCAAGACAGCGGGACGCGGTGCACTGAACTTTGGGAAAAGTCGTGCTAAAATGCTTTCACAGGATCGTAATAAGGTGACTTTCAAAGATGTGGCTGGGGTTGAAGAGGCAAAAGATGAAGTCCAAGAGTTGGTTGAATTCCTCAAGGATCCTAAGAAGTTTCAAAAACTAGGCGGCAAAATTCCAAAAGGTGTTTTGATGAATGGCCCGCCAGGCACTGGAAAAACTCTCCTAGCTCGTGCGATTGCTGGCGAGGCTGATGTGCCATTCTTCAGCATCAGCGGTTCGGACTTTGTCGAAATGTTCGTCGGTGTTGGTGCCAGCCGTGTTCGCGATATGTTTGAGCAAGGTAAAAAGAATGCTCCTTGCTTGATCTTCATTGATGAGATTGACGCTGTTGGACGTCACCGTGGTCATGGTTTAGGCGGTGGCCATGATGAGCGTGAGCAAACCCTGAATGCGCTCTTGGTGGAGATGGATGGTTTTGATACTCAAGAAGGTATCATCATTATCGCAGCGACCAACCGCCCTGACGTTCTTGATCCTGCACTTCTACGCCCAGGCCGATTCGACCGTCAGGTGACAGTGTCGTTGCCAGATGTCAAAGGCCGCGAGGAAATCCTACGTGTTCACGCGAAGAAAGTGAAGCTGAGTGAGAATGCAGAGCTATCCAAGATCGCGAGAGGTACACCCGGATTTTCGGGAGCCGAATTGGCTAACCTGATCAACGAAGCAGCCCTTTTGGCTGCACGTCGCAACCTCAAATCTATCACAAGTGCAGAACTGGAAGAAGCGCGGGATAAAGTGCGCTGGGGACGCGAACGTCGCAGCCTTGCCCTGAGTGATAAAGAAAAAGAAAACACGGCCTATCATGAGGCAGGGCATGCTATTCTCATTGAAGTTTTGGAGCATACCTCGCCACTTCACAAGGTGACGATTATTCCTCGTGGACCAAGCCTAGGCTCCACCATGTGGCTGCCTGAAGAGGATAAATTTACCCATCGCAAAAGCGAACTCCTGGATGACCTGGTCGTTGCTATGGGAGGACGTGTTGCTGAAGAGATTCAGTTCGGAGACGTCACCAATGGGGCCATGGGAGACATCCGTCAGGCCACCAGTATCGCCCGCAACATGGTCTGCGCTTGGGGGATGAGTGAGAAGATGGGTATGGTCGAATACAGTGATGGTGATCAAGCGGTTTTTCTGGCCCGCGATTTGGGCAGAAGCCGCGGTTACAGTGGAGCGACAGCGCAAAAGATTGATGAGGAGGTGAAGCGTCTCATTGATGAAGCTTATCAGAAAGCCAAAGATATTCTTTTGGCCCAGAAGGATAGATTGGATGCGATTGCTGCCGCCCTGCTCGAATACGAAACTTTGGATGGTATTCACATCAAAGAAATCATGGAGCACGGTAAGATTATGAATCCGCCATCCTCAAAGCCCCCGCCCCCTCAGGCACCTCCAATTCCAAAAGTAACTGACAATCGTCCTACCTCACAGGACAATGAAGATCTTGGCGGATTGCCAGGAGGTTTGATTGGAGTTCCGACCTAATCTTGAACCCACGCGGCATGCCATCACCCTTTGACATCGAATATGCCGTTGAGAATACACGTGTTCTCCATGAGCCAGATCGTAGAATTGATACATTCGGTAGTACAAGATTCGAATTTCAATTGGTTAGTGAGCTTATGGATCAGGTGAATGCCACGCGTATTCGCACAGGGCATATCACTGCGGAAAAGCCATTGATTCTAAGGCCAGATCCTGAAGCGATGGCCAATTTTGACTTCGAAGGCTTTGGTCCTCAAGGCCAAGCCTTTGGAGATTTCCTGAAGGAAAATCTTCATAAGCTAGCCATTTTGAAATATGGCTTCCGCTTCCAGATGTCGGACATGCAGGAAGATATTGTGCATGATTCCATGGAGGAAGTCTGCGATAAGCTGATCGAAGATATCCGCCGCTCAGGGAATCCTATGCGCGCAGTTATTGCTGGTGTCGATGACACCTGGGAGATCAGCCTTTTGAAATTCACAGTCGAGATGATTGAGAAATCTCAGAAGATCAATCTCTTCGACTTTAAGCGGCGCGGCTTGTTGGAATGAAGCGTGCATATCACTAAGAATGGCGAAAACGCAGCTCAAACTTCTGCTCTTTTTGATCGTACTTGGAATCACGCTGGGTAGCATGGCTGCAGCGTTTTACATTTACGATAAAGTGCTAAAACCTGAGAAGCTGATCCAGCAGGAGATGGCAGTACTCAAAAAGGGCAACATACCCCGTATTGATCCTGGGCTTAAACGCTTTGAAGCTGCGATTGAGCTCATCAAAATAGATCAGATCCAGGATGGCCGTGAAGCCCTGTATAAGCTTGTGCAGCAATTCCCAGATTCTTCGACCTGCTCTGAAGCTAAGCGCATCATTGGAGAAATTAATTTTGATGAACTGTTTTCGCCGGATCCACGCTCAGGAAGAAAAGACTATATTGTTCAACCTGGCGACTCGTTGGCTCTAATCGCGAATCGTCAGTCTACTACGATGGACATGTTGATCCGGCTCAACGGATTGATGGGAACGGTTTTGCAGCCTGGTGATCATTTAGCGATTGTGCCTCTAGACTTCTCGATTGATGTCGATGTTTCCTCACGAGCCGTAACTCTCTATCGAAATATTGGGGGAAAGCGTTACTTCTTTAAAGAATACCAAGCAGAAGACCTACGTTTACCGCCATGGGTCAAACCTCCTCTTGAAATTGAAATTCGAGGCAAAGCGGCCCTAATTGATGGAAAGTCGGTTTTATCCACAGATCCTCGTTACATTGAAGCCGATAAATGGCTGCCTGCTGCTAAGGCGGGGCAAGTCAATCCGATCATTGCTCTTCGGACTGCCAGTCCTGTGCCCACCTCGCCTGATCATCAAGAATCTAAGGATACAGATCGTGCATTGGAAGTTTCTGTAGAACAGCCTGAGCCTGAAACGGGTGTTTTCCTTTCGCGTTCTGATCTTGAGGAAATGTTTGCTCTTGTTCGCAATGGATCAAAACTGCACATTATCCGTTAGCTGATATTCAACCCCGGTACCTATTTCCATGAAGCAAGTTCTCGAATTTGAAAAACCCCTCGTCAAGTTGCGCGAGGAGATTGAAGATCTACGTAAAAAACAAGCTTCTAAGCCTTCTGATAAGTTGGCTGCTCAGCTTAGCGAGTTGGAGAAAAAGCTCGAAACTCTACAGCGAGATATTCATACTAATCTCAATCCATGGCAGCGGGTGCAAATCTCACGCCATATCAACCGCCCGTTCATGCTAGATTACATCAAGCATTGTTGTGAGGAGTTTATTGAGATCCATGGTGATCGGCACATCGGCGATGACCATGCGATGCCAGCAGGTTTTGCAACCTGGGGAGGCAAACGAGTTGTAGTGATCGGTCATCAAAAAGGTCGCGATACCAAAGAGAACCTCCTTCGCAATTTCGGTAGTGCCCACCCCGAAGGCTATCGCAAAGCACTTCGTGTCATGCGCTTGGCCGAGAAATTTGGTCTACCCATTGTTACATTGATCGATACTCCAGGAGCCTTTCCTGGGATCGGAGCCGAAGAGCGCAATATTGCAGAAGCCATCGCTTTCAATTTGCGCGAGATGATGATGCTACGCGCACCGGTTGTCGCCGTGGTTATAGGTGAAGGCGGATCCGGGGGAGCCCTTGGCATTGGCATTGCCGATAAGGTTCTCATGATGGAAAACGCGTATTACAGCGTGATTAGTCCCGAGGGTTGTGCGGCTATTCTTTGGAAGCACCGTGAGCATGCGCCTGAAGCAGCTTCAGCGCTCAAACTGAGCGCGCAGGATCTCTCCAAGCTCGGCATCATTGATGGCGTCGTGCCAGAACCTCTGGGGGGAGCTCATAACGATCACGCTACGGCTGCTGAATCACTGAAAAACGCAGTTTTGGATGCCATCAGTGATCTTGAGCAGCTACCTTCGGATGCTTTGCTTGAGCATCGTTATAACAAGTTCCGTGCTCTTGGTAAATTCACTGAGAACTGACGCTTGAGAGTGAAACTCAACGAATCCTAGCTTGGTTTGCCATTCTGCATGCGTTTGACGCATGTCCTCAAGGTGTTGTCTCTAAACTTATAAATCGCTCCGTAACGTTGATGGAAGTTGTCGATTCCGGGCTTTTATGACCTTCCTTGCTTTTCGATATGACGCGATCTGCGGACGATATTTTGACCGTTTCTGAACTCACTCAAGAGATCCAGGAAGTTCTAGAGGGACGGATCGGCAGTGTTTGGGTCGAGGGTGAAATCAGCAATCATCGATTGCAGTCCAGTGGTCATCAATACTTCACCTTGAAGGATGCTGGCGCACAGATCTCGTGTGTTTTGTTTCGTGGTGCGGCTAGTCGGTTAGGGGCAAAAATGGCAGATGGTGTGCAAGTGCAAGTGTTAGGAGAGTTAGGGGTGTATGCACCACGCGGTCAGTATCAACTCGTGGTGCGCGACGCACGATTGCAAGGAATGGGTGGTTTACAGGCCAAGTTTGAAGCGCTCAAACGTCGGCTTTATGAAGAAGGATTGTTCGACGAAACGCTAAAAAAGCCGATTCCCGCCATGCCCAATGTGGTCGCTTTGGTGACTTCACCAACAGGTGCTGCGGTTCAAGATATGTTGAACATCTTGGGACGCCGGGCACCATGGTTGCATGTCATTATTTTCCCTGTTCGTGTTCAGGGGATAGGGGTGGAAAAGGAGACGATTGAAGCTTTACGAATCTTGAATCAATCGGCTGCAATGGGTTTGCCTAAACCCGATGTTATCGTCATGGGTCGTGGTGGTGGCAGTCTCGAAGATTTATGGGCTTATAACGAAGAGTCATTGGCGAGAGCTGTTCGAGCTTCGGCGATTCCAGTGATTTCAGCAGTAGGACATGAGATCGATTTTACGATTGCTGACTTTGTCGCGGACCTGAGAGCTCCTACCCCTAGTGCTGCGGCGGAACTTTTAGCTCCTGATGTCGAAGAACTTAAGCGAAGGGCTAGTAGCATAGCGCAGCGAATGCGAAGGCAAGTCGAGGCCAAGCTGGCTCATGACGTGAAGGTCGTCGAACTTCTCAAAGCGGGTGGCCTGCGCCATGCCATGGGACGCCGCTTGGAGTTAGAGCAGCAGCATGTGGACGAAATCGAGTCATGCCTGAAGCAGGCTTTTAGCGATAAGATGGATGAGGTCACTATAATGCTTGGTCAAATCGAGCAGCGTCTTCTGCTTCGGCAGCCTCATTATCTCATTCGTGAACGTCAGCACGAATTGGCTGCGCTTGGACAGGCTTTATCGCAGGCCATGCGACGTCGTTTCGAGGCTTTGCAGGCTAAGCTAGAAGGGAAGGTTGCTCTTTTGCAGAGGCTTGGGCCTGATTCTGTTTTATCGCGTGGCTTCACCTATGTCACCGATGTGACAGGTCTACCGGTTATTCGCGCTGAAGGGGTCGAGGAAGGGCGTAAAATTTTGATTCATTTCCATGACGGCCTCTTGGCGGCTGAAGTGGCAAATTCCGAAATGCATTAACTAGGACTCGTGGTGGATGAGTCATCCTATGACATCAATAGATGTGCTCCTGTGGAGCTCCCTTGGAATAATTCATAACTTAGAGCGATTAACGCCACAGGTCTTTGGTATGTATCTTCAGCTACTTTTGTAGCGCTAGATCATGCGGTAAAACATCGCAGAACGATGCGAGGTTTGCCGACTCGTGCCATGAAAGTTAGGGGAGCGGAAGCTTCTTTTGCTTCCACCAAACTTCCAATTCATCGGCTCCAAAATCAGCCAAGATTTCGCCATCGACATCAATGCTTGGAGCCTTGGTTTGACCGGTTAGCTCAAGCATCTCTGCACGAGCTATGGCATCACGGTTCACATCAAGTATAGTGAAATGGAGTTGATGTGTCTGTAACCAGTCGATGGCTTCGTGGCACCAGGGACAGCCGCTTTTGATAAACAGTCGAATTTGCATGAAGGTATTCAGTGAAGATTAGGTGAGGCTTGTCCGATATCGCGAATCTGAACGATGACTTCCATTTTTCGGGTGCTACGTCCACGATAGGTGCCACTGACTGGGCGGATGTCGCCATAGTCACGTCCGATGGCCAGCTTCACATACCGTGGGTCAGCTTCGCGATGGTGGGTTGGATCCCAGGCTTTCCAACCATAGTGTGGTATAAAGATTTCAACCCAGGCGTGTGATGCTTCATTCTCGTCACCCGTCTTGCCATTGAAGAAATAACCACTGACGTAGCGTGCAGGAATCCCTTGGCTGCGGCAGAAAGAAAGCATGACATGAGCATAGTCTTGGCAAACTCCACGCCTGTCTTTTAAGGCAGACGCTGCGTCAGTGTGCACGTGAGTCCAATCGGGATCATAAGAGAAGCTCTCATGGACGTGCTGCCCTAAATGCAAAGCTGCTTTCCAGATATCGGTCACAGGCCCACCCAATACATCAATCGCTTCACGCCATATGGCAACATTTTGAGTGACGTATCGAGATTCTACCACGAAGTCAAAATAGGGATCTTTGACCGATGGATCATTCAGGGTTTCCAAGGTTACGCCTGATGGGGGTGCACCGCGTTTGTCTTCTCGGGTTTCGATTTCAGCGATCGATTCAATTTCTAGATGACTATGAGGTGTGTGAAGTTCGAAGTGATCGACCTGATTTTGATAAAAGTCGTAGTGCGTAGTAATTCGCGTCTCGGGTGTCGTTTGCAGGTGATAGAAGGTGCAGCGCTGGAGTGGGTCTGACACGGGGCGCAAGCGTATGTCATTGTAGCTTTCCAGAGCTTCGCCTTCGTAGATAAAACGGGTCATATGTCTCACGCGCAGCATCATGCCATGCTGAGAAATGAAAGGCGGATCTTCGGGAAGGTTCGGCACTTGTTCGCATTAGTCGCAGCCCGCCTTGCGTCAAGCTGTCAGCGGGTCACAATCTTGATGTGAGCGCTCATTTGCCAAAATGTCGTGTCAGCGCCATTGAATAACCTTCAAACTTTATACATGAAAACAATCAGGGCTCTCATCACCGGCGGCGCAGGATTCATCGGAGGCCACATCGCGGAAGCCTTAGCGAAGCAAGGTGCTCAAGTAACCATCTTGGATGACTTGAGTACGGGGAATGTTAGTAATTTGGCCTGGGCTCAGGGAAATGCTGAGGTGGATTTTGTGCAGGGCTGTGTTTCCGATACCGCTCTCGTCAAGAAGCTGATCGTTGGCTGTGATTGGGTTTTTCATCAGGCTGCGATTGCTTCAGTGCCTCAATCCGTGGCGCAGCCTCTGGAAAGCAATCAGGTCAATCTGGAGTCATCCCTGGCTTTGCTTGTGGCTGCACGCGATGCAGGTGTTCGTCGCTTTGTCTTTGCCTCATCGGCTGCTATCTATGGTGACACCGAAGCTCCGCTGAAACACGAATCTCATCCGGTGTTGCCACTCTCGCCTTATGGTCTTCAGAAGTACGCGTCAGAGCGCTATGGGCAGATGTTTCATCAGCTCTTCGGTTTGGAAACGGTGGCTCTTCGCTACTTCAATGTGTTTGGTCCACGGCAGAGCTTCAATTCCCCTTACTCGGGCGTCATTGCGCGCTTTTGCACCATGATGCTGCGCGGTGAAATCCCGACGATTTTTGGTGACGGACTCCAATCCCGTGACTTCGCTTACATCGATAATGTGGTCGCCGCGAATCTTTTGGCCGCTCAGCGTCCCGCTCAAGAAGTCGCTGGGCAGGTCTTCAATATCGCTGGTGGGCAAAGTGTCACGCTGCTCGATCTTATCCACGAATTGAATCATCTCACGGGCCAGGCGATTGCTCCCAAGCACGAGCCCACGCGCACGGGCGACATTCGACATTCAGCTGCCGATCTTTCCGCAGCACGTGCCCGCTTGGCCTACGATCCTCAAGTCAGTTGGCAAGAAGGACTTCGGCACACGCTGCAGTTTTACCGAGACACCCAAACATCGGCCTGAAGGCATCCGTGCGGTCAGGTGTCGATCCGCATCGTGCTGGAGCGGATCGAACCAATCACTTCTTCACCAGCGACTCGAGGTAATCGAGCAGGCTGGCAAACTCCTTCACCGTGAAGTTCATCATCAAACCGGGCGGCATCATGCTCATCGGGAGCTTTTGGCGCTCTTTGATGTCGGCGGTTTTGAAGGTGAACTCCTGGGAGGCGATGTTGCGGAGTTTGACCTCGTTCGCGCCTTCGAGGGTGATGAAGCCCATT
>JBIKYV010000261.1:0-3379 GCA_044355075.1 Prosthecobacter sp.
ATGTGCCGCGTATCAAAAGATTTTTGTCAGAAGTGCAAGACGGGATTGTTTGCATGACTGTTTGGCTGCGGACTGAAGTTGGGGATAACCAAGATGCTAAAAGAGAAGTGATGGCGTTCAATTCCGACAACGTATTTGCAACACCCAAACCCGAGAGACTTCTTCAGCGTGTTATCCACCTCGCAACCAACCCCGGCGACCTCGTGCTCGACTCCTTCCTCGGTTCCGGCACGACGGCGGCGGTGGCGCACAAGATGGGGCGGCGGTGGATCGGGATCGAACTGGGGGAGCACTGCCACACGCATTGCCTGCCGCGCCTGAAGAAAGTGGTGGATGGCGCGGACCCCGGCGGCATCACCGAGGCCGTGAGCTGGAAGGGCGGCGGCGGCTTCCGCTACTACAAGCTGGCTCCCTCCCTGCTGCTGCGGGACAAGTGGGACCAGCTCGTGATCAACCCGGAGTTCAACGCCCCCATGCTGGCCGAGGCCGTCTGCAAGCTGGAAGGTTTTACTTATGCCCCCAGCGACACGCTCTACTGGCAGCAGGGCCACAGCACGGAGCAGGATTTCCTTTACACCACCACCGCCAACCTCAGCCACGACCAGCTCCAGCAGCTCAGCGATGAAGTGGGCCCGGACCGCAGCCTGCTCGTCGTCTGCTCCGCCTTCCGTGGCCGCAAGGAAGGCTACAGCAACCTGACCGTGAAGAAGATCCCCAAAGCCGTGCTCACCCGCTGCGAGTGGGGCAAGGACGACTACAGCCTCAAAGTGGAAAACCTCCCCAAAGCACCGCCAAAGGCCGGTCAGATGGACCTCTTTGATGAAGGAGGTGACGCATGAGTGATGAATTGCAACCCTCCCAGCCATCCAGGGTCGTTCTTTTCCAAACCGATGACGGCAAGGTGACAGTGGATGTGCTCTTTGCCCGCGACAATTTCTGGCTGACTCAGAAGGCGATGGCGGAACTGTTCGGCGTGCAGCGTCCGGCGGTCACCAAGCACCTGGGCAACGTCTTCAAGACGGGCGAACTGGTGGAGGCCGCAGTATGTTCCATTTTGGAACATACTGCTGGAGACGGCAAAACCTACGAGGCCAAATACTACAACCTGGATGCCGTGATCGCCGTCGGTTACCGGGTGAACTCGTTCCAGGCCACGCAGTTCCGCATCTGGGCCACAAACACGCTGCGGGAGTTCATGGTGAAGGGCTATCTCCTGAACGATGACATGCTCAAAAACGGGCGGGCCTTTGGACAGGACTATTTCGATGAATTGCTGGAACGAATCCGTGAAATCCGCGCCAGCGAGCGGCGGGCCTACCAGAAGATCGCGGATGTTTTTGAGCAATGCAGCAGCGACTACCGAAGCAACAGCGAGGAGACGAAGCTCTTTTATCAGATCGTTCAAAACCAGATGCACTATGCCACCACAGGGCAAACGGCAGCGGAGATCGTGCACGACCGCGCGGACAGTGAAAAGCCCTTCATGGGGCTAACGACGTGGAAGAACTCACCCAAGGGCAAAGTGCTGAAGAGTGACGTGACTATCGCTAAGAACTACCTGAACGAGAGAGAGGTGGATCGCCTGAACCGGCTGGTGACGATGTTCATCGACAACGCCGAGTTCCGTGCGCTGAATCGACAGGTAATGACCATGCAAGACTGGCTCAAGCAGGTGAGGCGATTTATGGAGTTCAACGAACAGGAGGTGCTGGAACACGCTGGACGCATCTCCCATGAAATGGCCGTAGCGAAAGCGCACGCCGAGTATGACAAGTTCCGCGTGAAGCAGGATCGGGACTACCTGTCCAACTTCGATCTGGCCTTTGCCAAGTATCTGAAAGGAGGTGACGCATGAACCGCCACGTCAACGCCATCTCGGGTCGCCTAAGCCTGCGCAAGCCGCAGCGTGACTCGCTGGAACTACTGCACCGCCTGACGGAGATCCTTTCCTGGGACAGAGCCAGCTCCAAGAAGTCTCCCGACCTCGCGGCGGTGCTGGCTGCCATCCGCAGTGAGTTCCCCACGGTGACGGACTTCGAGCGTGAGTTTGCCTCCCTCTGCTTTGCCCTGGCCACAGGTGTGGGCAAGACGCGGCTCATGGGGGCCTTCATCGCCTACCTGCATCTGGAGCACGGCATCAACAATTTCTTCGTCATGGCTCCGAACCTGACGATCTACAACAAGCTGATCACCGACTTCACGCCGAACACTCGGAAGTATGTTTTCAAAGGCATCTCGGAGTTTGCCACAGACGCGCCGGAGATCATCACGGGAGATGATTACGAGTCCAAGGCAGGCACGCTCTTTGACCAACTGCTGCGCTGCAAGATCAACATCTTCAACATCAGCAAGATCAACAGCGAGGTGCGCGGCGGCAAGTCCCCTCGCATCAAGCGGCTGAGCGAATACATCGGCGAGAGCTACTTTGAGTATTTGGCGAACCTGCCGGACCTTGTGCTCATCATGGACGAAAGCCACCGCTACCGCGCCAGTGCCGGGGTGAGGGCCATCAATGAGCTGAAGCCCATCTTGGGACTGGAACTGACCGCGACGCCTTTCGTAGAAGGCCCCAAGGGAGCCGTGCCCTTCAAGAACGTGATCCTCGACTACCCACTGGGCCGGGCCATGAACGATGGCTTTGTCAAAGAGCCTGCCGTGGTGACGCGGAAGGACTTCAGCCCGCAGGGCATGTCGCCGGAAGCCATCGAGCAACTGAAGCTAGAAGACGGCGTGCGGATGCACGAGCAGACGAAGGTGCTGCTGGAAACCTACGCCCGCGAAGCCTCTGTGGGCATCGTGAAGCCCTTTGTGCTGGTGATTGCCCGTGACACAACGCACGCCAAACAGTTGTGGGAACATATCCAATCGGATGAGTTCTTTGGCGGACGTTACAGGAACGGCGTTAAGGATGGGAAGCCATACAACAAAGTCATCCAGGTTGATTCGAGTAAAACTGGAGCGGAAGAAGAACAGATGATCTCAGACCTGCTCAAGGTCGAGCAGAACGACGAGCCGACGGAAATCGTGATCCACGTCAACATGCTCAAGGAAGGCTGGGACGTGACGAACCTCTACACCATCGTGCCGTTGCGTGCGGCCAATGCCCGCATCCTCATCGAGCAATCCATCGGTCGCGGCTTGCGCCTGCCCTACGGCAAGCGCACCGGCGTGGCGGCGGTGGATCGCCTGAGTATCATCGCCCATGACAAATTCCAAGAGATCATCGACGAAGCCAGCAAGCCCGGTTCGACGATCAAGATGCAGCAGGTGATCCTCACCTCCGAAGCAGCCGGAGAGAAGACCTCCACCGTCGTCTCTGAGTCCAACCTGAAGGCCAAGCTCGGCTTTGAACCGGAGAACCAAACCAGCAGCACCGAGA
>JBIKYV010000023.1:0-36590 GCA_044355075.1 Prosthecobacter sp.
AGAGCCCACACGAGAAACGGAGAGACCCACCGAAATCGCAGGACGAATCCCCTGATAGAAGAGGTCAGTTTCTAGGAAAATTTGGCCATCCGTGATGGAGATAACGTTCGTCGGGATATATGCAGATACGTCACCCGCCTGAGTCTCGATAATCGGCAGAGCAGTGAGCGAGCCGCCACCATAATTTTCATTTACACGCGCCGAACGCTCAAGCAGACGGCTATGAAGATAGAACACATCACCAGGGTAAGCTTCGCGACCAGAAGGACGCTTCAGAACTAGAGAAACCTGACGATAAGCCACAGCCTGCTTGGACAAGTCATCAAATACGATGAGAGCATCCATTCCTTGATCCATGAACCATTCGCCAATGGCACAACCTGTGTAGGGAGCCAGATACTGATTAACCGCACTATCAGAGGCCGAAGCACTGACAATCACAGTGTATTCCATGGCACCAGCCTCTTCGAGGGTCTTCACGACACGAGCGACGTTGGACTGCTTCTGCCCGATGGCCACGTAAATGCAGTACAGCGGCTTGTGGCCCTGAAGCTTACCCTGCTCAGCAGCCTTGTTCTGCTTGGCCTGAGAGATGATGGTATCTACCGCAATTGTTGTTTTTCCAGTGGCACGGTCGCCAATGATCAATTCGCGCTGACCACGCCCAATAGGAATCATGGCGTCGATGCTCATGATACCCGTCTGAACGGGCACGGACACCGATTTGCGAGTAATGATACCAGGAGCAATCTTCTCAACAGGATACTGAGCATCCCCTTTGATAGGCCCTTTACCATCAAGGGCTTCACCCAATGTGTTAACAACACGCCCCAACAGACCTTTACCAACAGGAACCGATAGAAGACGACCTGTGGTGCGGACTTCATCTCCAGCTTTGATATTTTCGCCTGAGCCGAGAAGCACGCAGCCAACTTCAGTTTCTTCAAGGTTAAGAGCAAGACCGTAGAGTCCACCTGGAAACTCAATCATCTCATTGAGCATGACATCGCTCAGACCTTCAATCTTAGCGGCACCATCACCGATCTCGCGGACAATACCGACGTTGGACTTAGTGACGGCCGTCTTAAGTCCGGCAATTTGGGATTCGATCTCCTGGAGGATGTTGCTCATGGTTCGACTTGTGGGGTAAAGGAGGAAAACAGACGTTTAAAAAAGAAAAATCAGGCAAGTGACGCTTTCAGAGATTCGAGGCGAGCTTTGACGCTTCCATCCCAGACATCCGAACCGACGCGAACGCGAATACCGCCAAGCAATTCTGGACGGATTTGGAAATCGAGAGAAAGCTCTCTACCATATTTGGCGGAAAGGCTTTGCTTCAGTTGAAGCTGCAACTCAGGAGTGAGCAATGCCGCGCTTTCGACTTGAGCACATTGGCGATCTATCTCAGCCTTCACTAGGCCCGAAAAGCTGTTCAAAATAGCGATGTAGGAGCGAGGCTTTGCTTCAGCAACTTTCGCCACGACTTGACGAACACGCCCCTCGTCCAAACTGCCATTGTTAAAGCAAGCCTTGAACAACTGGCGTGATGAGCGGCGAACTTCTTTGCTGATTTTCATGATGCCTTGTGAGCGTTTGGAGAAGTTACAGTGAAACCTGCGCAGCAGCCTCTTGGTTGATACGTCCTTGATCTTCCGAATTTAGAACCTTACCTGTCACGCGGCTAGTTGCATCAACGACCATGCGGCCAAATTCACGCTTAAGTTGAGCCATGAGTTGCTCATGCTCAAGCTGAGCTGCTTCACGTGCCTTAGCAATGATTTGATTGGCTTCGTGAATAGCTTCTTGTTGGCGTTTTTCAGCCAGAGACTTTGCGCCATCTCCTGCTTCTTTGATCATGCGGGCAGCATCATCGTTTGCTTTATCGATAAGGCGCTTGGCATTAATTTCAGCCTCGGCCAAATCTTTGGCAATCTTTTCTAACTTCGCTTCGCCATCAGCGATGCGTTGACGCCTTAGCTCGAGCATTGCCAGGATAGGGCCGAATGCGAACTTCTTCAGAATGGAATAGACGGCGATAAAAATGAGTACTTGAGCCAAAAACTTCGGCCAAGCGAGACCAAATTTCCCTGCGGCTTCTTCCACCTGACCAGCTGCAATCAATGGAGTCATTTTGGCATACATGGGCGAGAGGAATTCCATAAAGAATAGTGGAGAGAAAAAACGATCAGTAGTGAGTGTTCAGAAGTCTGGCGGGCTGCCTAGAGCCCGCCAGATAAACATAACCAAACTTATTTGCTAACGAAGAAGGCAAGAATGCCCAGACCTTCCGCAAGAGCCATGGCGATAATGCCAAGAGTCAGAATGTTACCGAATGCGCCAGGATTGCGGCCCACAGCCTCAACAGCCTTGGAACCGATCAAGCCCACGCCAATCGCAGCAGCTGCACCAGCGATAGCTTGTGTAATGTTGCCCGAAACGCCACCAGCGGCAGGAGCCACGTCAGCGGCCATAGTCATGATTTCAGTGATCATTGGATAGTAGGGTGTATTGTTGTTGTTTCGACTAAATCCACACGTTGCGCATGGTCCTATAGTCAAATGGGTTAGCAATGAACTCAGTGATGATGCTCCCCATCTTCATGATGCTCATCATGAGTGGTGGAAAGTTGAATGTAAACTGAGCAAAGGAGAGTAAAAACGATTGCCTGAAGAAGACCAACCAAAAGCTCCATGAAATAAAATGGGAATGGAATAAGCACGCTGCCAATGAAACTCAAGAATGGGCCCGATTTGTCGAGCAACCCACCCAAGGTATGCAGAACACTTTCACCTGCGAAGATATTGCCGTAGAGCCGTATCGACAAAGTCATTGGACGCAGAATGATCGACACAATCTCAATGACACCCACAAAGAGGAAAACCGCCCCTACCACGATACCCATGATCCCCTTCAAGCCACCTTTAGGACCAAAGGTATGCATAACAAAACCCCAAACACCCATTTCTTTAATTGTTAGGTAAAACCAAACAACGAAAGCAGAAAGAGCCATTGCAAGCGTCGCATTCAAATCAGCCGTCGGCGGTCTGAAAAGAGGCCTGCTTGCTTCAGTGAAAGTAAAAGGACCCGTTAACTCACCAAAACCCACGGTGCCAACCCCAGGAATGAGACCAAACCAATTGGAAACGAGAATATAAATAAACAGAGAACCCAGAAGAGGGAAAGCAAGCTTGGCCTGCTTAACCCCCACAATACCCTCAATTTGCCCGTAGAGAAATTCGACCAAGAACTCGAACAAATTCTGAGCTTTGTGAGGAATCAGAGACATGCCCGTTGTAGCTTTGCGAGAGAAAGCGAAGACGAAGCCCAAAACACAAAGAGCAACTACAACCGAATTGGTTAAGAAACTAAAGAAATCACTACCATGCACCATCTCCGAAGCCTTGGCGCTCACTGCCAAAAAGGTAGTGGGAGAAAAAGAATGCAAAGGCAATGCCATACGTGGGTTGTTTCGGGAAGGTTGCGGCAGGCTTGTTTAGACAGCCCATGATGGGAGGCAAGTTCTATTTGTGAAAAATTTCACAAAGTCATCCAAGCCTTGATTTTAAAGGCTTACAGAGTTTTTTCCCAATGCTTTTTGGTTGGGCTTTAATGTACATCCACAGCCTCCGCTGCAGCTGTTTTTTGAGGGCTTCAGGAGGCATCGAAGAAACACTAAGGATGTCAGGATCACCACCCCTAAAGCAGCAACTGATTGAAGATCAGGGTTGGAGGTTGTGGATGAGTCTAACATGAAACGCACCTCTGTGTTTAAGTTAAATGTCTGCCTAATGTGAGTTCTAAATTCCGTTCCACAACGTCACCCATACTTGTGCAGTTTTTAAAACGTGAAGTTTGATGATACTCTCCTAATTCGTTTGCTAACTGCTGCATTTTCTCAGCGGGCTCTCGCGGGTTACGCTTCATACAGTCGAGCAATGCGTGAATACGTTGATGCTCACTAATGTAACGACGTGCAATCAAGGTTCGCTCTTCCTCCTGATATTGATTCATTGTGGGCAGGTTAAGACACTTTGAACAGAGCGAGACTACAGGATTGTTTTCCTTGAAAAACTGCGGCAAATACAGGCTACGCCGCCCCTCGTAGCTCTGCTGATCAAAGTCGATTGCCCGCACACGGTATTGCACGTCTTCAAAGTCAGGAGTGATATCGATTACAAAATTATAACTACGCATATCGCCTAACAGGCGAATGAAGCAACGTTCACTAAACTTCACAAATTCCTTGGCAATACGAACTTTATTTACATCTGAGCGTTCAAGATAGTCACGAATAAAAACGTCTCCTGGAATACCCGCAATATGCTCTTCAACAAGAGTTCCTGAATGGGCGAGGTAGTTGATACGATTTGGCGACAGTAAATGCTCGAGTTCAAGGCCGTAAACCCGCGATGCGTCGGCTCGCTTCACATAGAGATGATCATAGTTGTCGTTGTATTGATTAACCACTCGAACTCGGAAAGGCCTAGAATTGCCGAATTCACAAAAGTCCACACGTTCCACGTAAAGGTGCGGCACTGCATGCAGATCCCCGGTTCGCAGCAGCGAGTAGATGCTAGTCAGTCGCGGATAGAGATCCTGCTGCACTTCCTGTGGATACAAAACGGTGGACCAGTGGGTAGGATTCCCGTTTTTATCGTCGAGCGGGTAGCTTTCATTGAAGCCCAAGAGATCGCCATAGGTGGCGGGCAGCGAGTAACGGCGGCCAAACTGATCAAGATATGTTTCCAGATCCTCTGTAAAAGGCAAAAACTCCTTCCGCTTTGTGATCTGAATGTCCGATGCCATAAAAGAATAATCAGCGGCCACCAATGAAACTGCTCACCCCGCTCTTCATGACGCTAGCAAGGACACGGTGCAGCTGATCGACACTGGGCTGCGCATCTTCCATCTGGCCGTTGGGAGTGAGCTTATCGATGACTTGCGGCAAAAACTGAGTCAACAAAGGAAGAACAGTGTTGGCGTCCAGTCCAAGGCGACCCGCGAGGGCAGCGACTGCATCCGAGCCAAGAGCTTGCTCTATCTGCGCGGGCTGGACAGCACGATTTTCACCCAAAGAAACCCAAGAGGCAAATGCCTCGGTGAGCCCCGCTTGCTGAAAGCGCTGCATCAATCCAGGCAAACCACCGGCCTCTTGCAGGAGCGAAGAAAGCAGATCCGCTGGATGCCCAGAACCCGTTCCAAGAAAGCTACCGAGAGCCTGTTTAGCAAGTGCATCGAAAAGTCCCATTTAAACGGAAAATGGGGCGTGATGCAGGTAAGTCAATACTCGCTCCAGGGTCACCACATCTTCGTGTGATCGCAAACATAAGTCGGTATTGATATCAGACTAGAAAACTAGACAATACAACCCCAACTACACCGAAGTAAAAGAAGAATACCCACGCGTTATCTTAATTTTATTTTTTATTTTACCTTAAACTATACACCCATAAATAAATCGCAAGAAAAGCAAAAAAGGGCTCTTTTCCAAAAAACGAGAAACAAAAATGATTGGTCGCTCTAAGATAATACACTTTGATTAATTGTGTAGACAAATTAAAAGACGCTGAAATTCCTGCCATGACTCTCGCTTCCGATATTCTGCGCCCTGAGACGCTGGCCCAGTTGGAAACCAGCCTCGATCAAATGAAGACTGCGAACTACTTTCTTCGGGTGGCTTTGGACCAAGTCACCGAAGGGATGTTAATCGTTGACCCTGAAAACAATGCAGCAGTAGGACATGAGATCCTTTTTAGCAATGCAGCTGCGGCTGTGATGGTGGGAGTCAACCCCGATCACGGCCTCCGTGGCATGGCTTTGCACGACCTTGCTGTGCTAGATGACGAGGCAATGCTGTTGCATCATAGCCTGCGCATAGCAGCGGTAAATGGCTCTCACGAATGCGAATGCCAAATCCAGAATTTCATAGGGCGTAAACCACAGCAATGCCGTTGGCGGGTTCGGGCTGTTTTGAATAGCCGCCAAGAGTTGCTAAATTACACGATTCTTGTCATGCCCCTGCCCCAAGCTGCCACCCCAGCCATGGGCAGATCTATACAAACCGCCAAGTTCGATGCCCTAGATACCGATTCAGATCAACTAAGGAAAGACAATCTAGCGACCCTCGCCCAAGGCATCGCGCACGATGTGAACAATCTACTTGGTCCTGTTACCATGCGGCTGTCGGATCTAGTGCAAAACACGTCCGATCCAAAATTGCTTGAGGAACTTCAGCACATTTTCGGGGGGTTGCGTCGTGCGCGGCAGTTTACCTCTCAAGTCGTCAGCGCATGCAAAGCGAGACCTCAAGACAAAAAACCTGTCAATCTTAACCCCATTGTCGAAGACACCGTCAAATTCGCCAGTGCTGGATCCAATGTGCATGTAAACATTCGTCTAGCCCCAGATCTGCTATGGCCCTTGGCGGATGGCACAAAAATCAGTCAAGTACTGCAAAATTTGATCCTCAATGGCATCCAAGCTATGCCGCATGGGGGGCATATGGATGTTGAGGCAAAAAACGCCAATATATCGCTGGGCCAAGATGCCGTATTGGCCCCCGGTTCTTATGTTCAGATCGTTGTCCGTGACCGCGGCTGCGGAATCGCCCCAGAGAATCTGGAACGGCTCTTCCGCGAATCTTTTTCAACAAAAGCCGACGGCAATGGCATCGGCCTAACGACCTGCAAACGCTTCATTCAAGATCACCAAGGTGACATCAGGGTGACCTCTCGCTTGCATGTAGGCACACAATTCACGGTCTTGCTCCCAGCCTTGCCTTCTCCTTGCGTGGATCAAGACAACGGTAATACCAGCCAAAGCCCGACCACGCTGGATACAGTACCAGCGCCCCTCAAACACGGTCGCGGTCGTATCTTGATCGTCGATGATGAAGAAGATCTGCGCAAAGTGGCACGCATGATTTTGACTCGCTGCGGCTACGAGGTCATTGAGGCCGACAACGGTCAAGACGCGATCAAGACCTATCAAATTCTATTCCGCCAAGGCACGACACCTGATGTAGTGCTGATGGATCTAACCTTGCGCGGTGGCATGAATGGTGGCGAGACGGCCGAGCAACTGATGCGATTCGACCCCGAGGTTCGGTTGGTCGTGACAAGCGGGAGCGTGAATGCTGATGTGCAGCTATCCTACCTAGAGCGAGGGTTCCTCGGCGTGTTACCCAAACCTTACGAAGCCGGGGAACTGACCCAAATAGTGCACCGAGTCATCACCATGATGCGTCACTAATTTTTCCTGAATCACGCGCTTGCCTGCGACGAGACACGCCGCCACGCGAAATATCCCGCTTACGCTCTGCGTGCCTGCCTCTGACCTAATCTCAAACTCTAACTTTCACTGGGACCGTCTCTGGGCTCAGATCGGCCGTCGCTCCTGGATGTGGTTCTTTCAGCGCATAGACCTAGATCGCGCTCTGCGGCATCCTGCAGATGGACATATGCGACTAACCTCAGCGATTGTCACAGGCATGGACGAGATCGAGATCGGCGCTGAGGTAGGAAAAAACGAGGACAACTACGATGAACCTCGTTTACGTTTGAAGCTGACTGCCAACGGAGATATCCAGGTTACCTCCACCTGCTCCTGCCTGGGTCAAAGAGCACTGTGTGAGCATGCAGCCGTGATGATGGTAGTGCTTTCCAAGCCTGAAGCTCAACACCTGACACGCATCATTGCCGCGACCGGTGTCCCGAAAGCGGCAACAAGTACTGAGACTGAAGCGCACGTATTGGCCTTGCCCAATGACGAACTCCGCCCACAACTTCGACTACGCCGCATCACACTGCAGCGCCCGCAGTTTCAACCAGGAAGAGCAACGATGGGACAGGTTAGCCTCAGCCTCACAGTCGCCGAACCTTGCGTGAGTTACCCAGGTTGTCCCGATCGCTTCCAGATGCTTGGCCGAGGCACTGGTAGCCGCTGGCAGAGCCCCGAAGGCATCATCCATTCCCTGTCCCGAAACCTGCGTATGGAGCGACTTTTGATCGCAGATCTCATGCAGTGTGGTCTACGCCCCGCGCAGGAGATCCTGTCTGACGCACAGGCAACCGAAACACTTAGACCTCTGATGACCGTGGCGGAGGCTGACCAGGCCATGTTTTGGGCCACTTTTGTAGAATCCTATGTTCCCCAGTTGCGCCAGGAGGGCTGGGAGGTGGAGATCAGCCCCGATTTCGGGCACAACATCCATCTCGCCAATGACGAAGCTTGGTATGCAGAATTAAAAAGCGATGCCGACTTAGCAGGAGAGAGCTTTCACCTCGACCTCGGCATCGAGATTGATGGGCACCGCGTCTCCCTAGTGCCAATCCTAGTGAATTGCATTGATCAAGGACTGACACGTGAAGTGCTGAATCAAAACATGGATCAACGCTACCTTCTAGCCTTGCCGCCGCCGAGTCATGACGTGATCTCAGTGCCAGCACGTCGCCTGGAGGCCATGCTGGGCTTTTTGGATGAACTGCTAAGCAACCGCGCAGCCCGCAGCAAACAGGGAGGCTTGAAGCTAGACAAACTTCGTGCGGCGCAGCTTTCTACGCTGGATGGCCTACCCATCCAAGCACCTACCCAGCTGAAAGCCTTGCGCGAGCGACTCTCTGCCTTTCGTGAGCTAGAGCTGGTGCAGCCCCCCCATGGCCTTCGAGCTGACCTGCGCCCCTATCAGCGCGAGGGCCTGTCCTGGCTGCAATTCCTGCGTGAGTTTTCCCTCAACGGCATCCTGGCGGATGACATGGGACTGGGCAAAACCCTACAAACCTTGTCTCACCTCCTGATGGAAAAAGAAGCCGGGCGGCTAGATCGGCCCGCTCTCATTTTGGCACCCACTTCGGTCATCAGAAATTGGGCACGAGAAGCGGCTAAATTCACGCCTGATCTTAGTGTCCTGCTCCTTTATGGCGATGATCGACACGCTGACTTTCATCGGATCAGAAGGCATCAGCTCGTCATCACCTCCTACCCGCTGCTTGTACGCGATGCGGATCACATCTGCCGTCAGGATTGGCACATTGTGGTTTTGGACGAGGCCCAAAATATCAAAAACCCTCGTAGCAAAGCCGCTCAGGTTTGCTCAAGCCTCAAGGCTCGACATCGGTTATGCCTGACTGGCACTCCGATAGAAAACCACCTCGGCGAGCTTTGGAGCCTCTATCATTTTCTTATGCCTAGTCTGCTAGGAGATGCTGATACTTTTCGCAGCTACTACCGGAATCCCATTGAAAAAGAAGCCAATACTGACCGCCAGAAGCAGCTAGCTGAGCGCCTGCAACCCCTGCTGTTACGCCGCACCAAAGACGCCGTGGCCCGCGATCTGCCACCCAAGACAGAGATCCTGCACACCATCGAGCTCGAAAAGGAGCAAATCGATCTCTACGAAACCATCCGCGCAGCCATGGACCAACGCGTGAGAGAGGCCATTTGCCAACAGGGGCTAGAGCGAAGTCAGATCATCGTGCTCGATGCGCTGCTAAAGCTCCGCCAAGTCTGCTGCCACCCACAATTGCTGAAAATCGACACTGCACGAGCAATCAAGACCTCAGCCAAAACCGCCTACCTCATGCAGGAAATACTGCCAGAGCTGGTTGAAGAAGGCCGCAAAATTCTCATTTTTAGTCAGTTCACAGAGATGCTGAAGCTCCTTGAAAAGGAACTTCAGCAGGCAGGTATCACTTTTGTCAAACTGACCGGCGAAACCCAAGATCGGGAAACGCCGATACAGCAATTCCAAGCAGGAAAAGCACCTGTATTTCTCATTAGCCTAAAGGCGGGAGGCTCGGGACTAAATCTCACGACTGCTGATACAGTAATTCATTATGACCCTTGGTGGAATCCCGCCGCAGAAGCACAGGCCAGCGATCGCGCCCATCGCATTGGCCAGACAAAACCGGTCTTTATCCACAAGCTGATCTGCCGTAGTACGATCGAGGAGCGCATCCTTGAAATGCAAAAAACCAAGTCCGCCTTGGTTGAGTCCCTCATGGCTGGACGCACAGGAAAACTAAGCCTGACCCAAGAAGACATTCAGAAGCTGCTGACCTCATAATTTTCGAAAAGATTATGATGGCTAATTGATGCCTATTTATCCCAATACGGAAAATGCCCACATCAAAACGAAAATGGCGATTAGAGTCGTCCACCAGCAAGCACTTTTGTACAGGGATCAACTCTAGAGACCATCATTCCTTACAGACTCACTTGCGACTCAGCCTACCAAATAACCAACCGCCGATCCCGAGAAATAGCACATTTGGCAACCACATGATCAAATGAGGGTAAGAACTAGGCTGATCATTCAAGGTGTCTGCCAGAATGATGAAAACGATATAAACCACAGCCGTGATAAGACTGAGCGCAAAACCCGTGGAAGTCTCTCGACGCTGGGCCGTCACGCCTAGAGGAATACCAACCAGGGCAAACGTCAGGCAAGCCAGCGAGAAGCTATAGCGCTTATTAAGTTCAGTTCTAGCTAGAGAAAGATGTTTAGGCTGCATCACGGATCCTGTGATAGCATCCTTCTTCTGACTCAATTCCTGCCAAAGCTGCGAAGTGCTTTTCATGCTGGAATTGACCTTCAGCGTCTTGTCTTTGAGGCTAGACATGGGAAAGTCGAGTGCTGTCTCAGCAGCACGAAGAAAATCCACTTTGCTTACCTTTTTGTCGGGCGTGTAATTGAACGACTCAATGTTCGCATCAAAAAGATGCAAAGTGAAATCGAGTGATTTCCCCCGGGTTTCTAGCTGTGCTCGACGAGCATAAATAACCCGTTTCGCCATCGAACCTTCAAGCTCGACAATCTCAAGATCCTCCATTTTGCGTCCTTCTCGTTGCCCCGTATAGATACGGAAACCAGGGACCTTTTCCAGAACTCGACCTTCACTGAATAGCGCCTCAGGATTTTCCGTCGCCACCTCATAAAACAAGGTCTTCATCCGATTCTTAGCCGCTGGAGCAAGCTCGACATTCACCCAGTAGCATAAGGCCGAAAAGGCAACCGCTAAGGCAAACACGGGAGCGCAAATGCGAGACATCGACCATCCGGTCATCCGCAGCGAAACAAGCTCATTGTCAGCAGACAACCTGCCAAAGACTAGCAGGATGGAAGTAAGAAATGCCCAAGGTATAATAAAAATCAGCGAAAATGGCACAATGAGCCAAACAAACTCTGCGATCACAGAAAGTGGAATTTCTGCATCCCCGAGAAACTCACCTAATTTTTTATAGAGATTTCCAAGAATAAAAACACCGCTCAGCAATAACACACCCATCATCGTGGCAGAAAGAATCTGCCGGCCGATGTAGCGGTCGAAGATGCGCGAAATCATGTGGTCAAAGACGAGGAAGCTCAAAAATGCTAGATTTGTTTTAAACCATTAGCCGCTGGTGGCAACAACCGCAATCTGCTAGGCCTGAAGCTGATGCCAAGAAGCCAGAACTTGAGGAAGCAGGCGATGTTCTTGATCTTGAATACGGGCATGAAGAGTCACCTCGTCATCGCTTGGCAGAATCGGAACCTGCGCCTGCGCCAAAATTCGTCCTGAGTCAATCTCTGGCGTCACAAGGTGAACCGTACAGCCGGTTTCATCATCACCCGCCGTCAAAGCATCGCGCACTGCCGTAGCACCTTTATGAGCAGGCAATAGGGAAGGATGAACATTGACGATTCTTCCACCGAAGGCCTCAAAAACAGGACTTTTGAGAATACGCATGAACCCCGCTAAAATGACAACATCAGCACCAGACTTTTGGAGCAAGTCAACAAGCTCATACTGAGCCCCACGATCGAATCTACGAGGGTGATCTCCTGGATGAAGATAATGAGCAGGCAGCCCCGCTTTACGGGCAGTCTGCAAAAAGGACGAATCTGGTAGATCAGAAATCGCGGCAACGATCCTAGCCGATAAAGTCCCCGACTCAATGGCATTAAGCAAAGCACGAAGGTTTGATCCTTTGCCCGAGCCCAAAACAGCGATTTGCAGCGGCCTTCTTTCCTTCAAAACGCAAGCAGCAGGCATGGGGTCTTTGACCCTCTCCAGGATAGTAGTAGTCGATCGTCCGGGCACTAAAGACAAAATTTGGATCTCCGTACCTGCCCGTTGAAGCGCAGCTCGCTCCTCTGGATCGAGGGACTCAGGTGTATAATCACCGCCTTTGGCATAAACATGCGGCTGGATTGCATCAATCAAACTTGTAGCCCTTTTGTCATGAAAAATCACCACACCATCCACGGCACGCAAAGCAGAAAGAACTTCCGCACGATCGAGCTCGCTGTTCACAGGTCGCGTCGGCCCCTTAAGTTCGCGTACCGACTCATCAGAATTAAGTCCTACAATCAGTGCATCACCAAGTTCACGCGCTTGCTGAAGATACCTAACATGGCCCGCGTGTAGCAGATCAAAACATCCGTTTGTAAAAACCAATTTTTTTCCCTGGCACTGAAACTCTTCGCGCATAACGCGAGCTTCTTCAGGGGTCAGCGGAGAAAAAGAATCAGGCAAACTCATGCTAAAGCTTATCCACTGAAGCTGCGCTGCGCGCAAGCAGGCGCTTGTTCGTTAAATTACAAAAAGTAAAACACTACCCGAAAGCTTTCCCAAAACTCATCATTGACGCATTTTTAGTAACACTGTTCCAGGCCTGGATTCCAGATCAACATGAGACTCGTTAGGAAAAACCAGCCACAGACTGGAATAACTTCTTCTTGAAGCGTTCTAACAGCATCGCTTTCTAGAAGTGTTTCTTTTGACTCAAGATCGTAGACTTGGAATTTCGTATTGTTGCATCAAGTTGAGTTTTTTCGATACTAGGATTTGATCCATCAATCGTCGGAAGAACGCGAGCACCATCCGCAGGAAACGGAATAGGCGTGATGCAAAGCACAGCTCCCTCGGCAGGAGCCACCAATGATGAAGCTGAAATCACGATATGTTTCTCATTACTAACCAGGGGCTGCACAGAGACTCGTCGCAAAGTATTTTGGGGGCGCTCAATCAAAATGATTTCATTCCCAGCACGCACGGCCTGCCGAGGGATAACATATACATCATCTATTGGATCTCCTTCGATCTCAGCCTGAACAAAAGAACCCATCGTTAAAGGTAGATCACTTCCCTTATTGCTACCATAAGGGTCTATGATCTGAGCCACCGCTACAGATTGTCTAGTCTGCTGATCAATACTGCTTTCTACTCGAACTATTTTTCCTGACCAAGCAGCTGCTCTTCCAGCAGTAGAAACGCGTAACTCTACATTTGCCATCGCGTCATCAACTCGATCACGAAAGGGTTGTGGTAATTTCAAAAATTGGCTTTCACGCTCGGGCAGAGGTAATCGAACCTCGACATAATCCACGGCAAAGATGGTTCCTAATACAGTTCCTTGACTG
The DNA here is from genome assembly GCA_044355075.1 of Prosthecobacter sp. Lineage (GTDB taxonomy): Bacteria > Verrucomicrobiota > Verrucomicrobiia > Verrucomicrobiales > Verrucomicrobiaceae > Prosthecobacter. The sequence goes on from JBIKYV010000023.1 coordinate 13,403, forward strand.
ACGAATTGTCCTAAATCGACATTCTGCTCCAGAACCTGCCCCTGATATGGGGCCTTAATCCACGTGCGCTCTAAGTCACGCTCCGCTTGAGTCACCCGTGCCTTAGCTGCTGCCAAATTAGCTTCAGCAAGGGCAAGCTGAGGTGTGCGAGACACCAATGATGAAGGACTGCCCGAGCGCCCCAATGCCTTCCAGTTTTCAGTTGCCTGCTGGGCTCTTGCTTTTTCTTCAATAACCGCCACTTCAGATTGAGACACTTCTGCTTTCGCAATCGTGATAGCAGTTTGGTAGTCCGTAGGGTCTAACCGCATCAAGATGGCATCTTTTTCGAAGAAGCCACCAGGCCTAAACGAAGGGCTGAGTTCGATAACCCGCCCAGCGACCTCCGGCAATAAAGTGCTTTTTGTCCTGGGGTGCACCGTGCCCTGGGATTGGACACGAATTTTATAACGTGTTTTCTTTAATGTGGTGCCTTCCACTCGCACAAGGCTAATCGGAGCGATCACACGTTCCTGATCAGGAGGATTTGACATCAACCAAATAACCCAGCGCCCACATGCAGCCAAGATGCAAACAGGCAGCAGAATTCGGATGGTTTTGCGAAGATAGTACATCGTGGGCCGTGGTTGAACGCGTTCAACTCGCTCAAGATATAACGTTTGTCGAATTTCGATTCAAAACGGAATTCAACATGAGTAGTATCGTGCCAATCTATTTCGCGAGGCCATAACCTGTCTTATGCACGTCGCATTCGAGCTAAGACAGGATGGTTGAGCAAAATCAAATAGCTGATATGCTTAACCATGACTTCATTTCCCAGCAACGTCGTCGAACTCTGCCAAACGTTGATTAGAATTCCCTCAGTCAACCCCGACGGGGATCCTGGAACGGACGCAACCGGCGAAGCCACTTGTGCAGAATACGTCGGAAACTTCCTGCGCCAATGTGGGGCTGATATCAGTTATGATGAAATTCAAGATGGACGCCCCAACGTCATTGGGCGCTTCCCATCCAACTCTGATCTCAACGGCATTCGCAAACCAAGAATACTTTTCGCACCGCATACTGACACGGTAAGCGTAAGTGGTATGACCATCCCACCCTTTGGCGGTGAGTTAAGAGAAGGATGCATCTGGGGACGCGGCGCAAGTGATACTAAAGGCCCAATGGCAGCGATGCTTTGGGCACTCTACACACTTGCTGACAGGATTCCTTCTCTCGGTGTAGAAGTTCATTTTGTCGGATTCATGTCAGAGGAGAGTGCACAACTTGGTTCACGACATTTTGCCCACAAATACCCCCCCTATGATTTAGCTATCGTTGGAGAACCCACAAATCTTCAAACGGTTTTCCGACACAAAGGTTGCATGTGGGCTGACATTCACACGCATGGAGTCGCGGCGCATGGGGCTACTCCAGAACGTGGAATTAACGCGATTGTAAAAATGGCGAAGTTAATTCAAGCACTAGATACAGATTTTCGCCTTTATCTGAAAGAGCTTAGTGGCGTTGATGAATGGCTCGGCACTAGCACGATCAATTTCGGTATGGTGCGCGGAGGCAGTCGGACAAATATTGTTGCAGATCATTGTACCCTCCGTGTGGATATGCGCACCACACCCTCATTAATCAAAACCCATGGTGCAGAGAAAGCTCTGCGTGATTTTGTTTTGAAAATTGACCCGGAAGCTACTGTCGAAGTTCTTCCTGAAACAAGTCCACTCGACACAGATCGCGACCATTTTTTGGTGAGAAAACTTGTTGAATGTGGAGCCCCGCTATCAGGCGCACCTTGGTTCTGCGATGCAGCTTTTTTATCAGCATCAGGCACGCCTGCAGTCGCTATTGGGCCAGGTAGCATTGCACAAGCACACACGAAAGATGAATACATTCGTGTAGAAGATCTTGATGCAGGTGTCGAATTCTTCCGAAACTATCTTTTAAGCCTTGAATTTCCAAAGTAATGATGACGCTGAAAACATCAGTCTTAGAGAAAAGGAAAAGTGCAATCGATGAGCTTTAGCATCAAAACACCTGTGAAATATCACAACCAAAGTGCACTTTGGTTGCAAAGCTTTTTTATAACTTACGCTAAAGCACTAAACCGCTTTATCCCTGAAAAAAGATCATGCTTATTGTGCGGATTGATGATCATGCCGCAGTTGGGATTCACACAGGATGCAGTCTCTAAAATACATCTCATGTCTCGTCTAAAGCTTGATCGTCAGATCATTGAGTTAAGCTTAGAACCCATCAAAAAACACCTTCTCGATCTAACTCTGCTAGAGAAACAACGCGGTTCTCTAAGAGATTATGAAGGAGCTTTAGTTGTCCTCAAAGAACGCAAGAAAATCGAGACCCAGTTAGAACAATTAGATCGCCTGAGACTTCTCATCTTCACTCGCCAAGAAGCTATACAGGCAACTCAAATACCAGACAAGATTTCGCTACCATTAGATCTAGCGGTATTGAATGGCGTAAAGCGCGAGTCAGGTGAGTTAAGTGGCTGGAACATTCCCGGAGCAAATGCATCTTGGAAATTGCCGGGTATTCCATCAGGCGGTTATGAAGTGTTTATTCGATACCGCTGTTCCCCTCTGGAGGGCGGAGTCCTTGAAGTGAACGAGTCTCGGTTTTCAATTACTTCTCAAATCGAAACTACCCTCAAAGGCCCCCAACAAAAAAAACTTGGCACTCTTAAAATCACTAGTGGCGACGGTCCCATTACCCTAACTGGAAAAGCTCTACTTAAAGGAAGCTTAATGAACTTGCTCGAACTCTGGCTTGTGCCTGCCAATCATTAGCCAAGCCTTGCTGAAGCCGATTGCGCGTCATGGCCAAGGATTATATATATAGGCACTTATGTTTCGCACAGGTATTGGCTATGATGTTCACCCTTTTCAAGAAGGTCGTCCCCTCGTCTTGGGGGGAGTAACCATCCCCCATACGTATGGTTTGAAAGGTCACTCTGATGCTGATGTTTTGTGCCATGCCATTGCAGATGCGATTCTCGGAGCCCTTGGCTTACCAGATATTGGTTATTATTTTCCGCCATCTGATCCAACCATTGAAGGAATCTGCAGCCTCAAGATCCTGGAAAAGACAGCATCATTAGTCGCGGAGCATGAATACCAAATTAACAATGTCGATGCCTCTTTGATTGCGGAAGCTCCGCGGGTTATGAAATTCGCGCCCGAAATGAAGGAAAAGATTGCGCTGGCTCTGAGAATACAAACAAACCAAATTGGCATCAAAGCAACGACCAACGAGAGGCTAGGATTCGTCGGACGTGAAGAGGGTATTGCAGCAATGGCTGTTGCCTGTATCAGCAAGAGTTGAACTAAATCACTCTTTAGATTCGAGGCAGAAGCTAGATTGGTCTGTTCTGTGAAAATCACTATGAACAGCAAGACTTTAAATGCTGAGCATTCACCGATAGTTCATAATTCAAAACGATACAAATTGAGCCTATTAAAACCACGGAAACTAACCGTTTGCGAAGCCATCGGAAGATTCATCATGGCTGCAGTTTTTATAACACCAAGTGACGGTTTGATGTCGGCGTGAATCTTGCCATACTTAGCTTTATCTGACCAATCCTTAGAGTTTCTCTCTTTGCAGAAATAATCAATAGTATGAAAAAATCTGACATCTGCATCTCAGGCTGTGAAATTTTTTTCCTACCTGTCACCATGCGGGTTCCCCTCAAATTCGGTCCAGAAACCGTCAGCCAAGTGGTTTGCCTGAGAGTTAGAGTGAAAGTCACTGATCGAAATGGAAAGGAAGCTTGGGGTTGGGGTGAGACACCAATGAGTGTTTCTTGGGTTTGGCCTAGCAACCTCAGCGTCAACGAACGCGCAAAACGAATGGAGGAATTAGCCATCCGTCTGGCAGATAAACTCGTGAAGTGGGACAGCTACGGTCACCCGATTGAGCTCGGCTCAGACTTCATTCATGGACCGCTAGCTGACGAACTTAATCATCATAATGCAACAGCCAATGGAGCAAGCATGCCCTACCTCGGCTCACTTGTGGTTTTTAGTGCCTTTGATATTGCCATTCATGACGCCTTTGGAAACCTCCATGGGATTGACGTTTACTCCACATATGGTCCGGAGTTTATGAATCGAGACTTGAGTGCCTATCTCGAACCTGAATCAGGATGCAAGATGGAGTTCAAGGGACGTTTCCCGCGAGATTTTTTGAATGTGCAAGCCGCTACTAAACTGCCTGTCTGGCACCTTGTCGGCGGTGTCGATGCCCTACAACTAGAGGATTTGACAGGCAATGAGCCTCAGGATGGGCATCCGTTGCTGTTGAAAGACTGGATCCGGCAAGACGGACTGAAATGCCTAAAGGTTAAACTACGCGGCACTGATGCGAGCTGGGACTATGAGCGGATGGTTCGAGTCGGAAAAATCGGTCTCGAACATGGCGTCAGATGGTTTAGTGCAGACTTTAACTGCACAGCAGGAGAGACTGCCTATGTCAATGATATCATGGACAGACTTCTGGCCGAAGAACCTGAACTGTACGCGCGCATTTTGTATGTGGAGCAGCCTTTCCCCTACGATCTTGAGGCGAATCAACTCGACGTTCGCAGCGTATCCGCACGCAAACCTCTTTTCCTGGATGAAAGCGCACATGACTGGGAATTTGTGCGGCTTGGACGAAGGCTTGGCTGGAGTGGCGTAGCCTTGAAAACGTGTAAAACGCAGACAGGCGCCCTTCTCAGTCTCTGCTGGGCAAAAGCCCATGGTATGCCTCTCATGGTGCAGGATTTGACCAATCCGATGTTAGCCATGATTCCTCATGTTAGACTCGCCGCTCACGCTGGCACCATCCAGGGTGTGGAATGCAACGCTATGCAGTTTTACCCAGCAGCTTCACTTCCTGAAGAGCAAATTCACCCAGGGCTTTATCGGAGGCGCGATGGAGCCGTAGATCTAAGCTCTTTGCGTGGCCATGGATTCGGCTACCGTGTCGATGAAATAAACCGAGAGTTACCCGCAGCCGCCGCTATTCTCTGAAGCTAAAATGCAGACGAGCTTGTGTATAGCCTGATTTGCGATTACTCAACGGATTCATGTTTGTCGATCAGATCAAAGTTTATGCCCGCGCCGGAAAAGGTGGCGATGGTTCCATGCATTTCCACAGGGGAAAATTTCGCCCTAAAGGAGGTCCTGATGGTGGAGACGGTGGCAAAGGTGGCAGCATCATTTTGTTAGCCGACCCCAGCACAAACAGCCTACGGACATATTTTTTTAATGCCAAGCTTCTCGCTCAGGATGGCGACAAAGGCGGTGCCAATCAGTGCACGGGCAGAAGTGCTGAGGATATCATTTATAAAGTACCAGTCGGCACGGTCATCTCGAAGATCATCGAGGTCGAAGATCTTGAAACTGGGGACTTGATCGAGACCTTCGAGCCTTTTGCGGATTTGACCGAACCCAATCAAACATGGGTACTTTGTAAAGGTGGTAAGGGAGGTAAAGGCAATATCCATTTCAAAACTTCTACGCACCAAGCGCCTCGTGAATTTACGCCGGGTGAACCAGGCGAAGAAGGCCGATTCCATTTCGAACTGCGCAGTATCGCTGATGCTGGCTTGGTCGGTTTTCCAAATGCCGGCAAGTCCACCTTGCTCAGCAAGCTGAGTGCGGCCAAACCGAAGATCGCTAATTATCCATTCACGACACTCCAACCCATGGTTGGAGTGATCCATTTTAATGAAATTCGCCGAGGCACACTCGCAGACATTCCTGGATTGATTGAGGGGGCGAGCCAAAACATAGGCTTAGGACATGACTTCCTACGCCACATCATGCGTTGTCGCACCTTGATGTTTGTCGTTGATACGGCTGGTACTGAAGGCCGTGATCCCATCAAGGACCTAGAAACCGTTCGCAAAGAAGTGAAACTCTATTCTGATGAACTAGCGAAGCGACCTTGGTTCATCGTAGCGAACAAAATGGATATCGAAGGTGCCGAAGAGAATCTGGAGCGACTAAAAGATCGCTTCAAACGCATTAAAATTTTTCCCGTTTCGGCTCAAAGTGGCACTGGTATGGATAAACTTCGTCTCCACTTGGACAAACAAATCGGTCGTGACACTGTCATCGGTTTCCACCAAATTCCAGTGATCTAAAGCTAACCTAAAGCGAAGCTTCAACAAGTGACGAGATCGATGTTCTCGTGGAAGAGCATGTAAGTCGTCGATGTTTTCTCCTGTCGGCTACTCTAACTATACGTTGTGTCTTGACCGAGGCTTGATTGCCTTTCACTCGAACTTTTCGAGGCAAAGGCACGATTGCATCACAAGATTGATGAATTCATCTGGCGCTAAAATGAATTCAATATCGATAAATCGATATTTAGCTATCTAGCGAATTTTTCAAAGCAAAGCTGGAATTGTCGTGGCACATACGCAGTAAACGTATAGCGATTCTGCATGACGCCAATATTGTTCGCCGAAATCGACTTGGTGCAGATCATCATCGTGGTCATAGCCATGCTGGGAGGATTTGTTCAGTGGCTATGGAATGTCTTCCAACAGGCTAAAGCTGACGCTGAAAGACGACGGCAGGCTCCCCCGAGTGCTGAAGAAAGAGCACGTCGAGACGAGGCCTGGAAACGTCAGGTGATGATCGATAAGCCCATGCGACCAGCACCAACGGCAACGCCTCCACCACTGCAGGACCCATTTAGTTCGGTCCGTGAGATCTTTGATCAAGTTAAACGGGAGCTAGCCGAGGCACAAAAACCAAGTAATCAGCCTGCTCCACGCCCTCAACGGCAACCCTTGGCAAAGCCAATTCCTGCGACCGGAGCTGATTCAGCGCGAGATAAACCTCCTCTTCCCAGCAAACAGGCCCGAGTCGCCTCAGATCCGGTCACGCTCACTACACCCGCAGATCTCATCATCCCACAGACTAGGCCAACCTCCTTCGCTACTGTCGTCTCGTCCAGATCAGAAAACCAAGAGCGGACCTGGCAGGCACTTCTGAGCAATCACGAAGCTCTGAGAGATGCCTTTATTGTAAAGGAGATACTTGGCTCGCCAAAAGCCTTGCAATCTGTTTCAGATTCGTCATGATCCCCTTCGCAAAGCTGCACATGCCGGTGTGGTGAAATTGGTAGACGCGCTAGACTCAAAATCTTGTTCCGAAAGGAGTGTCGGTTCGAGTCCGACCACCGGTACCACCTTTGATGATTAACGGATTAGCCAACCCCCCGAGGGGGCACATTGGTACCCGCCCCTGTCATGCATGACAAAAGCATGACAAAATCTGGGTTCAGTCCCCGGAAACTGAGTCCCTCCATCATTCGGCTCAAGCATAGCAGCGCTGTGGTGCCAATCTACCAGGGAGAAGTGTGTGGATGCAACCGCTACACTCTGTGTTTTCCACCTGAACAGTCAGCGCACATGGCGCACCTTCGGTTCCCTCCAAAAAGCCAAAGCCGAGGCTCAGCTTGTTGCGCAAGGATTCAGGAAGGGCTCTCCCCTACCAATGATCTGAGCGTCTCCCAGCGTCAATGCTACCTCACCTTGGAACGCATGATCACGCCACTGAACATCCCGCCGGTTGCGGCCACTCCCCTGGCCCATGGTCGGTCGGCCACCCAAGCTGCATTCATCTGGCTAGGCCCTGTGCCTATGTCCGATTTCGCTCATTCAAGCCGTTGTAGTTTAGGGGCGGCAGGTCAGAGATGTTCGAATTTCCGCTCTAGAAACGCGTGTTTCTCGCGGTGGAGATCAAAGCGATGGCCTGATGACGTATCCACACTCTCTCAATGCCTCGCATTCTCACTCTTCTCTTCCTTTCCTCGCCATGGGTTCTTCTCGCCGCCGAGCCAGCGATGCCGGAGAAACACCGCGCTTTGTTCACAGAGCACTGCGTGATCTGCCACGGGCCGGAAAAGCAAAAAGGGAAATTCCGCGTGGATGATCTGCCGCTGGCGATCACGAATGTCGAGATCGCGGAGAAGTGGCAAAAGGTACTGAATGCGATGAACTCGGGCGACATGCCGCCAGAGGATGAAAAACAGCCGGCGAGTACTGCGAAGGCGGATTTTCTCGATGATCTGGCGAATGTGATGGTGGCGGCTAGGCGAAGCCTTGGCGATCAAAAGGGTGTGATCACGATGCGGCGGCTGAACCGTCGCGAATACAAAAACACGCTGCGGGAGCTTCTCGGCGTGGAGATCAATGTGGCGGAGCTGCCGCCGGATGGTGGCTCGGGGGCGTTTGATACCGTCGGCTCGAACCTCTTCATGTCGGCGAACCAGATTGAGCAGTATCAGGCGCTCGGTCGCGAGGCGTTGGAGGAAGCCTTTGCCTGGCAAACCGCCGCGAGCGTGACGAAGAAGCTGCATTATGAAGGCGAAACGACGACGCCGAAGGTGCGGGACTTTGTGAAGTATCAAATCGATGCCCGTGAGCGTGCGCAGAAGTGGGTGAAGGCCGTCGATGACGCCGCCGCGAAGCCGGAGAACAAGGAGATCGTCGCGAAGATCCGCGAGGAGGTGAAGAACAACGAATCGCGCCTACGCCGCGAGTGGGCTCGCATCCCCGGTGCGCCGAATCCGCGCACGTTTGGCTTTGATAAGAAAGGCGAGAACGATGCCGACCTCGCGAACGACTCACTCGGTGCAGGTTGGTTGAAGTATCACGAATATTACACGCAGATGCCGGATGTGGATCGCGGAGCCTATCTCGGCGTGCAGACGCGGCATCCGGCGGAGCTGAACGTGAACTACATCGAGCTACTCGTGCCTTTTGACTGGCCGGTGGGCGACTACATCGTCCGTGTGCGAGCAGCGGCGGTGAAGGATGCGCCAGCGGAGCGTCGCTTCCTTGATTTCGGCATTCATGCCCGCACGGGCAAAGTGCTGAACACTTACGAGATCACCGGCACGATGGAAAACCCGCAGACCATCGAGATTCCGCTCACCCTCACGCGAGCGAATCTGAGCCGCGACAATCGCTCGCTGTTCTTCCGTGAGAAAGGCAGTTGGGACACGAACGAAGAAGGCGGGCGCAAACGTGCCGAGGCAGTGAAGCGCAACGGCATCGGCCCCGAGCTGGCGCTGTGGGTGGACTGGATCGAGGTCGAACGCGTGCCGAATGCCGCGAAGCCTACGCCGCCCGGTTTTGCCGCGCTGAAGTTGCCGCTCGATGACAAATCGCCCGCCCCTGCCGCTGCCGACCTGCGTTCCGCCTTCGAGCGCTTCGCCACCGAGGCCTTTCGCGGCACCACGCCGCCTGCGGACTATGTGGATCGCTTGCTGAGCCTTTACGATGTGCGCCGCAAAGCCGGTGATAAGCCTGTGGCCGCGCTGAAGGAGACGCTCGCGGTCGTTTTGGCCTCGCCGATGTTTCTTTACCTCGCGGAGCCTTCGCCCGATGACAAACGCAGGTCACTCACCGCGCCCGAACTCGCCACACGGCTCTCGTATTTCCTCTGGAGCGCTCCTCCGGATGCCGAGCTGCGCAAGAGCGATCTGTCGAAGCCCGAAGTGCTCGCCGCGCAAACCGAGCGCCTGCTCAATGATCCACGCTCGGAAGGCTTCTTGTCGGCTTTTGTGCATCAGTGGCTCGGCTTGGACCGCATCGACTTCTTTGAGGTGAATCGGGCGCTATATCCGCGCTTTGACTCTGGAACAAAGGTCGCGGCCAAAGGCGAGATCCACGAGACCATCGCGTATATCCTGAAGCACAACGCCAGCCTGCGTGATCTGCTCAAAGCCGACTACGTCGTTATCAATCGCGTGCTCGCACACTATTACGGCATCCTCGGCGTGAAGGGCGAGGGCTACGAAAAAGTATCGCTGCCAAAGGACTCGCCACGCGGCGGATTGCTCGGCATGGCAGCCATTCATTTCATGGGCGGCAATGGCGAGCGCACCAGCCCCGTCGAACGCGGTGCCTGGGTGCTGCGCAAGCTCCTGCACGATCCGCCGCCGCCCGCTCCCGCGAACGTCCCCGCCATCACGCGACTCGCCGGCAAGGTGCTCACCACCCACGAGCGACTCCTCGCGCATCAGGAGGATCCGCAGTGCGCCAGTTGCCATCGCAAAATCGATCCCATCGGCTTCGGGTTGGAAAACTTCGACGCTGCCGGCCAATGGCGCACCGAAGACAGCTACACCGCCCTCGACGCCAACGGCAAACCCGACCCCAAGAGCAAGAAGACCTGGACCATCGACTCCGCCGCCGCCTTCCACAAAGGTCCCGCCTTCAAAGACTACTTCGAGCTGCGCAACATCATCGCTGCAAAGTCCGACGCCTTCGCCCGCAGCTTCAGCGAAGCCTTGATCGAGTTTGCATTAGGAAGGCCGCTCGGCTTCCGCGATGAACCGCTCGTCGCCGGTATGCTTCAACAAGCCAGCAAGAAAGACCTCGCTATGCGCGAGTTCATTCAGGCGCTGGTCCGCAGCAAAGAATTTCACACTAAGTAATCTCCATGAAAACCCGCCGTCACTTTCTCCAGTCCAGCACCTCGCTCATTGCTTTGCCCGCTTTGGAGTCGCTGGGCTTTCGTCGCTTTGCCTCGGCAGCGACCCCTGCCGCGCCGCCGAAGCGTCTGGTGTTCCTCGGCTTTGGCTGGGGGATCACGACGGAGACTTGGTTTCCGGACATCAAGCAGACGGGGAAGGATTATACCTTGCCGGAGGGCTTGAAGCCGCTGGCTCGGCACAAGGCGGACTTCACGGTGGTGCAGGGGCTTTGGAACAAATACTCAAACGAAGGGCACTGGGGCAGCACGATGTGGCTTACGGGCGCGAACCGTTTCGCGGAGCCGGGGCAGACGTTTCACAACAGCATCTCAGCGGATCAGGTCGCGGCGGCGAAGCTGGGCATGGAAACGCGTTTTGCGTCGCTGCAACTCAACGGTAGCGAGAACGCGGAGGCTTCGGGACATGGGCCGGGGCTTTCGATGGCTTGGGATGTGAGCGGCAAGCCGATCGGCGGTCACAAGGGGCCTGTGGAGGCGTTTCATCGTCTGTTTTCCAAGGACACGACGCCCATCGAGCAGCAGAAGGCCATGCTCGCGCAGAAGCGCAGCGTGCTCGACACGGTGATGGAGAACGCGAAGTCGATGCAGCGTGGCCTTGGCAAGAACGACAAGGCCAAGCTCGACGAATACTTCCAGGGCATCCGCGACATCGAGACGCGTCTCGCGAAGGACGAGCAATGGATCGGCGTGCCGCAGCCGAAGGCCCCGATCCCTCAGCCGCAAGAGGGCCTCGCAGGCAAAGAGGAGATCAAGATCATGTATGACATTATTATCGCCGCGATGCAGACCGACAGCACCCGCGTGCTGACCTATCGCCAGCCAGTGAGCACCTTGATGACGAGCATCGGCATCAAAGTGGCCCCGCATGACATGAGTCACTATCATTCGACCATGGGCGAGAAGCTCGCCGCCTCGCAGCAGCGCGATCTCGCGCAGAGCGAGTTGCTCGCGGGACTGCTCGACAAACTCAAAGCGACGAAGGAAGCCGATGGCAGCCGCCTTTTTGATCACGTCGCCCTCGCCTACGGCAGCAACATCCGCACCGAGCACAACCTCGACAACTGCCCCACGCTACTCACCGGTGGCGGTGCCGGCATCAAGCTCGGCCACAACATCGTCGCACCCAAGGACACACCGCTGTGCAATACCTGGCTCACCCTGCTGCACGGCATCGGCGTGAACGTCGAGCGTCACGGCGATAGCTCCGGCGTGCTGAAGGAGATCGTGGCGTGACGAAAAACATGGCAGCGACGGCTTTTGATGTCCAACGTCCCCGTCGTGCGGCATGTGGCGTCCAGATCGTCTCTTGCCGTAAAATGTGGTGGCAAAGTGGCTGCTGGCGAACCATCAGGGCTCCAAGTGAATCGTGCTTTTTAACATCGACAAAGGGTCGGACGAATTTATCGCCGACGACGCGTCGAACATACCGGGGGATCGCAAGGCGGTGGACAGGTTTTTTCTGCAAGCTCTGAGTCGGGTTAGATGCAAGAGGCCTGCATCAGTCACCCAGCCACGCTTTGACGACTTTTGGGCTGAATCTGACCAGGTTCCCCAGATTTCGGTGTGGCAAGGCAAGTTCCCTCAGCTTGGTGACGTGCGGAGGCTGCATCGGGCATAACGCGCCACGTCCTCGATCGTCCAGAGGCTCTCAGTGGGTTCCTGGTTCTGTGGGCTAGCGTTTGGGGTTTGTTCCATGCCATTGGAATCATTTCAAAACATCCGTCTGCACGCCACTGACCAGCCTGCCCCTTGCCACAGTTCGTTGCGGAACAAAGACCTTCGGTTTTTGTCTGTCGTCGTATGACGCAACCATTCCAGCCAGGCCTTCATGCACCCGTGTTTGCACCTCATGCGTCATCCATTCTGAATTTGAGCAGGCTTCGAGTCTGTCCATGATCATTCATGACAGAAAACTTTCGTATGCCTGCCGAAACGACGAAAACCCTATCTGCAACGAACTGCACAACTCGTTAAGCATCAGCAATGAGTCACAAATCATTGATCCTCAACGGAGCACTCAAAATCTTGTTCCGAAAGGAGTGTCGGTTCGAGTCTGACCACCGGCACCACATCAGCTAGAGAAACAACTTCTCCACAAAGGGGGGCACCCATGTATTCAAAATGGTTCATGGACTGTTGATTGGTGCATGAGGCGAAATTCAACCGGATGTGTGATTGATCCGTATATGATCAGCTTGAACTGGAACTACGCTCATTTTGGCATCACGTGCTCTCTCGTTGGGCTTATTTGGCTTGTTCAGATCGTCGTTTATCCTCTCATGAATCGTGTGGGAGAGACAAGTTTCATCGTTTGGCATGCCCGTTACACAACTTCCATGAGTTACTGCGTGGGGCCAATGATGCTCGCCGAGTTAGCCACAGCAGCTTGGCTGCTATGCACGGGCAAACGGGATGCGGCTTTTCTGACAAGCCTGGGCTTGCTGGCCATCATTTGGCTATCTACCGCCTTCATTCAGGTTCCACTGCATCATCAGCTCAGTCAGGGATTCGATCAGGTCGCTCATGAAAAGCTGATCACTTCGAATTGGATACGCACCTCAGCATGGACCTTGCGGGCCTTGTGCCTTTTCTTTTGTTTATGACCGACCTCACTGGAAAACACATCGCTATCATTGGAGCCGGCCTTGCGGGAATCGCAGTCGCACGTGAACTCAAAAACCGAAATGCTCGTATTACGATTTTTGAAAAGTCTCGTGGCTATGGAGGCCGTTGCGCCAGCAAACGCTGGGAGGGGCATGTGGTTGATCATGGAGCGCAGTACTTTACGTTAAGAGACGAACGATTTAAGCGCGAGGTCTCACAGGCCAGCGGTGATGCTATTCAGCGCTTGGTGCAGCCAATTCGAAATGAAGATGGCTGTATCTTGCCAGACACGGGACGTTGGTTTCACCGAGAAGGAAATAGCCGTCTTGTGCGAGATTTAGCTCTAGGCCTTGAAGTTCGGACCGAGACCAACATTCAAGATGGTCGTCTGCTGTTAAAAGAATTCCAACACGTAATCTGCACAGCCCCTTGGCCGCAAACAGCCAAGTTTTGGGGATTGAATGAGCGCGAGATCGAGTACATCCCCTGCTTGGCTGCTGTATTTGCCTACAAGGGTAATTGGTTGGGATGCAGCCGAGAGACCTATGCATTCACCTCTCGGTCTAGCGCTTTGACGTGGACAGCCTGTGAAAATCACAAACCCGGACGAATCGCCGATGGATTCACGGTGATTGTGGCGCATTTAAGCGAGGATTTCAGTCGAAAGCATCTGGAGACATCACCTGAGGATTATCCATCCTTGGTCAGGACTTGGATCGAAGATCGGTGGGAACTTCCTAAAACTGCGTTCGTTAACGCCCTAGGGCATCGCTGGCGATTGGCCCGCGTGCGCTCAGCCCACACCACTCCTCCCCTGCCACAGCGTGTTCATTTTGTTGGTGATGCTTTAAAAGCCTCCCGAGTGGAAGACGCCTGGCTGGCTGGGCATGAATGGGCGATTGGAGCCTCTTTGATCGACTCATTTCACTCCCAGATTTGACTTCGATATCGAAAAATAAGCTGCGAAACCTCAAGATCTGGGTTTGTTCTAATCCCCCCCAACTTGTCCATGCTTTCATGCCACTCGTCAGCGCTGCAGCGGTGCTCGTCCCTTTGTTTTTTTGCAGCTTTTCTTCATACAATTACCCTACTTTCAATATTGGAAGCCAAGGGGCAAATCTCCAGTGTCGATAATCTTAGGCTACTCCTGAATCAAAGCGACAACGACGAAACCCAGTACGCGCTACCCAGAAAAGAGATGTTGGACAAGGTCGCTGGGAACTCAAACGTGTTTTATGCCAAACCTGGCCCTTGGGGAGTGCTGCGCTGTGCTTATATCTATCTCGAAGCGCCCAAAACACTGATCGACAACTTTCCACTGCCCAATACTCAACCACGTTGGGCTTTTTCTGAAGATATCCTGGAAAAACTACCCAGCTTCTTTGCTTCAGCCGGTCTGCCCCAGGCGATGATTGATGCACTCTTGGACTCCAAGACCATGGTAAAAACCAATGGTATGGTGTACCTTTTCCCCCGCAAGGCCGACTTGGAATCCATCTCGCCCGAGAGTCGATCCACCATCTACGTCGAGCTAGCCAAATACCCTGACAATGAATTCCATGTCGATCCCATATTGATCATCAATAGCAACATTCGGGAATGGTATCGCACCAGTAAACTACGCCCCGATCTGATCAGCAAAATCGAAAAACTTGCTTACAAGCGAGGAGAAACCACTGCTTTTAGTGACATCCAACTGCTCTTGGGAGAGGCTGAGGGAGAAGCCGATGCCCGAGCTATTTTCAAGGCCATGACAAGAACCCGTGGGCTCATGGTAAAAATCGAAGCAGATCACAACACGAATATTGAAGAAGTCGTCAACTACTGGACCCTGGGTATTGGTCTACGGCGCAAAGACGTCGAACCATTGTTGCAATCAATTATTGATACAGATGGCATCGAAGCCCTTCCACTTTCGCACATGATACCGGCTTTGGTTCGTAAGCTTGTGTATACTTACCCCAGTCTCGATATGGCTAAGCAAGGCATACTTCCTGACTGTCACTGGACCTGCCTAAACTTTTTCAATTACGACCCACATGAGTATCTGTTGGATTCTCGCCTAGCCACAAGTGCTGTTTTGGAAAGATTTGAAGCCATTGATCCTCCCTACAAATATGGAGACATCCTATTCTTCCTGAATAAAGACACGGGTGATGCTTATCACTCCTGTGTCTATTTGGCAGATGATTTGGTTTACACCAAAAATGGCAGAAATCTGCTCTCTCCCTGGTTAATCATGAGGAAAGAGGATGTTGAGAAGATTTATCTTTATCGTGGAGATGGACGGATACAGGGCTTTCGTTTGAAGAAAACACAGTAGTTGGCAGCCGCCCAGCCTAGTCTCATTTGGCTTAGAGGCATTGCGCAAGCACCTCGATCTCGACAAGCCCTCCTAGCGGCAGTCCTGAGACCGCCACGGTGGAGCGAGCAGGTTTGTGAGGGCCAAAAGCTTCCTGATAGATAGCATTCACACGTGGGAAGTCAGCCATATTGGTCAGAAACACCGTAGACTTAACCACATTCGAAAGGTTTAAGCCCTGCGCTTCCAAAAGCGTGCGAATATTTTTCAGCACTTGCTTAGCTTGGCCTTCAACGTCTTGAGCCTGAATGTTACCTAGCTCTGGATCAATGGGGATCTGACCCGAACAAAATAGAAATCCACCACTTTTTACAGCCTGAGAGTAAGGACCTACGGCCTTTGGAACGGAGGGAGTATCGTTAATTAGAGTCATGGAGATCAATGCCCATCTACCAGCGCTAGCAAACTCGTCAATCAAGAGATGACCGACTAGCTTTTCGGTGCAGGGCTTGCCATCTGAGCGAAAGATTCTATCCATCAAAATCAACGGCATCAGGAAGTTCAAAGAACACTTGGAAGACGAGTTTACGATTCGGTTACCCGAAGCGAAATGACCCAACGCAGAGAGTCATAAAGAGGTGAGCCGCATAGGAATCCCTCCTCTCGAAGCTTGAGGCTACCGCTCGATCATGGCAGAGGATTCTTGGTCATGCGCTTAGCTATTCTTCTCGTTGCTCTTTATTCTCTGCTACCCACGATCTCGGCGGAGCCTGCATTGCTCGTTCATTACATGCCTTGGTATGCCACAAAGGACGTCAGTGGCGAGTGGGGCTGGCATTGGACGATGAATCACTTCGACCCAGAACAGAAAAGGTGGGATGACCAGCGGAAGATCGCTTCGCATGACTACCCGCTCATCGGACCATATGACTCAGGAGACGATCATACGCTTGAGTGCCACGCGCTTCTGATGAAGATCGCTGGGCTCGATGGTGTGGTAATCGACTGGTATGGAACTAGCGATCTTAATGACCACGCGATGAATCATCGGAACACCCAGAAGTTCATCCCATGGCTCAAAAAGGCCGGCTTAAACTTCGCGGTGTGCTACGAAGATCAGGCGGTGAAGTCGCTGAAAAAGGGTACGGACATCCAACAGGCCGAAAAAGACTTAAAATGGGCTCAGGAGCACTTCTTCACCGATCCGGATTACTTGCGACATAATGGGCGTCCAGTCCTGCTCGTCTTCGGACCTCAGCATTTGAAGTGGAAGTTCGAATTAGACTCCAAACCGCTCGTTTTCGGCCTCGCACATCGACTGAAGGGAACCGACATGGATGGTGCATTTGCTTGGCCACCGGTCACGGGTGGCAAATCACTCTCACCCGAACAGTGGAGAGCAGAACTCGGCCTCATCTATAAGGAGAAATTGCCCTTCATCGCCACCGCTTTCCCCGGCTTCAAAGATATCTACAAACAAGCAGGTGTGCATGACAGCTATGGCAGCATCGCCCCAAGAAATGGACTCACCCTGAGCGAATCGCTCGCACAAGCGCTAGATAGCAAGGCCCCGCTCATCCAGATTGCCACCTGGAACGACTACGGCGAAGGAACCATGATCGAGCCGACGCGCAACAATGCCTTTCGCCATCTCGAAATGCTGCCTCGATGCGGCAATCCGGCTGACTTGCGCCTGCCCATAATGCTTTACCAACTCCGCAAACGCGGTGGTGATGTTGCAAAGCTCGACGAGGCCGCCACGCTCATGTTTGCGTCAAAGTTCACCGCCGCCGAAACCATCCTTGCCACGGTAAGCCAGCAGCTTGGCAAACAGCTCATCGACGGCGGCTACCAACTCACAAGTGAGCTGCTGTATCGGCAGGAGAAAAACATCAGCGCCGCGCAAAACCAGCGTTGCAGGCTCGATGTGTATGCGCCTGCCATGAAGAGGCCCTTCTCCACCGTCATCTGGTTCCACGGCGGCGGTTTGACGCAGGGAGAACGCTCCATCCCACTGCCACTGCGCAATCAAGGCATTGCCGTAATCAGTGCCAATTACAGCCTAAGCCCTAGCGTAAAGTCACCTATTTTCATCGAGGATGCTGCTGCGGCTATCGCATGGACCTTCAAGCATATCGCCGACTTTGGCGGCGATCCACGGCGCATCTTTGTCAGCGGTCACAGCGCCGGAGCTTATCTCGCACTCATGTGCGGCCTCGACAAACACTGGCTCGCCAAACATGGTATCGATGCTGATCAAATTGCTGGTCTCATGCCACTCAGCCCGCAGGTCATTACACACTTCACCATCCGCGATGAGCGCGGCATTGAAGAAACACAGCCGATTATCGACGATCTCGCGCCACTGTTTCACATCCGCCAAAGCGCCCCGCCTATTCTTCTCGTTACAGGCGACCGCGAACAGGAACTGATGGGCCGCTACGAGGAATGCGCCTACTTCTGGCGCATGATGAAAATGGCTGGCCACAAGCATACCAACCTTTACGAACTCGAAGGCTTCGACCACGGCAAAATGCCCGAACCCGCCTTTCCGCTAATGCTGAAATTTGTGCAGGAGGCAGTGCATCAAGCCAACTGAGGTATAAATGCGCCACAGCATTTTTTTCGGCAAATGAGAACCTGACTGGCGACGACTTAGTAGTCAGTCATCATGAGCTCGCCTGCCAAGCAAGAACGCCATGCTATCTTTCTCCGCCATTACGCGGAGATTGAGCTAGCATTGCACACGTTCGTGAGGTCGCTGGTACCCACACGGCAGATGGCTTCGGAGGTGATGCAGGATGTCATTCTCGTGCTGTGGGAGAAGTTTGAGGCGGCGGTGGATTTTCAGGGCTGGGCCTTTGGCGTGGCAAAGAATGTCGCCCTGCGTCACCTACGCCGACAGTCGCGGGACCGGCATGTGTTTGACGATGAACTGGTGAACCAGCTCGCCCATGATTCGGCCGCCCTAGTGCCGGTGCATGACGGGCATCGCGAGGCCCTGGAGTACTGCCTGGAAAAGCTCCCCGCCGCGCAATGTGAACTGGTGCTTACTGCTTACACAAAGGGCACCCGCATGGATGAGCTAGCTACCCGTCGTGGGCAGACGCCGATGGCACTCTACAAACTGCTCCACCGCATCCGGAAGGCCCTGCTGGAGTGCGTGGAGCGCACACTCGCCAAGGAGGAAGACTCATGAATCCCGACTCACACGATCTTATCCAGCGCCACATGGCCGGAATGCTATCAGAGGCTGAAGCTGCCAGCCTGCCAAACCGCCTGAAGGCCGACACGGACCTGCGCAGGCTTTACCTGCACTACATGCATCTGGATGTGGCACTGGAGGCCAAGGCAGGCTCACGCGACCGGGTGATCGATTTGATCTGTGCAGCCCCGCTGACTGAAAACAAACCCGCCGGACGCTGGTTCGCATGGCGTCCGCTCGTTGCTTCAGCGGCGGCGGGGATCATGTTGGGCATGCTTTGCACGTCCGTCGTGTTCGGATTCGTAGGACAGCGCGATGGGGAAAAGAAGACTCCGCTAGCGGTGGTGCAGCCGGGTTTTGAGGATGCGCAAATGCCTTTGGCAAAGGGTTTTCCTCCTGCCCCAGCGCTTTGGACAGGCGATGTAGCGAAGGTGGTACCTGCGGAGAATGCAGTGACGCCAAAGGAAGGTCATCACATGCTCAGACTGGAGACCACCGCATATGGAAAACCAGTTTTGTTTCCGAGGATGTATCAAATCATCGCGCTCTCTCCCTCCGGCAACGAACGGCGCGAGATCGAAGTCAGCGCTTCTTTTGCCAGTGCAGATCCTGGCAGCTCGCCTCACTACACGGTCCGAGCTTATGCCGTCAATGAAGCACCCGAGCGGCTTGGGCCCGATTGGTTTGCTCGACATTGGTTTGTGCAACAGGATGAAGCCATAGCGTCGGCTGAAACAGGCTTCGAGAACCCAGTGGGCAGCACCGACTGGCAATCCATCGGCTTACGAATGCGAGTTCCCGGCAAAGCTCGTTGCCTGGTGGTCTTCTTCGGTGTCAAAAACCAAGCTACATCGCAGGCCAAGCAACCCCACTACCTGGATGCGGTGAAGGTGTCCTTTGTCGAATCACCAGCCATCCCTTGATCTGATCTCATGCGCCACTTCATTCACTCCATTCTGTTCATTGCTGCTCTGAATCCGCTTCAAGCGGCTGATACGTTTCTCGTCGAAAACGGCCATCCAATCGCAGAAATCGTCATCGCTGAGAAGCCAGCACGGATGACTAAACTGGCCGCCAAAGAGCTGCAAAGCGCGCTCTTGAAAATGACGGGCGCGACACTGCCCATCGCGAGCGAACGCACGACGGGCAAAACGGCGATCTTTGTCGGCATGAGCCGCTTCACGGAGGAGTTGAGGCTTTCGACGAAGGAGTTGAAGCACGGCGCCTTTCGCATGGCTTCTGGCAAAGACTGGCTGGCGCTGCTGGGAGCGGACAAGGACTTTGTGCCCATCGAGCCGTGGGGACGGAAGCGAGACAAGAACGAAGCCGGCCGCGTGAACACGGAATGGGACAAGATCACTGGCGACACGTTTTGGAACACGGCGAGTGAGCTTTATCAGCTCTACCATACCGATCTTGATGTGTGGATGACGGACGATGCAGGCACCTTCAATGCAGTGAATGAATTCCTGCGCGGTCTCGGCTGCCGGTGGTTCGCGCCGGGCGAGATCGGCGAGGTGGTGCCTAAGGCAGCGACCATCGCGCTGCCGCAGGTGGATCGCACGGTGACGCCGGATTTCGGGCTGCGGCGCTTCGTTTACTACACGCAGCACACGGGCATCGGGGATCGTGCACTGTGGAATCTGCGGCTCGGCGTGAACTTCGGCGCGGAGATCGTGGGCTTTCCGCAGATGTGCCACGGGATGAAGTTTGTCATTAAGCGTGAGGAGATGAAGAAGGCGCATCCTGACATGTATCTCACCATCAACGGCAAGCGCGACACCACGCACAAAGGCGACGGCGTGCCGAATCTGCTCTCGCCGATGCTGTTTGAGAAGCAGGTGAAGCATGTCCGCGCCATGTTTGATCACTTTCACGAGCCGATGCACAACATTGACCTCGTGGACGGTTACGGCGGCCTCGAAGGCGATGAGCCAGCATGGAAGGCGCAGCTCACGCCCCAGCGCGGATGGAGCGGCACGATGTCGGATCATGTGTTCGGCTATTTGAACCGCGTGGCGCTGGAAGTGCAGCGCAGCCATCCCGACCGGCTCGTGAGCGCACTCGCCTACAGCGCCTACACGCAGCCGCCGGTGAAGATCGAAAAGATGAGCCCCAACCTCGTCCTCATCGATGTGCGGCACCGGCAGGAGTTCTGGGAAGAGTCGAAATGGAACGAGCGGCAGCAGTGGCGGGCCGATTGGCTTAAAAAACTGTCGCCTGGCAACTACATCAGTTGGGACTTCAGCACAAATGCACGCTCCGAGCAGGCCGGACGCCCGGTTTACTACACGAAGCAGATCAGCCGCGATCTGCGTGAGCTGAGAGGCATCAGCCTTGGCGAGCAGGTAGAAATTTACGCGCATCCCGCAGGCCAGGAGCAGTCCTTTGGCTACCACGATCTCGCCATCGAGCACTTCAATCTCTACGTCACCGCGCGGCTCTACTGGGATGCCAATCAGGACGTGAATGGGATGCTCGCAGACTATTGCACCAGTTACTTCGGACCGGCGGCGGAGGCGATGAAGGCCTTCATCACTCACGCAGAGGCAAACTGGATGCACATGAGCACCGATGCGACCAAGATCGGCGAATCGTTCGATTTGCTTGCCAAAGCCAAAGCCGCAGCCGAACCCGCGAGCCTTCCAGGTCGTCGCATTCAGCAGATCGAGGACACCATGAAGCCACTGGAGGCCCTGCGCGTGCAGCTCAGCCGCAAGCGCGACACCGATCTCGACTACCGCGCACTCGAAACCGTCGACACCGGAGCCAAACCGCTCGGCAGCAAGCCGCTCGATGGCAATGTTGATAAAGCGTATTGGGGCACGGTGCGCATCGCACCGCTCATCAAGCTGCGTCCGCACGACCCGCAGCCGAAATGCAATAGCAGCTTTCAGATCCAACGCGAAGGCAGCACCCTGCACATCGGCATCGTCTGTCTGGAGCCCGACATAAAGGGCCTGCAAAGCAGCACGACGAAAAACGACGATCCCAAGCTTCTGGAAGGCGATCACATCACCCTACTCATCGAGACACCCTCACGCAGCTACTACGAGATCTCCATCAACCCCGCCGGAGCCGTCTATGATCTCGACCACGCCCCAGGCGGCAAGGGCGTGGCCTGGACCAGCAGTGCGCAAGTTGCCGTGCATCGCGGCGCGGACCGCTGGAGCATCGAGATGCGCCTCCCCATCGTCGGCGCTGAGGCCTTCACCCTCGATCCCACCAAAGGCATCGACGGTGCCCAGCCCAAAGACCTATTCCCCTGGCACTTCAACCTCGGCCGCACCCGCATCCGCAACGGCAAAGCCGAGCGAACCGCCTACTCGCCTACCAACAAGGATGATTTCCACGCACCGGAAAAGTTCGCGAAGCTTTGGGGAAGGTGATCACGACACTCACTTATTCCTGTGACCTCTCCAATTTCAGCCGCTTATAAAAGTTCTATACATGCAATATTAGAACTGAGTGAATTTGCTAGTTTAAGCACAGAAAGATGCTTGATCCTGCGATGTTAACAGCACTCAGCTAGAAGCACATCTCCGGGATAGCCCTTCTTCTCTGCCAAGATTCCATGCGATACCTTTTCCAGATTGCCTTCCTATCAGTCGCACATGCTTGGGCTGTCCCAGTGCCAGTGACAGTGAGCGCGAAGTCTGGCATGAGTCGTGGCGGCCAGCCTTACTTTGTAAAAGGAGCAGGCGGTGAGACGCATCTGGAAGAACTGGCTGCGCGAGGAGCGAATTCACTGCGCACCTGGAGTACGAGGGGACTGGCGCAGACCTTGGATAAGGCTGCGGATCTCGGCCTGACAGTCAGCGCTGGCATCTGGCTAGAGTTAGAGTGCTCATGGTTTTCGTATTCAAAACCGGAGCACCGCGCAAAGCAGAGAGAGCGAGTAAAGCAGGAGGTCATGCAGTTTCGCGATCATCCGTCGCTGTTGGCTTGGGGCTTGGGCAATGAGGCAGAAGGCGATGGCACGAATGCCGCCTACTGGCAGCAGCTGGAGCAACTGGTCCTGCTGGTGCATGAGCTTGATCCGGCGCATCCGACTTTTACTGCGGTCGCGGGACTTAATTTGGAGAAAGCAAAAGGGCTGAATAACCACACACCACACCTCGATTACATTGGCATCAATACCTATGGTGGCATTTTCGGCTTGCGGGAGAGTTTGCCCAAGATCGGCTGGACACGGCCCTGGATGCTGACGGAGTGGGGGCCACGCGGTTTTTGGGAACAGCCCAAGCACCCATCGGGTGCTCCGCTGGAGCAAACGGGCAATGCTAAAGCAGCGATGATGCGTCGCGCTTACGATGAAGTGATCACTCAGGCACCTGGATGCCTAGGTAGCTATGCCTTTGTGTGGGGATGGAAATACGAAGCAACGGTGACGTGGTTTGGTCTGCTAACGCACGAAAGTATGACGACACCCTCTGTTGATGTGCTGGAGGAAAAATGGAGCGGTAAGCTACCTAGCAATCAGGCACCCAGGATCGAACCGATCCAGGGGGTGCCAAAGGAAGCCTTAAAAGCTGGTAGCTCATTCACAGCCCAAGC
>JBIKYV010000115.1:0-11899 GCA_044355075.1 Prosthecobacter sp.
CACCTGGGATCCCGTGGCCTTGAAAGTGATGACTCTCCTGAAGGGGGAGATTAGCCGAGGCGAAGCACAGCGGTTGGCGAAATTTCGCGTGAAAAAAGGCATGGAGATGGTGGTGGGCGTGTACGACCACGATCTTTTCGATGCCGAGCTCATTGCTTCCGCTCGCCTGAAAGTGGATCAGCTCGTGTTTGGACTGAATCAACTGTCAGCCGGCAAAGGAATTCGCCGGTTGGTTCTGGCAGTTGAAGAAGCGGATCAGCTGGGATCACCTCAATCCAACGAGCGGGATCCCTTGGCGGTTGGATGGACCACCGATAACCCGGCCGAATTGGCGGGTTCAGCCAGGCGTCTTGGCGGACAAACTGAGCAGCTGCTGAAGAGCTTGTCCAAGGAGATGATATTGACGTTTGAAGAACTGGGCGTGGAGTATCAGAAGCAGGTTGAAGAGCTGGCGCTGCGCCTTCAGGACGAGCTGGAAGCTGCGCGAATTGACGCTGAGCAAGCGACCAAGACCCTGGAGCAAGAGCTTCGCAAGCTGCGCCAATCTTTGAAAGTGGAACGTGACAAATGAACTCACCGCGTTCGTCAGTTCATAAAGCCGTGCTGCTTACTTTGGTTGTATTTTCCGCCTGCACCTTTGCCGCCGGATTGGTCCTGCCTCTCTTCAAAATCGAGCCTAGAGCAGAAGAATGGACGGAAGCTCTCAAACTGCTCGCGCCAGGCAAAATGCAATCCAAGGAATTCACGCTCTTGGGGGGCATTATTCGCATGTGGCATGGCGGGGAGTGGGCACTTGGCATCATCCTGGCTCTGTTTTCCGTAGTGCTGCCGTTGGTAAAGCTCTCGATTCTCACTATTGAGGCTGCTGCACCCGAAGCGCTCTCCGCATCGTGGCATCAGCTTATGAAATCGGTCTCACGCTACGCCATGGTGGAAGTTTTTGTCATTGCCCTGCTGGTGATGCTCGCCAAGGGCATGCCTGGCGGCAGCCGCATGGAGATAGGCATCGGGACCACCGCCTTTGTATTGTCCGTTCTCGCAGGACTTGTGGCAGGGCAGATCGAGAAGAGTTGTTGAAAATGCTTTCCCGATACAAATTCTGTCACAGCTATGCAATCAGCCCACCGCCAATGGCTAGAATTGACTTTTAAGGCCTGTGCTTGAAATCAAAGATTGCCTGATATGTTTGTTGTTCCTAGCCTAAGGGGCTGATGAGAATGTTCTGCTGCCCGTTCTGCACTGGCTCGAGTTCGAGCCCTGCACTGGGCAAATCAATTTCTCCTCCTATTAACTCGCCCGGAACCCAATCCTCCGCTTCGGCCCGGCCTTTCCCACCGAGTGCTCCGCCTTCGCCTTCCTGGCTTTTGCAATCTCCGCCTCGATCATCGCTTGGGTCACCAACCAACGCTGTGGGTTCGCATCAGTGCTCCCCGCGTAGATCGCGTTCAGGCAGATGTTGAGGATGTCCCCGCCGCTGAGGCCGCGTGAGAGTTCCGCGAGAGCCGCGTAATCCGCCCGCACCCGCTCCGGGTTGGGAAGATGGAGGGCGAACAGTTCCCGGCGCATGGAAGCGTTGGGAACGCGGAACTTGATGTGGCTCTGGATGCGCCGCAGCAGCGCCGGGTCGTAATTCTCGAACAGGTTGGTGGTCACGATAACCACGCCATCGAAGCGATCCAATTCCTGCATCAGGCAGTTGCGGTTCTGGTTGATGCTGGTGGAGCAGGATTCCCCGGCAGGAACACGCCGGGAAAGCAGGCTGTCTGCCTCATCGAAGAACAGCACGGCGTCCTGCTCCGCTGCCGCCTGGAATATCGCTTTGATGTGCTTGGCCGTGTCGCCGAGGTATTTCGAGATCACCGCTGAGTAGTCCACTTGGTAGAGAGGCTTGCCCAGCCGCAGGGCAATGCCCAGGGCGGCGCGTGTCTTGCCCGTGCCGGGCGGGCCGTAAAAGTTGAGGATGCAGCGGCCCAGCTAAGGCTGGATGCTGCTTAGGTTCCAGACCCGTTCCAGTCAGCGCGGGTTTCCAGGGCACGCAGACCGGCCACCGCCAGCCATGCGAACAAGGGTTCGAGATCAGGCGACGAAGGGCAGGAAGAACGGCGTAGGCGATGCTTGGACATGCCTCCTGCCTCGTCACCGTGTCTTCTTGTGTCGCACCGTTTTGATCACCATTTGATCGCCTCTCACGCCAGCCCAAAGCGCTACTTCTTGAGGTTGCAGTTCTACGGGTTCACAAAGTCTTGCAGATCATGCAGCATCAATGCATTCCGCACCGACAATCGGCCCTTCTGCGTCACCTCCGCCGTCAGCTGATAGGAGTCCCTGTAGGAGTTCTCGATAGTCAGCGGCGACTAGCTCTTTAAGCCGCCTTCGAATCGTTTTTCATGCAGTTGAGTGGAATCATTGCAGCGGAGGTCATCGCTGGCTGATTTCATCAAATACTGAGCTTATCCATTCAAGACTTGAGACCAAGGAGCAGGGAGCGTGGACCTACGGGAATGTGTGAATCATAAGCGCAGGCTCTAAGCGCTATTGTTCAGTGGTCTGTTCGATGCGCGTTCGCAGGATATTGTTCAATGCTCGATAAAAAACAAGGTCATGAATCTTACACAATCTTTGCAGCTACTTCAGCACAGACGGAATCGAACACACGGCTTGGCTTCAACAAAAGCTTGTCTTTCTATGGGGCTAGTCATGGGAATCTTCTGCATGATTGCCTGCGATAAAGCTCTTGCTCAGTTGAAGATCGAAATCGCGCCTGAATACTTTTACTGGCACGAAAAAGACCCTCAGACTGGCCGAAAGTTTCTTGATGAAAGTGGTTTCCGGACGGGCTTGGAATTCTCTTACATGCCAGCGAAAGAGATGGGTTGGCTCTGGGCGGGTAGAGCTAAGCTGTATTATGGCTCGGTGGATTACAATGGTTCGATTCAGGGATTCTCGGGCGGAAATGTGCCATTTAAAGCCACTACCCATTATCGCGGTGCTTTGATGGAAGGACTTTATGGTTATCGTTCTCATCTCGGGCAGGATTATCTCCTGGATATCATGGGTGGTGCTGGGATTGATTATTGGTTCCGTGACCTGCCATCATCTTCTGATCCTAGCATTCTCAGCTATGACGAATACTTTTTACCCATTTACTTAAAGGCAGGATTGGACGTGCGCCCAAAGGGGGAAACGGGCTGGGTTGCTGGTCTTGGTTTGAAGGCGCCCGTCTATACCAAACAATGGATTAAATCGGATCTCGGGAGCGTGACTTTGAATCCTGAGATGAGGTTGAGCGGATATGCAGAAGCTGGTTACCAGTTTACCAAGCACATGTCGGCGATTGTTTTCATCGATAGTTACTGGTTCGGTAAATCGGACCCAGTCGATGCAGGATTCACATCGGTTCAACAGCCGGAGAGCTACACCTATTCCATAGGTCTCAAACTCGGTTGGACCTTTTAGACTGGCTCCCAATCAAGCGATGGGTGATCATGGCATTTGTGGTAAATGGTGGGCTGCTGATGGTCTTTGCCATGGAGTCCATGGTTCAACATGGATTTCGACCGATAGCCGCATGAAATCAGGATTCGTGCTGCTGCGATTAAGTTGAGCTAGTCTATGCTATCGGTGCTTTGCGCGGTAGCGTTGAGGTGCTGATGTTGATCCCTGGATCGTTTTGAGTGAATCTCAAGAAAGGCGCGGTCTTACCCCGACCTGACACCCCGTGCCACCATTGATCGTGGCCAGGGTGTCTCGGTGTCTTTGTGAAGGTTGTCCTTTGATCCTGACGTTATCACCGCATGAAAGTGATGCTGGTGGTCTTCATCGTGTTCTCGACGCTGACGAGCTTCTCCGCCCCGCCTGGCGTGGATGCCGAGCGGCTGTTTGTGCGGCGTGTCTGGCCTTTGTTTCAGGAGAAGTGCCTGGCCTGTCATGGGAATGATACCCAGAAGATCAAGGCGGACTACGACATGCGCACACTCACAAATGCCACGAAGGGTGGCGAGAGCGGCGTGAAGGCGCTCGTGCCGGGTAAGCCAGAGGAAAGCCCGCTTTACCTCGCTGCGACCCGTCAGCACGACGACTGGGAGCCGATGCCGCCGAAGGAGGCGGACCAGCTCAAGGCCGAGCAGCTCAGCTGGATCAAGGAATGGATCGCCGGTGGTGCGCCTTGGCCCGACGAGGCAAAACGAGACATGATCGCGAAGGCAAGCGCGGAACAATGGAGTGCGGAAGATGGCATCACCGTGAAGGTGACCGGTGCGTTGACACCCGAGTGGGCGAATCGGCGCTACAAGCCCGAATCATTGTGGGCGTATCAGCCGGTGAAGAAGCCTGCGCTCAGGGCTCAGTCCTCCGTTCATCCCGTGGATGCACTGCTGGCGGTGAAGGAACCTGCGCCGGAGGCGGAGGCGCGTACGCTGATCCGCCGCGCTACCTTTGATCTCACAGGGCTGCCGCCGACGCCTGAGGAAGTGGAGGCGTTTGAGTCGGATTGGTCGAACGCATCGAATCGGTCGGATGCCTGGCTGCGCCTGATTGATAAGCTCCTTGATTCCCCTCACTACGGGGAACGCATGGCGCGGCACTGGCTGGATGTGGTGCGCTACGCGGACAGCAGCGGTTTTGCCAATGATTACGAGCGCGGCAATGCCTGGCGCTATCGTGATTACGTCGTACGCAGCTTCAATGCGGACAAGCCATTCGATCAGTTCATCGTCGAGCAAATCGCGGGTGATGAGATCTTGGAGTCCAATCAGGAACCAGGTGCTAAGAATCAAGAACTGTTGATCGCCACCGGCTTTCTGCGCATGGGGCCTTGGGAGCTCACAGGCATGGAGGTGGCGAAGGTCGCGCGGCAGCGGTTTCTCGATGATGTGACGAATTCCGTCGGCGAGACCTTCCTCGCGCACTCGCTGCAATGCGCGCGCTGTCATGATCACAAGTTCGATCCGGTGCCTACGCATGATTATTATTCGATCCAGGCGTGTTTTGCGACCACGCAGCTGACTGAGCGTGAAGCACCGTTTTTGAAATCGGAAAACACGAGTGGCTTTGCGGAGAAAAAGTATCTCGAAGCCCGGCGTGCTGAGCATCTGGCGGTTTTGAAGCATCTCGATGAAACTCTGCTGCACAATGCGCAGGCTTGGCTCGCTGAGAAGAAGATCGCTCCGGCGCGATGGAACGCGGCGGTCGCACAGGCAAAGAAAGGGGGCGGCAAGAATGCCAAAAAGGGCTTCTCGGATGTTTTTGGTGCCGCGCGTCAGATCCTGACCAAGCAGGGCGTGCCGGAAGATCAGTATCCACCGAAGCTCGTTGGCTTTAAGCCGCAGGATTTCGGCAATGAACGGGTAGCCCGCAAAGGCCTCGAACGTTTGAAGTGGGAGATGGAGCGCTACGAGCCGTATGCCTTCAGTGTGTACAACGGTGTCACCATCCCGATGGTGAATGTTTACCAGCCGCTGCGCATGCCCGGTGACCGCATGAAGAACGGTGAACTCGAGCAAACTGCCATCCTTGGCGGCGGCGATCCCTTTTCACCGACGACCCTTGTGAAGCCCGGCGTGCTGTCCGCCATGTCTCCAATATCAACTTTGGAATTTCCAATCGCTGAAGGCGTGGAGGGCCGACGCAGCGCGCTCGCGAAGTGGATCGCCAGCAAGGACAACCCGCTCACCACGCGGAGCTTCGTGAACCGCCTGTGGCTCTGGCACTTCGGCCAAGCCATCGCTGGCAATCCGAACAATTTTGGCAGCACTGGCAAAAAGCCCACGCATCCCGAGTTGCTCGACTTCCTCGCTGCGACGCTCGTGGAGAAAAGCTGGAGCGTGAAGGCAATGCATCGGCTCATCATGACGAGTGCGGCGTATCGTAGAACGAGCTTCCAAGCTCGTGCATCGGACGAACTTGGAAGTTCGTCCTACGCGGTCTTCAAACCCCGCCGCCTCATGGCGGAAGAGCTGCGCGATGCCATGCTGAGCATCACTGGCGAACTCAATCCGACGTTGGGCGGCATTCCGAACCGGCCGGAGATCAACATCGAGGTAGCGATGCAGCCGCGCATGGTCATGGGCACGTTTGCGGCCGCGTGGGTGCCGAATCCGCTGCCAGCGCAGCGGCATCGTCGCAGTTTGTATGCGCTCAAAATCCGCGGCCTGCGTGATCCATTCATGGAGGTCTTCAATGAGCCTGCGCCGGACTTTTCCTGCGAAGCTCGTGAGGTTTCTACGGTGACACCTCAGGTCTTTAGCCTCTTCAATGGTCAGGCCAGCTACGACCGAGCTTTGGCGCTCGCGAACCGCGTCTTAAAGGAAAAAGCAGCGAATCCCATCACGCGCCTCTTTGAGCTTACTTACAGTCGCAAGCCCACCCCTGAGGAAAAGGCCGCCAGTGAGGCCCATTGGCAGCAAATGGAGGCCAAGCAGGCCAGCCTGAGTTTTTCAAAGTCCAAGCCACCACTCGAAGTGCGCCGCGAGGCTGTCGAAGAGAACACCGGGGAGAAATTCAGCTTCCAAGAAAAACTGCCCGCCTATGCCGATTTTGTGCCCGACCTTCAAGCGGCCGACTGCGATGCCAAAATGCGGGCGCTGGCGGATGTGTGCCTGGTGCTGCTGAACTCGAATGAATTCACCTACCTCTACTGAGCCATGAATGCCTCCTTTTTTCCCTGTGCGGGTGGTCGTGCGCTGCATGCGCCTACGCGCCGTGAGTTCGTGTATGGTCTCGGCACCTCGCTCGGCAGCGTGGCTTTGACTTCGTTGATGGCTGCGGAGGGGAAAGCGAACGTGGCTGTTCGTGCTACGCCGCTCGCACCGAAGCCGCAGATGCTGCCAGCGAAGGCGAAGAACTGCATCTTCCTCATGATGGAGGGTGGCCCGAGCCACATCGACTGCTTTGATCCAAAGCCCGTTCTGGAAAAGCTGCACCTGAAAGAATTCGTGCGGGAAGGGAAGCAAAAGTCTGCCATGGAAAGTGGCAAACGTTACTACGTGAAGTCACCCTTTTCGTTTGCTCAACACGGGCAGAGCGGTGCGTGGATGAGTGAGCCTTGGCAGCATCTGGCGAAAGTAGCGGATGAGTTGTGCTTTTACCGCGGTTGTCAGGTCGATTCGGTGAATCATCCCACGGCGATGTATCAAATGAACTGCGGCAACCGCTTTGGTGGTGATCCTGCCCTCGGCTCCTGGGTGACGTATGGCCTCGGCTCGGTGAATCAGGACCTGCCGGGCTTCATTGTGCTGCCGGAGATCAGTTACCCGCAGGGGGGCAGTGCGAACTGGGGCAACGGCTATCTGCCCGCGCATTTCCAAGGCACCGCGCTAAGGGCCAAAGGCTCGCCCATCCTCGATCTGCAACCGCCGCCGGGCATCACGCCAGAGCATCAGCGAGCGAATCTGGACCTGCTGGGCAAGCTGAATGCCAAACATGCCGAAGAGCATCCCTGGCATGATGAGCTGAAGGCACGCATGAATAACTACGAACTCGCCTTCCGCATGCAGATGCAGGTGCCGGAGGTCATTGATCTGGAAAACGAGGACGCGAAGACCAAAGAACTCTACGGCATCGGTAATGACGCCACGGATGCGTTTGGAAGGAAGTGCCTGCTGGCGCGGAAGCTCGTGGAGAAAGGCGTGCGGTTTGTCCAGCTCTACGCGGGCAC
Organism: Prosthecobacter sp.; assembly: GCA_044355075.1. Classification (GTDB taxonomy): domain Bacteria; phylum Verrucomicrobiota; class Verrucomicrobiia; order Verrucomicrobiales; family Verrucomicrobiaceae; genus Prosthecobacter. The sequence goes on from JBIKYV010000115.1 coordinate 7,655, forward strand.
TTGGGACAGTCACGACTACATTGAGCGTGCGCATGGCAATCTCATCCGTAGCGTGGACCAGCCCATCGCTGCGCTCATCACCGATCTCAAACAACGTGGTCTGCTCGATGATACGCTCATCGTGTGGTGCGGCGAGTTTGGGCGAACGCCGGACAATGGCGTGCGCGGCGGCACTGCCTACGGCCGCGATCACAATCCGAAGGCGATGACTGTCTGGATGGCAGGTGGCGGCTGCAAGGCAGGTCACACGATCGGTGCCACCGATGATCGTGGCATGGAGGCCGTCGAGGAGGTGCGTCACGTTCGTGACTTGCATGTCACGTTACTGCGCCTGCTCGGGCTGGATGACAATCGGCTCACCTTTTACCACGGAGGCCGTTTTAAGCAGCTCTCGCAGATCGGTGGTCAGGTCATTGACAAGCTGATTGCTTGAAACGCGACGTAGGAATCAAAGCCCAGTCACTTCGCGCAAATAACGCATGCTTTCGCGGGCGATGTGTTGGGCTCCAGGCCGGTAGTCAAAGACCTCGACGGAAAGGAATCCGCGATAATCCACCTCACGCAGAGCCGCGATGATGGGCTCGAATTTGACCTCACCCATGCCAGGGCCGAGCAGGTTTGGATCGTTGGCGTGGAAGTGGACAAACCAGTCTTTGCTATCCCGAATGATGTCCGGGATGGACTTTTCTTCATCGCTCATGGCTTTCACATCCAGGTGCAGCTTGCAGCTCGGGTGATCGACCGCTTGGCAGAGGCGGATGGTCTCCTCTGCCGTGTTGAGGAAGTTGGTTTCTTTACGGCCCAGGGGTTCCATGGCGATGACGACGCCGTACTTGCCGCACTCTTCGGCGACCTCGCGCACGGTATCTGCAGCGCGCTTGAAAGCGTCCTCGTAGGCCCACTCGGGCTGCAGGCTGCGTGCCTTGGGGCTGCCCCAGACCATGATGCGTCCGCCTGTCATGGCACAGACGCGGGCGAGGTGGCGGCCAAATTTCGCCGTTTCGCGGCGTTGCAGTGCGTCTGGCGTGGTGATGTGGAACCAGGCTGGCTTCGTCAACAGCCAGTGCAGGCCCAGGATTTCTAGCCCAAAAGAGGTCGCAATATGGCTCAGGCGCAGCGCATCAGCTTCGGTGATCTGGCGTGGGTCTTCCTTTAGGGTGAAAGGAGCCAACTCTAGGGCTTGGTAGCCGGCAGCGGCCGCGTCCTCACACACTTTTTCGAAGGGCCAATCAGCAGGGTAGGTCTCGTTGCAAATCGCAAATCTCATGGGGCGACGAGGCTGGCGTGAAGGCAGAGAACCGTCAACTCTCGAATCTTCTACCTTGCCGGCCTCAGCATTCAGCCTTGCCAGGGACGGGGGGTGCTGCTAAATGCCCGCCCTGCTATGGCAAAAATCCAATTTACCACCCCCGAAGGCCAGACAGGCGAGGCGGAGCTGATCTCCGAGCGCATTGCTCTTGGTCGGGCGGCTGACAATACACTGGTCATCGCCCATGACTCCATCTCGAGTCACCACGGTGAATTTATCTTTGATGGCAACACCTGGATTTTCACCGACCTAGGCTCGACCAACGGCACCTTCGTCACGGGCCAGCGTGTCGAAAGTCTGGAGATGGCCCATGGCGGCGTCTTCACCATCGGTCACGTGGAAGTCATTTTCATTGGCGATCAAGAAGATGTCGAAGAAGCTTCTTACAGCGCCTCCCCGACCATCACCCACACGGGCTATGGTGCGACGGCTATCGACAAATCTCGTCGCAGGGGCTTCGGCCCCAAATCTAAACCCAAAGGTCACGGCTACGGCCCGCTTTACGGGCTAGGTTTCCTGATGCTCGCTGGATGTGCCTACGCGATCTACAGCGCCATGAATCTCTCCGCCTGATGCGTGAATAAGGCCGGATTTTTCGCTGTCGGCCCGGTGAGGTCGGCAGCTTTCTTTTTCTCCCCCCAAACCCCAATCCCTGCGGCATGCGCCGCGATCTCTAGAAATGTCCAATACCATTGTTGTCGGCGCCCAGTGGGGCGATGAAGGAAAAGGTAAGATTGTCGATTTCCTCACGGAAAAGACGGATGTCGTCGTGCGTGCCGCAGGTGGCAGCAATGCGGGTCACACGGTGATCAGCAATGGCCAGAAGTACATCCTGCATCTGATTCCTAGTGGTATTCTTTGGGCGGAAAAACTCTGCGTCATCGGCAATGGTGTGGTGCTGGACCCCATCGGCCTGCTGGAAGAGATGGCTAAGCTGCGTGGTCAGGGCGTGAAAATCACCGCCGAGAACCTGAAAATCAGCGAGACTTGCCACTTGGTCATGCCCTACCACAGAGCGCTGGATCGTGCCCGCGAGGCTCGCCGCGGAGCCAATGCCATCGGCACCACAGGGCGCGGCATCGGCCCAGCTTACGCGGATAAAGTGGAGCGCAACGGCTTGCGTGCCATCCTGCTGACTCGCCCTGATAAACTCGCCGTGGAACTGCGCGAACGCATCATTTCCAACAACGAGTTCATCGTCGCCTCTGGCATTGAAGCCTTGCCCGTGGAAGAGACTGTGGAAAAAATCCTGGCCGCTGCGAAGGAGCTGGCTCCTCACATCACGAATACGGCGGTGGTCTGCCACGAGGCCATCCAGGCCGGCAAGAGCCTGCTCTTCGAAGGGGCACAAGGCACTTACCTGGACATCGACCATGGCACCTACCCCTTCGTGACCAGCTCGAACACCACGACCGGCGGTGCCTGTACCGGCTCCGGCGTGCCTCCGCGCATGATCGACAAAGTCGTCGCAGTCTGCAAAGCTTACACTACGCGCGTCGGTAGTGGTCCTTTTGTCACCGAGAACGATTCCATCGGCGACATGCTGCACAACATGGGCCGCGAGTTCGGAGCCACCACGGGACGTGCTCGTCGCTGCGGCTGGCTAGACGCCGTGCTCGTGCGCTACGCGGTCATGATCAATGGCGCTGACGAGTTGGCCATCACCAACCTGGATGGTTTGGATGGACTCGATGAAGTGCAGATCTGCACCGCCTACAAGCTGCGCGGAGAAGTCATCAAGTATCCTCCGAGCACCGTGGAAGACATCGAGGCCTGCGAGCCGATCTATGAAACCCATCAGGGCTGGAAGCAGGACCTCAGCGGCATCACCCGCTTTGCGGATCTACCACCTCTTGCCAAGGCTTATCTGAAGCGTGTCGAAGAACTGACCGGAGCTCGCATCAGCCTTCTTGGTGTCGGACCGGCCCGTGAGCAGACCCTAGTGGCGTAAGCTCGCGGCCTTCGCTTTTCCCCCCTCTGCGACCATGCCAGTCTCCCCCCACGCTGAACCCCGTACCATCCACATCGGCCTCGCCGGTCTGGGCAATGTCGGTGCCGGCGTTTTCAAAAACCTCGACAAGAATCGTGACCTCATCGTTCAGCGCACCGGCGCTGACATTCGGGTCAAGCGAGTCGTCGTTCGCGATCTGGCGCGCCCTCGGGATGTCTCCTTGCCACCTGAGATGGTGAGCACGCGCTGGCAGGACCTGGTTGAAGATGCCGAGATTCAGGTCGTCGTCGAACTCATCGGTGGCACCACGACCGCTTACGATCTCGTCTGTGCGGCCCTGCGGGCGAAAAAAATCGTCGTTACCGGTAACAAAGCGCTACTGGCAGAGCGTGGACAGGAACTCTTCGCTCTTGCCGAACAGTGTGGCGTGCCGATCTACTTCGAAGCGGCAGTCGCAGGCGGGATTCCCATCATTCAGGTTCTTCAGGAGGTACTCGTGGGCAACCGCATCCTGTCCATCCACGGCATCATCAATGGCACCTGCAACTACATCCTGACCCGCATGAGTCAGGCGGGATTGAGCTATGCAGATGCCCTGCGCGAGGCTCAGGAAAAAGGCTACGCCGAGGCCGATCCTACGCTGGATGTCAGCGGCTGGGATGCCGCGCATAAGGCCATCATCCTCGCCTCGCTCAGCTATGGTTTCTGGATTCCACAGGACTGTGTTCATGTGGAAGGTGTGGACAAGATTGATATCGCCGATTTCAAATTCGCGCGTCGTCTTGGTTACACGATCAAGCTTCTCTCCGTCATCCGTGCGGATGATCAGGGCCTGGTCGAGGTGCGCACGCAGCCCACTTTGGTGCCTTTGAGCCACGTGCTGGCCAGCGTCAGCGGCAGCTTCAATGCCGTGCTGGTGAATGGGGACATTGTTGGTGAGACGCTTTTTTATGGACGCGGTGCCGGTCAGGACCCAACCAGCAGC
>JBIKYV010000116.1:0-11864 GCA_044355075.1 Prosthecobacter sp.
GATTGCCTATGACGGGCTGGAATTGACGTGGGCCTGATCACGCTGATGGCCAATGGGCACTGATGAACCACATCATCGTGGCAATCCGCGTCCCAAACTCGGTTAAAAGTGAAATCTGACTCTGGATTCAGCCGTGAACGGAAAGGCCCAAAGAGGGTTAAGGAACGACCTCACCGGAGCCCGTGTAGATCCATTGCTGAACGACACCATTTTTGATTTGAGCCTGAGCCTCGGTATCGAATTTACCGAACATGGTCATGGTTTCATACTTCACGTTGACCTTCCAGATCTCACCTTCGAGCACAGGCTCTCCCCACTCCTTGATGGCATCCAGCTTGATCTCCGTGACCTGACCTGACTTCATGCTGGCGATCAGCAAGGGATAGGTGCCATCCTTGTCGCGCGTGGGTTTGTCATTGCCAGCAGCAGGCTTACCAGCCGCAGCAGGGGCGTTTTTCGCTGCCTCGACCGCTGCCAAACGGTATTCGTGCGCTTTTTTCAGGCGCGCCAATTCACCGACCTTCCAGTTTTCATGCCAAGCAGTCAGTGACTCTTTCAAGTCAGTGTCATCCAGGGCCACAACGCCACGCATGGGGGAATCCGGTGAAGGAGCAACGAGCAAACCATTCGTGTCGTGACCCACTGCGAACATCTTACCACCAGCCTTGACGGAAGTTTTGGCCGAATTGGCTCCCATGCGCAGGCTTAGTTCCAGATCACGCTTGAGGGTCACCTGACGGGCAGGCTTGAAGGCATTCGCGGGAATGACTGTCCAACCGCGAGTCAGATCCGCCATGCTTGGCATGGGTGGAGGCACAAAGGCGTTCGGATCAACCACAGGCTTGGGAGCCTCGACCACCATTGGCTTAGGCTCTGGTTTAGGAGCTTCCATGACCGGCTTGGGTTCTTCTTTCGGCATCGGCGGCGGTGCCACCACCACCTCTGGCTTTTTGACCGGTTTGGGCGGTGGGGCGACCACAACCGCCTTCTTTTTCTTCTCAAACTTCACGTAAGTGGCAAGCACAGGGTAGACGTACTGATACGAGAGGTAGCCCACAGCAGCGGCGAGGATGAGGACAAGGATGCCTTTCATGGATGGATGGCAGGATGAATGAGTAGGGGGGGAGTGCGTATTCGCACGCAGAAACGGACAGCAACGTCAGCGTCTTAGCAAGGGCTGAATTGCCATGCTTCTCAGAGACTGATCCACATGCCAACCATTCTTCCTTTGCACAATCCCATGGAGTCGCTTGGGGGGATTACCTCCGAGGAAAATCTCTGCTCTGACCAACTGGATCGTCAGGCTACCGTCGGGGTTCAGGCTTACGTGCTGATCTTGATCACTATTGATCCATCCGTCCTCTGTGAAAAACACCACTTGGGGCGGTAAACCCTGCGAAAAAGACCGGGCTTCCGGATGAATGGGGCGCAAGGTCAGTACGACTTTCATGCCATTTTCGATAGCTTCAGCCTGCCAGGCGTCACTAGGCTGTGCATAGGCCGCTCTTTCTTGGGCAAAACGTGTCGCCCACCGTGGATGAGGCTGAGCAGACTCTGCCACGGGCAATTTGATCTCGAGTTTCATGCTGCCGGGGTGGCATGTAGTTCCGCAGCACATCCAGGCAGCTTTCCCGGAAAGTGTAATTTCAGAGCCAGGCGAGAGATGACGAGGGGGCGTGATGAGCGTTTGCAGAAGCACGTCCCGTTCATACCCCTGAGCTTTGATGTGAAACATCTTGGTGGCCTCAGGCTCAGGATACTCCAAAGGGCCCACTTTGAAGCCCGAAGGCAAGTCCCATGTCATCGTCGTAGGCACCCCCACGATACCAGGCTGTCGCCAGTAAGTGTGCCAACCAGGCTCGTGCTGAATGAATAGCCCAACTCGGAAAGAACGCCCGGGAACCACCGCCGTATCTTCAGGAACGAGTTGAATCTTTAGCCCTGTTTGCGCCTGTGCCATGGATAAACACAAAGCAAAACCGAGCAAAACAAGCCTGCGAAGGCTCAACCGACCACCAGAAGATGAGCGCAATAGACAGAAGGACATAGGCAACAGCTCAAGCAGGTGGCCAGAGGAGAACATGGATTTCAATCATCCTATCTTGTCTTCCTTTCAACCTAGACGGCATGGAATCAAGGCAGCGGAACAAGGAAATTCCGCCTCAGTTGCTTGTGTGACGTCGATGACATCACTTCGGCAGCATGGTGAAATACTGCGTCTCAAGCTGCTTGACCTTGGCACGCTGTGGCTCCAGTTGCGGTTCCAACTTGGCAAGCTCGGCGTTGATCTCGGTGAGGTTCTTCTCGCGCACGGGCTGATCTTTTTCAGCCGCAGCGATAGCTGCCTCCGCATTGGCTTTTTTCGACTTAGTGGCTTCTAAAGCTTCGGCGGCTTTGGCCACTTCAGCCTTCTTGCCATCCACGATCTTCACTTCGGATTCCAATTTAGCACGGGCGTCTGCGAAGGCTTTCTCCAGGGCAGGCAGACCTGCCTTGAGAGAAGCGACCTCGTCATTCAGTGGCTTTGCTTTAGCTGCATATTCTGCCTCCAAAGCTCCAGGAATAGCCAGTTTCTGTGACTTTGCCTTTTCCTGCGCGGCAACCTCGTTACTCAGGCTATCTTGCTGAGCGCGGAGAGGCGCAGCGACCTTGTGTGCTGCGTCGAGATCGGATTTAGCTTTGGCCAGAGCCGCTTCCGTCGCCTTGATCGCATTCGCACTGTTTTTCAGCCCATTTTGCGTTTTCGCCAAAGCTTGTTTGGCCGCGTAGTAGGCTTTTTCGGCTTGCTCACGAGCTTGACGGGCTTCGTCGCGGTGCCCCTGAGACCCTGCCAATTTCATGGCCGCCTCAGCGGCAGCTTTTTCGATTTCAGCAAGTTTGAGCTTGGTATCTCCAAGCATCTTATCCAGCTCTGGCGTTACCTGATTTTTGGCTTTCGCCTCGTTCACAGCTTTCTCGGCCTTCGCGACCTCTTGGCGAGCTGGCTGGATGCTACGACCAGCCTGCGCTGTGGCGCGCTGAGTTTCCTCCAAGGCCTTCATCGCGGCTTCGACCTGAGCTTTGGCCTTCACAAGGACTTCATCGGCCGTTTGAATGGCCTTTTCTTGCGTCGGCACGGCTGCTGTTAACTCGGTGGATGTCTTCCGAGCTAACGAGAGTTTTGTTTCCTGAGCGGCGACATTGGCCTGCCGGCTCTTCACCTGTTCCTCAGGTCCTTTGAGCTTAGCCGTCACTTCTCCCAGCTTCTTCTTCAGACCTTCGATCGCTTTGGCGATTTCGTCAGCGGATTTCTTGGCTGCTGCGCTGCCTTCATCACGGGTTTTGGCAAGGGCAGCGATTTCGGCTTCACGTGCAGCGAGCGTCTTTTGCCTTTCGTCTAGCTTGGCTTTTGCCGAAGCGTCTGCCGTTTGAGTGGGTTTAATCGCCTCCTGAAGGCCCGCAAGTTCAGCCTTCAGCTTGTTCAAGCTAGCTTCATTCTGGGGAAGCTGATTAACGGCCTCCGCGATGGCTTTTTTCGAGGCCTGGATTTTTGTGAGATTTGCAGCTTTCGCCGCTTCGTTGTCTTTCTTTGCAGCGCTGTAGTCGTTGAAATTGCCTTCCAGTTTGGCGAGGTTTTCTTTTTCAGTAAGCACTCCAACGTTGAACTGCGCCGCTTTCAGGATGGTAGGAAGCTTCTGCAGGACCGCGATCTCATCGCTGGCTGATTTGGCAGCAACCTGTGCTGCGGAGAGCACAGCTTTGTCTTGATTGAGGGCTGCCTCCGCCGCTTTGACACGGTCAGGGCCCGCCTTCACCAGAGCTGGCAGCTTGGAAAGTTCTGCTTTCTTGGCAGCGATCTCTTCAGTCAGAGGTTTCAGCTTGGCAGTGATTTGAGCCATGAGTTGATCAAGGTCAGTGGCAGGCGCTGGCGCTGCACCGAGCTGAGCTTTGGCTTTCTCAATCACAGCGGTGAGCTGCTCGCCCTTGGCTTTCATCGGCACGAGCTTTTGTTGCTCGGTTTTGGCAGCGCTGAGCTTAGCTTCGAGGTCTTTGACCTTCTGTGCCAAAGCGGCATCGCCGGCCTTGGTCGCGAGTTCTTTCCTGGACGCTTCAAGGGCAATATTTGCATCAGCCACAGCCTTATCGGCAGCTGGCAGTTTAGCAGCCTCGGTGAGGGCTGCAGAGCATTCTTTTTGTTGAGTGGCAAGCTGGGCCGATTTGTCAGCATGGGCCTTGATCGCAGCTAGGCGAGCGGTTTTGTCCGCCGTAGCCTTGGTGAGAGCGGCCTTGGCTTCAGCGAGGGCTTTTTCCGCAGCGGCAATCTCACCGGGGTAAGCTTTCGTGCGACGCTCCTGTTCGGTAAATTCGGCACGCGTAGCGGCGAGACGCTCCTCACGTTTCTTCACATCGGCTTCAGCTTTTTGGATAGCTTCCAGAAGGCTGGGCTGCTTGGCAACGAGCTCAGTCGCACGTTTTTCGGCTTCGATGATGCGTTGAGGAATCAGGGCTGGATTGCTACTGAGCTGTCCGATTTCAGACATTTTTTCCTGAAGCGCGAGCATCTTGATGTCGCCGCGCCAGTTCGAGCTAACGCAGGTTTTGCCATCGTGAAGTGCGACGACTTTGGCCACGATATCAGCCTGGCTGGCAAATTCACCCTTCTTGTTGCCATTGATGTCCCAGAGACGCACAAGACCATCGTCCCCCGAAGAAACAATCATGCCTTCAGGTGTGAAAGAGACAGACTGAACACCGCCACCATGGGCAGTCCAGTCTTTGACTTTTTTGCCCTCGGTCATTTCCCACACGGCGATGGTGCCATCTTTCGAACAAGAGGCGAGCAGGTTCGAGTCAGCCCGCCAGGCGAGATCATTGGCCGGGCCTTTGTGCTGGCCGAGGATGTAGAATTCACCGCCGTTGCTTGCCTCCCAGACCATGACGTTGCCGTTGCGATCACAGGTGGCCAAAAGGATGCCGTCAGGACTGAACTTTGTGCCCAAAAGCCACTCGGTGTGCTTGCTGATGGTGTAGAGTTCCTCTCCCGTTGCGCTGTCATAGCACTTCACTTTTTTCGAAGTACTGCCAATCGCGACCATTTTGTGGTCGGGGCTGATGTCAGCGGCCATCACTTGATCGAATTCCTTGCCGACTTCGATCATGCGCTTGCCAGTTTTCACGTCCCAGACCACGGCATGACCGAACTTACCACCACGACCACCGCCCATGACGAGCAGGCTGCCGTTGCGACTGAACTGCAGTGAGCGCGCGTAGCCCTCTGTGTAAGGGAAAATACCCGCGAGTTGCCTCGTGTCGGTATCATAAAGCAAGATCTGCTTCGGAGCTGCCAGGGCGACTAGTGAGGTCCATGGGCTCGCTGCCATCGCCACGATGGCCGTAGTGCGAGGTGTGACGATGACCGGTTCGAGCAAGACGTGCTCAGGTTTAGCGATGGGGCCTTCGGGTTTACCGCTCGTGACCGTCACGGCCATATCTACCTTAGGCTTGGTCGATTTTTTCGCGAGACTACTCTTGGTTTCGAGTAGGCCCCCGGTGACCCATTTGGCCAAAATGTCCAACTCCTTGGCATTCAGTGGTGATCCCTCGGGTGGCATGAAGGGTTCTTCCTTCTTCGCACAAGTGGTCCAAAGTCGTGAGCCATCGACGTTACCTGAATCCACCACAGCTCCGCCCCCGCCACCAGCCATCACAGCGCCGAAACTGGTCAGATCTAAGTCACCTTTTTTCTTATCAGGATTATGGCAGGAGAAGCATTTATTCTCCAGAAGCGGCTTGATGTGATCCTCGTAGGTAATCTTTTCCGCGTCCTGAGCGATCAGGGCGGAGGAGCTGAGGGAAAGCGAAGCTAGTGTGGTAAAAACCTGGCGCGACGTCATGGGGGGTTATTTGTCTGTCGAAATTACGCCGCCAGATACCCCAGCCTTTCGAACAAGGCTCAAGCTTAGCAGCGAAATGCCTTACGTGCGGTCGATTATCCCAGGTTGTGCTCACCATCATGAACCTGTGAGATTCGGCTTATCCAGGCAGAGTGGTGACACAAAAAAGCACGGCTCCCTCACGAGAGCCGTGCTTAAATCAAAAAAACGTCAGTGAAATGGGCTTACCAGCGCTCGCTGCGGCCACCGCCGCCGCCACCACCGTAACCGCCTTTGCCGCCGCCTTTGCCAGCGTATCCGCCACGGCCACCGCCGCCGCCGTAGCCACCACCGCCGCCACCGCCGTAGGCAGGGCGCTCTTCCTTCGGACGAGCTTCATTGATGGCCAAAGGACGGCCCATGAAGTCTTGCTCATTCAGGCCTTTGATGGCCTCTTCCATGGCAGTGACTGTGTCCATGGTCACAAAAGCAAAGCCACGAGGGCGGCCAGTCACACGGTCCATGGGCAGGAACAGGTCTGTCACAGTGCCGTATTGGGAGAACAGGTCGCGCAGGTCGGATTCCATCGCGGCGAAGGGCAAGTTGCCCACATACATTTTCGTATTCATAACTTATCTTGGATAGCGCCAATCAGATGATGACAAAAAGAGCTCCAAGGGCGGATTTCAGAACACCAAAGAATCCGGGGAGTCACCTGATGAACGGCTCTGTCTTGCCTTCACAGGTTGACGGATAGCTCATTCGCCTAATTTACAGCCCTGCACAAGCTTTGTTTTGAAAACGGCGACAATTCTTTTCCCAATTCGTATTTTTGCCATAAAAAAAGCCGGGCGCACGCAGGTGCCCGGCTTCAAACCTGGGAGATTCTTGACTTAGGCAGCAAGCACGTGACCACGCTCTTCACGAATGCGCCCGCGGAATTCAGTGGGGGATTCACTGGCGATCCGGCGGAAGCTTCGATTAAAATGTGAAAGCGACTGGAAGCCCACATCGTAAGCAACTTCAGTGATGCGAGCATCCGGCTTCATCAGCATCCGCTTGGCTTTTTCGACTCGGGCACGGTTCACAAAGTCCGTAAACGTCAAGCCGGTAGCGCGTTTGAAGATTTTGCAGAAGTGAAAGGGGCTCACATTCACAGCTCCTGCCACTTGCTCCAGCGTCATCGACTCCGCCAGATGTGCATGGATGTAGATCTTGGCGTTTCTGACTGCCTGCGGCTCGTTCGTTGTATGAGCGAAGAGCATACGGTGTGCACATTCTCCTAACTGAAGAGCAAAAGAACGCAGGATTGTGATAGCAGCCTGATAACGTGCGGGAGACATGACCGGGGCTTGATTGAAATGAACACGAGCCCCGCGAATCTCAGCAGCGGTGCGATCATCATCCAGCAGGGCATTTGCCAGCGGGGCAAAGCTTTCCGCCGTGGCTGCTTCCAGACGAACGCCACCTGTCTCCAGCAGAGCTACCGGAGTCTTGCCAACGCGAACCGGCACTGAAGAGCGAACAACTCCGGCGACACCTTTGCGGGTCACCACTTCTTCGACGAATTCCTCATCCTCCTGAACTCGTAAATTCAGCGGCAATCCAGTGAGGGTATGAAAAGCAGTCTGGTAGCCGCGAAAGAGGTCGCTTTCCGCAAGAGTTTCGATGAAACGCTGCTGGCCGTTATGCTTGGAGATCTGAGTTTGCATATCGTGTGTGGTGTTGGGTTGACACACGGATGCTAGGGCTGTGCGTAGATTGCACTATTCGTGGCGACCACGGCGCAATTCATGAGGACGAGCCGCAAGGTCCGCATAGTGGAGTCCACTACGCGGTCTTTTGGGGACTCACGCTTTTTTGCGCGCGCCAGCCTTCTTCGCTACCTTTTTAGCGGGCGCTTTGCGAGCGGCTTTCTTAGACGTGGCTTTCTTGGTCACGGCTTTTTTGGCCGTCGCCTTTTTCACCACCGTTTTCTTGGCTGCAGGGGGTAGAGAAACTTCTTCCTGCCAGGAAAGAACGGGCGCATCACCCCACAGCTCTTCGAGCGCATAATACTCGCGCTTTTCTGGTGACTGAATGTGAACCAGTACGTTGGGGTAATTCACGATCAGCCACTGGCTTTCGTAAGAGCCATCGACAAACAAAGGCTTCTGGCCGTGCTCCTCGCGCATTTGTTCGACAATCTCATCCCTGACAGCTCGCAGCTGAGGCGAAGAGACAGCAGAACAGATGACAAAGAAATCCGTCACCGGTGACAGACCACGAAGGTCCAGCAACACGATGTCTTCGGCTTTTTTATCATCAGCATATTTCGCGCAGAGGCGGGCGGTTTCGAGGGCTTCCATGGGGTCAGACTTTGAGTTATCACATCCCAGAGCCTACTTTCACCTCACGTGCAAGCGCTCAAGCTGCCAGGAAGCCCGCAGCCTAAGCTTTCATGCACGATCGTTGAGCTGGTTTTAGCGCTTGCCAGGGCAGCGTCACTCCTGATAATGCGCCCCCATTTCTTGCTCCATGCCTGCCCCGTCTTCAACCTCTGAGCCGACCCTCGAACAGGCAATGTCGCGCCTGGAAGATGTGGTGGCCGATATCGAACAGGAAGGCGCAACGCTTGAGGTCATGGTCGCTCGTTACGAAGAAGGCATGCAACTGCTGAAAGTATGCGGTCGCATCCTAGAAACGGCACAGAGGCGCATCGAGATAGTCACCCGCGCGGCGAATGGAGAGGTCACACTCACGGACTTTGAGGTAAACCGCAGCCCTGAACCTGAGGACTCCCGCCCTGCATCTGCCCCGACCAAGCGCAAATCCTCCGCCCCTGCCCCGGCACCTGACGCCAGCGACGAAATCCGACTTTTTTGATCTTGCTCAACGTGGACACAGCTTCCCTGCCCCCCATCACCTGCCCTGCCGACCTGAAAGCCCTGCCTTTGGAGAAGCTACCCGCTCTAGCGGAAAAAATTCGTCAAACCCTGATCTCGACCCTCGCGGAAACGGGCGGCCACCTGGGTCCTAACCTGGGTGTTGTAGAGCTGACGCTGGCCATGCACCGCGTTTTTGACACACCGTCGGACAAATTTGTGTTCGATGTAGCGCACCAGGGCTACGTTCACAAAATGCTAACAGGCCGCTGGGACAAGATCGGCACCATTCGTCAGTATGAAGGCCTCAATGGCTTCCTTCTGCGCAGCGAAAGCGAGCACGATTGCTACGGTGCAGGCCACGCGGGCACTTCCGTGGGTGCGGCCCTCGGCATGGCCACGGCTCGCGACCTCAAGGGCAGCGATGAACACGTCGTGTGCGTAGCAGGTGACGCCGCCTTTACGTGTGGGCCTGTGTTTGAAGCGCTGAACAACGTCGCCGCCCACACGAAGAAGCTAATCATCGTGCTGAATGACAACGAATGGAGCATCGACAAAAACGTAGGAGCCATCGCCAGCTACTTCAACACCATCGCCACGCACCCAGGCTTCGCGAACCTGCATGAAAAAGCAGCCAAGTTCGTCGAGTTCATGCTCGGCGATGGCGCGCGCAAGCTAGCTGAACGGGTGGAAAAGACTGCCAAAGGTTTGCTTTTGCCACAAAGCGAAGGTCCACACAATCGCAGTACACTTTTTGATGAGTTCGGCATCCGCTACTATGGGCCGATTGACGGCCATAACCTGCCGCTGCTGATCCAGACCTTTGAGTTCCTCAAGAATCAAAATGAGCCCGTCATCCTGCATATCCTAACGGAAAAAGGACGCGGCTACAAACCCGCGCTGGAAGACCCGCTGAAGTTTCATGGCCTAGGCAAATACAATGTGGAGACCGGTGAAACCGCTAGCACGGACAAGCCCACCTACTCGCAAATCTACGGCCGCAGCGTTACCGACTTCGCCAAGGATGATCAAAGCATCGTCGCCATTACCGGAGCCATGCCCGGTGGCACTGGCTTGATCGTCTTCAAGAAAGAGCTACCCGAGCGTTACTTCGATGTCGGTATCGCCGAGGAACACGCTGCACTATTTGCCTGTGGTCTTGCCACACAAGGCATGAAGCCGTTCCTGACGATTTACTCGACCTTCATGCAGCGAGCTTTTGACATGATCGTGCATGACATGGCGATCCAAAACCTGCCCGTGCGGCTGTGCATGGACCGCGGTAGCCTGAGTGGCGATGACGGCCCTACGCATCACGGCTTGTTCGACATTGCTTATCTGCGCGGAGTGCCCGGCCTGGTTCACATGCAGCCGAAAGATGAAGACGAGTTCGTGGACATGCTTTGGACGATGGCGAACTATGAACAAGGCCCCATCGCGATCCGTTATCCGCGCGGCAATGGCCCCGGGATCACGCCCAAGCCGAGTCCTCAGGTGCTGGAAATTGGTAAGGCTGAGCTAGTCGCTGACGGTAGCGATGTCGCTTTGATCGGCCTGGGAGAAATGTTCCCAATCGCGCAACAAGCCAAAGAACAACTTGAGGCCAAAGGCCTATCAGTCGCCCTGATCAACCCACGCTGGATCAAACCGCTCGACGGTGCTCTGATCGAGCAAATCGCAGCCAAGGTGAAGGTCGTCTGCACGTTGGAAGATCACGTACTGATGAATGGCTTTGGCTGTGGTGTCATCGAGCACCTGAACGACGCAGGCATCAAGACGCCGATTGTGCGCATTGGTTGGCCCGATGCGTTCATTGAGCACGGCAGCGTCTCGGTACTGCGTAAGAAGCATGGTCTGACCGTGGAAAACTGTGTGGCCAAAGTGATGGCGAAACTCGTCTGATCAAATCCATGGCTCAGCTCCACGTCCGCGTCACGCCCAACGCACGGCGTTCGAGCCTCATGACCTGGGGCAGCGATGAAAAAGGCAGACCGGTGCTCTTGATCAAGCTTGCAGCTCCCCCCATTGAAGGCAAAGCCAACGATGAACTCTTGCGCTTCCTCGCGGAGCTGCTGGAGGTACCCCGGGGCAGCCTAGAATTGCTGCGCGGTCAAGGAAGCCGCCAAAAGACCCTCGAAATTCCCGACGAAGCCATGGGGCGGCTGCCTCAGAAGATTTGATTGAGAGACGAAAACCGTCGATCTCAGCCCACCAAAGAGCGCAGATAAGCTTGGATCGGCTCGCGTAGGTCAGGATGCTGAAGCGCAAAATACAGATTCGCTTTGATGAAATCCAACTTGTTGCCGATGTCGTGGCGTTGGCCGTCATAGCGCAAGCCATGCAGCGACTCTTCCTTCATCAGCGAGGCCATGGCATCCGTGAGCTGAAGCTCCCCACCTTTGCCTTTGGGTGTCTTTTCCAGATGAGCAAAAATGGCTGGAGATAGGACGTAGCGGGCACTGACAGCGAGGCGTGAAGGAGCCTCCTCGGGGCGTGGTTTTTCCACAAACTCAGTGGCACGAATGACGCCAGGGGCGATTTCTTGCCCACCCAGGATGCCATAGCGGCTCACCTTTTCCTCAGGCACCTGCTGCAGCGCTACGGCAGAGCCGCCATGGGTCTCCACCAGTTCTGCCAGCTGACGCGTGACAGGACGCGTCGGATCATCCGTAGTGACCACGGTATCTCCCAATAGCACTGCAAAAGGCTCCGCGCCGACATGATCACGGGCATACAAGATGGCATCGCCCAACCCACCCATCTTCGGCTGCCAAATGTAATGAATTCGCGCCATAGACTGCATCTCACGCAGCATAACCAAATCGTCAGTACGTGATTTCGCCTCCAGCTCAGCCTCCAGTTCTTGGATAGGATGAAAGTGTTCTTCAATCGCGCGCTTGCTGCGGCTGATGACAATCAAGATATCCGTGATGCCCGAAGCAACAGCCTCTTCCACGACATACTGAATGACAGGCTTGTCCACGAGCGGAAGCATCTCCTTCGGCACCGCTTTGGAGATGGGAAGAAAGCGGGTGCCGAAACCGGCGGCAGGGATGACAGCTTTGCGAACTTTGGGGAGCATAGGATCAGATAGACAGTGAATGCGCGGCGGCTACTGCGAGGGTACAGTTTTTTGGTCCTCCGCGGT
>JBIKYV010000117.1:0-11776 GCA_044355075.1 Prosthecobacter sp.
CAATGCACAGAGTAGTCTGCAGCGAAAACGGCAGCTGCAGAATGTCATCACACTGATTCCTGAACCTGATGGCCGTGGGAAAGAACCTATCCTCGTTTTGGTGCAGAGTTCGCTGATCCGTTTTCAGCGTGCCAACAGTGCACCTGCAGACGGAGGTTCAGTCACAGAATTTTCGAATTACCTGCGCCAGACCTCACCAACGACGCATTATGTTGTTATTTACTTCAAGCCCTCAGGTGCTCAACACTTTGAATTGCTTACAAAACGGGCGCGCGCTGAGGGATATGAAATTGGCTATGATGTAATTCCTGAAGACTTCGACGTCGAGTTTCGCAACGACGCATCTTTGAAGCAAGGAGGCAAGTTATGAGACGCCGTCTGCAAAAGGATAACCCAGATAGTCTGGAGCTGCTTCTCGATACGCTTTGCAATGTATTTGGTGGCATCATTCTGATCGCTTGCCTGCTTGCTATGCTCAATCGTCCCAAGCCTACTAAAGATCCCGCAAGCCAAAGCAGTGATCGTGAAGCGGGTATCCTTTTGGAAAAGAAAATCGAAATGGCGCGAGCCGAACTCGATGGACTGCAAAAGCGTCGTTCAGCTTTGCAGCGTGAAAACGATCCCGTACTCTTACCAATGGTTCAGGAATTACAGGCACTAAGGCGAACTGCTGAAGTGAAACGCCAAACGATCGCGCAACAGGATGATCTAGCCGCAAAAAAGGCAGAGGAGCTCATGCGCGATACGAGTGCTGAGATCGCTCGTTTGCGTGAGCAAGCGCTGGTTGCTGAAAAGAAGCTTGGACTCGTCAACAAAGACACCGAAGCAGCGAGACAGAGGCATTCAGCACTGAAGAAACAGCTGGCCGATATTCAGTTGGAACTGGAAAACATAGCCGACTTGGATATCGAAAAGATACGTTTTCCCAAAGAACGACAAATGGATCGTCCGCCTTCTCCGATCATTATTCGTTACGGTCAAATTTTTCCAGTTTATGATGCTCAAGGTAAGCCTGCACAAGGAGTCGCTCACCTTCGAACACCAGATGGTCAGTTCACTGCTTTGCCGACCGAAGGCGCAGGATTAATGCCGGTCAGTGACGCGAAGCGACTGCGCACTTTTCTGCCTGAGTATGTCGGACGAAACGGCTATCTGACTCTTTACGTTTACCCCGATTCCTTTGGTATAATGCGTGAACTGAAGCAGCTCATCTTTAAGCTTGGCCTAGATTACGGTATGGACATTTGCGAGGAACATCGAGTCTTGGTTTTCAGTGCCCAAGGTGCCAAGCCGAAGCCACTCTGAATTTTTCACATCAAGGTATTTTCTACGTTTTGGCATCTTCCAAAAAAGCATCAATATCCGTCTCGGACATAGACCAAGAACACATGAGTCTTGAACCGCCTCCGATGAAACTGTAAAACTGCCAGCCTCGAGCCTTCAGACTGGCCTTCATAAGCTCAGGAAAGCTGGCGAACACCGCGTTTGCATCCACGGGATACAGAATCTGCACTTCGGGAATAGAGCCGAGACCAGCAGCAAGGCGCTGTGCCAAGCGATTGGCACGTGAGGCATGAGCCTCCCAGGCCTTGTCAGTCAACAAGCGCAACCACTGAGCTGAAATAAAGCGCATCTTTGAGCAAAGCTGTCCTGCTTGCTTGCAGCGATACTCAAAGTCACGTGCGAGTGACTTGTCGAAAAAGACCACGGCTTCTGTTACAGCCATACCGAGCTTGGTGCCACCACAGCAAAGCACGTCCACACCTGCCTTCCAGGTGATTTCCGCAGGCGATGCGTTGCTGCCGGCTAGAGCATTGAAAAAACGAGCTCCATCCATATGCACATGCAATCCATGACTTTTCGCCAAGGAGCAGAGACTAGCTATTTCATCAGGACGATACACGGTCCCGAGTTCAGTGCTTTGACTCAAGCTTAAGGCGCGGGGTCGGGGATAGTGTAGATCCTTGCGATGAGTAATCAGTCGCTCCACATCCGATGGGTCGAGTTTGCCGAGTAGCGTACGGGCCGTTAGAAGTTTGCTGCCATTTGAGAAGAACTCAGGTGCTCCGCATTCATCGGTTTCGACATGGGAGACATCTCCACAAATCACACTGTGATAGCTTTGGCATAAAGAGGCTAGTGAGAGTGAATTGGCCGCTGTACCATTGAAAACAAAGAAGACCTCGCAGTCCGTTTCGAAAAAATCACGGAAGCTTTCACAGGCGCGTGCAGTGATTTCATCTGCCCCATAGCTAGGGTGGTAGCCTACATTAGCTTCTTCTAGCCCTTGCCAGGCTTCGGGACAAATCCCCGATGTATTATCTGAGGCGAAGTGATACTTGGAGATCGGCGTCATACCCTGTTACTAGGCGAATGGATCGGCCATGGTCAAGATGCTAGGCCTCGCTTTTCTTAGCGAGCGCGTTTAGGGGTAAATGCCTGGTTCACACCATAGTTTAGCCAAATTTGGCGGTGGTAGAGGCGCTTTGTCGCCGACTCTTTGGCAAAGCTTGCTGGTTCATGGTCTATCATCATGAAGATGATTATGTTGTGGTCATGAAGAGAGTTTCTTGTGCCGTCAGACTAACATAAAATAGGGTATGATGGATCGGCGATCCCGATTCATTATACAATACCCTCCCTAATGAATTTAATCAGTTTAGGAGGGTTATGGTAACTGCTACAATTAACTGTAGGATGCCTCGACGCGCTTGGCCACATCGCGATAACCATAGTCGGCGTTGTAGATCTCTTTGAGAGCTTCCAAGCTCCCAGTTTTGTCACCCATTTTTTCACAGACCATGGCCAGCTCATAGAGCAGTTCCTTCTTGGTGCCATCCATGATGCTAAGTTCTTTGTTCGCTTCTGCAAAAGAACTGCGCGCTAGGTCATTCATGTTCTTGCGCTCGAAGCAACGCCCCAGTAGCAGCATAGCTTTGATGCGAATGTGCGGATTGCCCTTGGCTTGCTGAAGTTCAGGGATGGCCTCCGTGTACATGGTGGCATTAAAATAGGCTTGGCCTAGGTCAAAGCGAAGCGCTTTGTCAGTTGGGTTGCGATCTACACGTACCTTCGATTCGTTAATGACACTGGATGCGCGCTGCACGCGGATGGCTGACAAATTTTGTTTTTGTTCTTCAATGTCTGGGGCGTCTGGATTGGCAGAGATCCACTCCTCCATTGCGCTGATATAGGCCTCCTGCTGTTTGTCTCTCAAGATTTCGGTGTGGCGCTGAAGGGAAACGTCAGCCGCATTGAGTGTGAGCGCATAGTCGTAGAAGGACAGAGCGCTGTTCAGGTCGCCAAGCTCTTCATAGAGTTGTGCGATGGCTTTAACATTGTTAATGTTGGATTGGTCTTCGTTATACTTGGCCGTGAAGTGACTCAGGAGTTCCTCGGTTTGTTCCTTCGTCTTTCCTTTTTTAGCTAGCAGTTCGAGGATATTTTGTTCCTCTGAGTTCTTTACAGCACTTTTGAAGTCTCCGCCCCACCCCTGACGGATGATCGATGAGCGAGCCGCTGAATCTTTCTCACCCTTAATGGCCGTTAGATCACGAGGATCGATTTTGACAATGGCGCCATAGACCTCTGCTGCCTTTTCTGGCTGCTCATAGGTCATGTAGTGGGCGGCAAGCTGATGCATCAGCTTGGTGTTTTGAGGCTGGCCCATACGGATCGTCTCCAAGGCAAAGGCAGCCAAATCAGGGAACTGGACTTTGATCGCGAGATCATAAAGTTGGCGGTTCGCGCTATCACTGAAAGGGTCTTTTTGAAACACTTTCTCCTCTAGATCGGCAATGGATTCCCATGGATCTTTTTTGGAGCTGCCGCTGAAAAGCCCGCCTCCAAGGCTGAATTTCTTGCCGCTGCCGACGACTTCGCCCTCAGCGCGACGCAGGACTTTTCGCCCATCGAGGAAGCCAGGCACTTCTTTGACAATGGGAAGGATCAGACTGACGGCATACTCCCAATTTTTTTGCTCAATGGCGAGCATTCCTTTTTTCCAGAGATTGAGGTATTTGGGATCCAGCTGAGCTTCGGTAACGATCATGGTTTGGACTTGGAGGGGGGGGTTGGAGAAGTAGACGGTGCGATTTCTGTTTGAGCACCTGTAATCATCCGTGTCAGCGCCTGCCATTCTGCACGGAAGCCTTTGCTAAAAGCCTGCATGCTGAATCCATGCTCAAAGAGCACCATCCAGACGAAGGTGGCGGCGAGAAAGGCGAAAAACCAGAGAATTTTGGAAAGCAGGCGCATGGCCGGAAAATAGTTTACTACTAGCAAATCGCGGGCGGAGTCCAGCACGTTGTTTTACTGCAAAGCATAGAATTTCAAAAAACATGCACTCGAAGCTTGGTAATTCCGAAACTCGAAGGTTGCTCCTGACGTTTGGGTAGGGATAGAGTGATCGTAGTTTTTTATGAAAAAGATACCCATCGCCACGCGCCGTCATTTTCTAGCTCAAAGTGTCGCTGCATTAGGATTTCCCATGATTGTTCCCCGATCTGTTTTTGGCGCAGCGGGTAGGCCAGCTCCCTCGGAGCGCATCACGGTAGGCTGTATTGGCTGGGGAACGATTGCGGGAGATTGGACTCCCTCATTTCTTAACAACGAAAAATGCCAAGTCATTTCCGTCGCTGACCCAATGAAGGAATATGGTCACTATGGCTATGATGGTAAAGAGACAGGCGGACGAGAGGCGGGGCGCAAGATCATTGATGAGCACTATTCGAAGGCGGCTAATAAGCCTTCTAAAGTTTGCACTTCCTACGCGGATTTCCGTGAGATGCTGGAGAAGGAAGACCTTGACGCCGTGCAGGTTTCTACACCTGATCACTGGCACGCCTACTTGGCAGTTTATGCCGCGCGAAAAGGTAAGCACATCTACGGACAGAAGCCCCTTGCTCTCAATGTCGCAGAAGGACGACTAATCTCTGATGAGGTCGCAAAGGCAGGCGTGACTTGGCAGACGGGAAGCCAGCAAAGAAGTGATATCTATTTTCGCATGGCCTGTGAGCTGGTGCGCAATGGTCGTCTTGGCAAGCTAACTCGGGTTCGGGTTGGATTGCCAGGAGGACATAGCAATTGGAATGGCATGGCTAATCAGACAGAGGTGGCTCCAGTGCCCGTGGATTTCGATTACGAGATGTGGTTAGGGCCAGCCGAATCTATGGATTATCGGCCCGCGCTATTGCCCCTGAACTGGCGGCATAACTTTGCTTTCTCGGGAGGAATGATAACTGACTTCGGTGCTCACCACATTGACATTGCACAGTGGGGTATGGGGACGGAGAATACTGGGCCCGTTGAGTTGAAAAACGTCAGTGGTACCCTTGATCTCAAAGCTCTTTACAACACTGCGACAGCATTCCGTTTTGATTGCATCTACCAAAATGGTCTGATCATGCAGGTTGCTAGCCCTGACCATCAGCTCATGCCAGAAGTTGAGTCCGCAATGAAGCTGCCTGCTGGCAAGAAGCCATTCGATCACGTTGGAGTTCTTTTTGAGGGTGACGCAGGCAAGTGGATTTATGTCAATCGTGGCAAGATTACCGCAAGCGACCCAGCCATCCTGCGGGAAAAGATCACGGATAGTGAAATTCACCTTTATGAGAGCAAAGATCACACCGACAACTTTTTAAGTTGTATTTACAATGGCAAACCAACCTCTACCCCGGCGGAAATTAGTCATCGGAGCATCACAATCGCGCACCTAGCGAATATTGCTTTGCGTACAAGCAGCGTAGGCCTGACATGGAATCCACAGACTGAGAAAATTGCAGGTAATGAAGCTGCCTCCGCGCTACTTAGCAAAGAGTGGAGGAAACCCTGGACACTGTGATGGCTGCCCCCCGAAAAAAAATACCCTTGGTGGGTACCATCATCTTGCTGCTTGTAGCTGGATTGCATGCGCAAACGATCCAGTTCAATCCAGCTGACCAGCTAAAGGTCAAGCCAACTGGCCAAGTTTCTTCTGCAAAGCCAAGCACAGATCGTGCAGCAGTCGCTTCAGTAGCCCAGGCTTATCTTTACATAGAGCCATATCAGACCCGCTTTGAATACCTCATGGACGCATCACGCGTGCTAGGTTGGCTGGATCCGGAAAAGGAATTGCCGCATGAGATTAGCCCCGAACTTAAGCAGGACATCTTACACCGATTGAGCCGACAAGCCGATTCATGGTGCCGTTTGACGACAGGTTCTGGCAGGGTCGAAGGCGGTTTGACTACTGTGGCCCTTGTTATGGGGCGACCAGGCGATACAAGGCCACCTCCCGAGAAAGAATCAATTGCTGTGTCTGGAACCATGATTGGTTTCATTTGGGAGTTTGCGACGCCTCCTTCACCGGATGAGATTTTTGTCGATTGGACAGGATTCATATCCGGTGTGCGCAGCCTGCCAGTGCGTGTCTTCTTCGGCAATAGTTCGGAGACGCTTGAGATAGCTTCGTATCTTCCTAAGTTAGCTTGGAAAAGCGAAGGCCGTGTGCCATTGCCCTTACCTCTCGCCGAAATTCCTGAGATTCAAATCCTTCCACCCACTATTGTGCCGCTAGCTACCATGATATGGGTCTTAGGAGCAGCGGCATTCATAGGGTTACTAAAATATCGCCGCCGACCAATCCCTGGTGGGGCAATGCCATGGGTTGCGACGATCTCTGTGGGAGCAGCGCTGACCTGGCCTTTGGTAAATCTCAAAATCGGCGGCGGTGCTCAGGTTCCTGAAATAAAAAACAGCCAGCATGCTGAGGTTGTTTTGACGCCACTTCTTCGTAATATTTATCGAGCTTTCGATCGCCGAGACGAAGAAGAAATCTACGATGTTCTAGAGCGCAGTGTAGAGGGTGAGCTTCTGCGTCGCCTTTACCTGGAAACGATTGAGGCTTTGACTCTAGATGGGCGGGAAGGTGCCCGGGTTACGATCAGTGAGTTTAGTGTCGAAGTTAAAGATGTCTCCTCAGCCCCGACAAATTCTGGCTTCGTCGCTGAATGTCAGTGGACAGCTTTGGGTAAAGTTGGGCATTGGGGGCATAGTCACACAAGAGTCAATCGCTACACTGCTAAAGTCACGGTTTCTCCTATTGGAAGCGATTGGAAAATGACTGATCTGACAGTCCTGGAAGCTAGGCGAATCTGAATGACTCGGATTGATCAATAGCTTCACCATCTTATGGATGTCTCAACTCTAGGAGTTTTACGCGATGCAGCCTTGCTTTCTTGGTTGGCTATCTTGATAGGATCTTTGACCTATCCAGTGATTCGTTTGCTATCAACGAACCGAGAGAAGGGCGGTAAAATCCGAGTCGATTGGGTTATGACTTCAGACGCTGTGGTAGTCGCCGCAATCATTATTGTACTTCTGGGTGGTCTACAGGGCGCACAGCCGCCGAGTGCCTCGGAGGAGAAGTCTACGACTCTTTCATTGGCAGGTGCTGTGACGGGAATTGTAATCCAGCTTGGTCTCTGCACGGCACTGCTGACTTACCTACGACTCCTGCGTGGTCTGGCTCCTATTCAGCTTTTTGGTTTGAGGGAAATAAGCCTATTCCGTGCTTTGGGTATCGGCTTTCTGCTTTTGTTGCCGATGCTGATGGTGATCAATGGCACGGCTTATCAATTGCATGAGTGGATGAGAGGTTTTTGGCCTGATCTCGACGGACAAGAGGTCGTTGAGGCCTTTCGGACTTCAACAGATCCAGCGGCCAAAGTACTGATGGCTGTTTCTGCTGTTCTCATTGCTCCTCTTGTGGAAGAGATTGTCTTTCGTGGCTTCATCTATGCTGTGATTAAACGACATACTGATGGTATCTACGCAGCCATGTGTTCTTCGCTTCTATTTGCCATTGTGCATCTGCACGTCGGCACACTAATTCCGCTGGCCCTGCTCGCATTGTTTTTCTGTTATATGTATGAGCGCACGGGTTCTCTTTGGGTGCCGATGGTTCTGCATGGCTTCTTTAATGGCACGAGCCTGACGGTGATGCTGCTTTTTCCAGAAACTCAGCCATGAAGACGCTTGCGGATATTGGGGAGGATACCCTTGTTCAGCTACTGACGCGAACGCTGCGTAGAGACGATGATGTGTTGCTAGGTCCTGGAGATGATTGCGCCGTTGTTCGCTTGCCTCGTGGAGCGCACTCTTTGGTGCTCAAGACGGATACCATTGTCGAAGGTGTTCATTTCACGCCTGAGACTCCTGCTCGATGGGTTGGCCGCAAGGCTATGGCACGTGTGCTTAGTGATTTTGCAGCAATGGCAGCGACGCCACGTCATGCATTGATTACCCTAATTGCACCCCCCAGAATCTGGGTGAAACGAGTCCAGGGTATCTATCATGGACTTGCGAAACTGGCAGACGAGTTTGAGGTGCGTATCGTCGGTGGCGAAACATCTCGTGGCGATCAGTTGAGCATTACGGTAAGCTTGATCGGTTATGTGCCTACTCGCAAATGGATCACACGCTCTGCCGCAAGGGCAGGGGATGTGCTTTATGTAACTGGCCGTTTGGGCGGCTCGATCCGAGGCCGTCACTTACGTTTCCAGCCATTGGTGAAAGAATCTTCCATCATCGCTAAGAAACTGAAGCCTACGGCGATGATGGATTTGAGCGATGGTTTAGCGAAGGATCTTCCGCGCATGGCCAGGGCGAGCGGGCTTGGTTGGAATTTGTGGCTCGATCAGATTCCTATCACAGCTGGATGCAGCTTGTCTCAAGCACTCAATGACGGGGAAGATTATCATTTGTTGTTTGCCACTTCTCCGACTCTGAAGAAGCAAGCTCTTTTAGAATGCCAAGCGCTCTGCCCTGGTGTGAAATTTCATGCTATCGGCGAACTAACAAGGGATGAAAAAACTGGCTTGCTAGAGACCGGAGGCTGGGATCACTTTCTTTAACTCATGACCTCCATGCTTCTCCCGACATCAGAAGCCGCTCAAGCTTGGGGCAGGGATTTGTCTCAAAGCTTAATGGCAAGGGATGTCATAGCGTTTTGTGGACAACTCGGGGCCGGAAAAACCCAAGTCACAATGGGTATCGTAGCTGGGCTTGGTTCGGCGGCTACAGTTACCAGTCCGACCTTTACCCTCCTGCATGAATACCTCGATGGTCGCCTGCCAGTATTTCATTTCGACTTCTATCGTATGGAGAGGCCTGCGGAAGTTATCAGTATCGGTTGGGACGAGATTTTAGACGAGCCCGGAGTCGTCATCGTCGAATGGGCCGATCTTTTTCCAGAACTGATGCCCGAGACTACACGCTGGTTTGATCTGAAGGCACAGCCTGATGGCAGTCGAATCATCCAGCCGCGTGTCTGATTAGCCATTCCAGACAAAGGTCACCGGTTTATCGATCTCTGGATGGACACTGTGGTGAACCGGGCAACCCAGAGCAGTCGCTTCCAGAAGCTTGCGATCAGGATGATCCACAGGTAGCGGAATTTCAATCGTTATTGGGAGCCGAGCAATTCTCCGGGGCGAGTCTTCACTCATGTGCTTTTCGATGCTTACTTTCATCCCTGGAAGATCATAGCCTTTTTGATTAGCCTTGATATTGATCACCGTGGCCATGCAGGCCGCGAGTGCCGTGGCGACAAGATCTGTAGGGGAGAAGGACTCGCCTTTGCCGTGGTTGTCCACTGGCGCATCCGTGATGAATTGGGTCTTAGAAGGACCATGCGTGGCTTGGCAGCGAAGTTCGCCGAGATAGTCAATGGAGATAGAAACAGCCATGCATGTTAGTATCGAAAGCTTACCGCATCAGCAAGCCTGCTTTTGCTGAAATCCACCAAGCATCTAGCCTACACATCGCGGTGTGTGGGGATAGGCTTTCCTGGACGAAAGTGCTCTTCATGTTCCAGGCGTGCCTCTAGGCCAAAGAAACTTTCTTTTACTTGATCCAGTGAAGCCTGAACGAATTGCATCAAGCTGGCGGGGTCAGCTTCTGCTCTTAGATTGATGATCAACTTGCCTCCTGTGGTAGGTTCATCCAGCTCCATGCCTAATTCAGGAATGTAATCACTGCGCACGAGGTGAATGCTTGCCAACTCTCCTGCGATGCCATCGTCAGGGCTGAAGGTCATTTTGTAGTGCGCAATTTCAGCGCCATCGCTTTGAAGACGACCTTGGACCTGAGAAGCGAGTTGCTTCAGAAAAAGGTTCGCATCAAATTCATCGTCCGATTGGAGCGATACCGTGGCGTTCAGCCAACCTAGCAGCGCCTCGCCCTCTGCATAGACTTGATAGTCCACAGCCATGGGATCTCGCCGCGCTTGCTCGCCACTCATGAGGATACTGTAGAGTTCATCCAGTCCCGTTTTCTGTCGAGGTGAGGCTGAGATGACTTTAACATGAGGAAATTCATGGCTCAAAACGTAGCTTAACTCCTGTCGCTGAACTTCGTCTAACAAGTCGCTTTTGCTAATGACGATGACGTCTGCTTCCTCGAGCTGCTTTTTGAAGATATAGGACACTTTGCTGGAAAAGCTGCCGCCTTCATCCAGGCCAAAAATACGGCGTGCGCGCACGGGATCGACCAATACTGCTAGAGGGGCGATGGTGAATGAGTCGCCATACATCCGACGAAGAGGATAGGTGACGGTGGCCACAAGATCGGTGCAGCTGCCGACTGGCTCAGCGATAAAGACATCGGGCTTGGTGGCGTCATTGAGTCTTGCTGCTGCTTCGACGAGGGTGTTGAACCGGCAGCAAAAGCAACCGCCTGCGATTTCCTCGGTAGCGAAGCCTTGACCTCGCAATAGCTTCGTATCCACCAGACCTCCGGCTTGATCGTTGGTAATCAAACCAACACGCAGACCTTGATCGCTCAAGTGCTTGGCCAATCGGCCTACAGTGGTCGTTTTGCCGGCTCCGAGGAAGCCGCCGATCATAATGTAACGTGCCTTGGTGGATGACATAGGGCGTCTTGGTTTGGGTTGTGGCGTTGTGCAAGTGGCAGTGCCTGCAACATACGTTCTTCGCAGCCACGAGATATCCTTGACCAAGGCGTTTGACAATCACCACGGCTCCCCCCACGCTAGTTTTGATTTTCATCCATGGTTGCTTGGCTTATTCGCTGTCTTTTTGCCGCGTTGTTGGTGCTGGGTCTGGCGTGGTTTCACCAAACTCGCTCCCAGCGACCAACGCGGATTGACCTCGCCCGCCAGGCGGGGCGGCTCATTCTCGGCAATGGTGCCGAACCTGCCACCATGGATCCGTCCATCGCTACGGGGGTTCCTGAACATCATATCTTCGATGCACTCTTTGAAGGTCTGACCGCAGGAACGCTAGAGAATCCGGACGCAGATGGCCCCGGTGTCGCTACCCATTGGAAGACGGATGACTCCGCCACATGGGTTTTTCATCTGCGCAAGAATGCGCGTTGGAGCGATGGTAAGTCACTGACCGCTCATGACTTCGTTTGGTCTTGGCAGCGGATTCTTTCCCCAGAGCTTGCTTCAGAATATGCCGAGATGCTCTATCCGCTGCGCGGTGCTCGCGCCTTTAATCTCGGGAAAACACACGATTTCAGCACCGTCGGTGTGAAGGCGCTAGATGATCACACGCTGAAGGTGGAGTTGGATGGCCCTGCGCCTTACTTTCCCTCCATGCTGCGTCATTACTCCTGGCATCCCGTGCCGAGACATGTGATCGAACGCTTTGGGCGTATGACGGATCGCGATACGGCCTGGACTCGCGCAGGCAATCTCGTCGGCAATGGTCCTTTTAAGCTGAAAGAGTGGCGCTTCACGCACTCAATCACTGTTGAAAAGAACCCTCAG
>JBIKYV010000118.1:0-11767 GCA_044355075.1 Prosthecobacter sp.
GCCTCGCTCCTCGCGGAGAAGATCCAGTTCAACCGCGATGTACGGCCGATCCTCTCGGACAAGTGCTTTCACTGCCATGGCGCGGATGCCAGCCATCGCAAAGGCGAACTGCGGCTCGACCTCCGCCCGGAGGCGATGAACCCCGCGGAGTCCGGCGACATCGCGCTGGTGCCCGGCAGCCCGGAAAAGAGCGAGATGCTCGCCCGCGTGATGCTTTCGAATGATCACGACGACGTCATGCCGCCGGAAAAAAGCGGCAAACCGCTCACTAGCGGCGAAAAGGCCATCTTGAAGCAATGGATCGCCGAAGGAGCCGAGTATCAGGGCCACTGGGCCTTCCTCGCGCCGGTACGAGTGGAGCCGCCGAAGGTCACGGGCGTGGAGCATCCGGTGGATCGCTTCCTCGCGGCGCGTTTGGAGAAAGAGAAACTCACGATGTCTCCACCTGCCGATGCGGCGACGCAGATGCGGCGTGTCTCTTTGGACCTCACCGGCCTGCCACCATCCGAGTCTGAACTGTCTGATCTGACCGATTGGTCCGATAAAAAATACGAGGCCTACGTGGACCGCCTGCTCGCCAGCCAGCACTACGGCGAACGCATGGCCATGCAGTGGCTGGATTTCGCCCGTTACGCGGACTCGAACGGATTTCAGGCGGACGGCAGCCGCCAGATGTGGCCGTGGCGTGACTGGGTGATCAAGGCCTTCAATGACAACAAGCCCTTCGACCAATTCACCACCGAGCAGATCGCCGGCGACCTCATCCCGAATGCGCGTCGCGATCAGATCGTCGCCACCGGTTTCAATCGCAACCACCGCATCAATGGCGAGGGCGGCATCGTCGCCGAGGAGTGGCGCATTGAGAACATCATGGACCGCGTGGAGACCACCAGCGCCACCTGGATGGGCCTCACCATGGGCTGCTGCCGCTGCCACGATCACAAATATGACCCGCTCTCGATGAAGGACTTCTATTCCTTCTTCGCCTTCTTCAACAACGTGCCCGAAAGCGGCACCATTCAGGGCGCGTCGAACCGCAGCGGCGGCAATAGCCTTCCCATTACCACCGTGCCCACACCGGAGCAGGAGCAAAAGCTCGCTCAGCTGGATGCGGACCTCAAAAAGGCCAAGGCGAAGGTCGCCGAGCTCGCGAAGCAACTCCCGCAGCTCGTCGCCGCCTGGGAACCAAAAGCGCAGGAGACGCTGAGCAAGATGAAGACCGTCTGGGCACCGCTGACGCCGTCGAACGTTGAATCAAAGCATGGCACGACTTTGGTGAAGCAGCCCGACGGCAGCTACCTTGCCACCGGAGCGAATCCGCAAAAGGACGTGTACATCTACGACGCACCGTTGCCGGAGCAGGGCGCATCCGCCTTCCTGCTCGAATGCCTCACCGATCCCTCGCTGCCCGGCGGCGGTGCGGGTCGCTACAGCAACAGCAACTTCGCCCTCAGCGCCTTCGATGTGTATGTGAGGCACAAAAACGGCAAGCAGGAGCTTTTGAAGCTCAAAAAGGCCGAGGCCGACTTTTCGCAGAAGGGCTACGAGATCGCCAACGTGATCGATGACGGCAAGCGCAAGGGCAAACGTGGCTCCTGGGCCGTCGATGGCCCGAATCGCAAAGAGAACCGTCGCGCGATGTTCGTGCTGCAGGAGGCCATCGCGCCTGCCAAAGACACCATGCTGCTGCTCCGCGTGCGCATGGAGGCCATTGGCGGGCACAACATCGGCCGCTTCCGCCTTTCCGCCTCCAGCCTGCCGCCGGACGCGGTGCGGCTCAGCGGCGATCCATTTTCACCCGCGCTCAAACTCGCCATCGAGACACCCGCGGCCAAACGCACGCCGCAGCAGAAAAAAGACATCTCGGCCTTCTTCCGCGCGAATGTCGAAAACCCGCTCAAACAGGCTGATGCGGCCCTCACTCGAGCTCAGAAGGCGTATGACGACTTCGACCGCTCACTGCCAAACGTCATGGTCATGCAGGAAGGCCCCGTGCGTGACACTTTCGTGCTCAAACGCGGTGAATACGACAAACCGGGCGACAAAGTCTCCATGGCCACGCCCGCCGTGCTGCCACCGATACCGAAAGGCGCACCCGCGAACCGACTCGGTCTCGCCAAGTGGCTCGTCGATCCCGCGAACCCGCTCACCTCTCGCGTGTGGGTCAACCGCGCCTGGGAAAAATTCTTCGGCTACGGCATTTGCAAAACGGCGGAGAACCTTGGCTCGCAGGCGGAGTATCCGGTGCATCCCGAGCTGCTCGACTGGCTTGCCACGGAGTTCATCCGCAGCGGTTGGGACATGAAAAAGATGCAAAAACTCATCGTCATGAGCGCCACCTATCGCCAGAGCAGCAAGGTCACGCCTGCGTTGCTCGAAAAAGATCCCGACAACCGCCTGCTCGCTCGCGGACCGCGTTTCCGACTCGGTGGCGAAGTCGTTCGCGATCAAGCGCTCACCATCGCCGGACTGCTCGTGCCCAAGGTCGGCGGCCCCAGCGTGAAGCCCTACATGCCCGATGGCGTGTGGGATGACACCAGCAAATACGGCGACCTTCGCGGTTACAAAGCCGACAGCGGCGAAGGCCTCTACCGCCGCAGCTTTTACACCATCTGGAAACGCACCGCTGCCCCACCGACGATGCTTATGTTCGATGCACCGACTCGCGAAGTCTGCACGGTGAAGCGCAGCCGCACCAACACGCCGCTACAGGCGTTGAGTTTGCTCAATGAAGTGACCTTCGTTGAAGCTGCTCGCGGTCTCGCGCAGCAGATGATGAAAAACGGCGGCGCCACGCCGGAGCAGCGCATCGCTTACGGTTATCAAAGAGCCACCGCGCATGCCATCGACGCCGATTCGCTGAAAAAACTCGTCGCAGGCCTCAACGCCCGCATCGCAGCCTTCCAAGCCAAGCCCGAAGACGCCAAAGCCCTCCTTGCTCAAGGTATGCTCAAATCCGACGAAACGCTGAATCCAGCCGAACTCGCCGCTTACACGACCACCGCTTCCGTTTTGCTCAACCTCGACCGCGTCGTCACCCGCGACTGATTTTATGAAAACCGACTTCCAGCTCCAAGACGCCCTCAACCGCCGCATTTTCCTGCGAAACTCCGCCGCAGCCATAGGCACCGCCGCGCTCGCGCAGCTCCAAGGCGCGACATCGTTCCCGAATTACGCGCCGAAGGCCAAGCGCATCATTTACCTGTTCCAAAGCGGTGCGCCCTCGCAGATGGACCTCTTTGATCCCAAGCCGCAGATGGAGAAGCAACGCGCGAAGGACCTGCCTGAGTCGATTCGCAAAGGTCAGCGGCTCACGACGATGACTTCGGGGCAAAAGGCCTTCCCGGTCGCGCCGTCGATGTTCAAGTTCGCGAAGCATGGCAAGAGCGGCATGGAGCTCAGCGAGCTCATTCCGAACATCAGCGGCATCTCTGACGAGATTTGCCTCATCCGCTCCATGTTCACCGAGGCGATCAATCATGATCCGGCGATCACGTTTTGCCAAACCGGCTCGCAGCTCGCCGGACGGCCCAGCATCGGCTCCTGGCTCAGCTATGGCCTCGGCAGTCTTAATCGCGATCTGCCGGCTTATGTCGTCATGACGTCGTTTGGCACCGGTCGTCGCGAGGACCAGCCGCTCTACGATCGTCTTTGGGGCAGCGGCTTTTTGCCCACGCATCATGCCGGTGTTCGCTTCCGCAATTCGGGTGATCCCGTGCTCTATCTCTCGAATCCATCCGGCGTGGATCGTCCAATGCGACGCCAGATGCTCGACGAGCTCGCCGAGTTGAATCAAAAGGACTTCCAAGCCTTCGGCGACCCCGAAACCGCTACGCGCATCGCGCAATACGAGATGGCCTTCCGCATGCAGACCAGCGTGCCCGACCTCGTGGACACCAAAAACGAGCCGCAGCACATTTTGGATATGTATGGCCCGGATGTGACCAAGCCCGGCACCTATGCCGCGAACTGTTTGCTCGCCCGCCGACTCGCGGAACGCGATGTGCGCTGCATCCAACTCTTCCACATGGGCTGGGACCACCACGGCGGCCTGCCCAACGCCATCAAAGGCCAATGCCGCGATACCGATCAGGCAACCGCGGCGCTCATCAAAGACCTCAAACAGCGCGGTCTGCTTGATGACACGCTCATCGTCTGGGGCGGCGAATTCGGCCGCACCATCTACTCGCAAGGCACGCTCACCGAGACGAATTATGGCCGCGATCACCACCCGCGCTGCTACAGCCTCTTCCTCGCCGGAGCCGGTGTGAAAAAAGGCCACATCCACGGCGAAACAGACGACTACAGCTACAACATCGTCCGTGACGGCGTCCATGTGCACGACCTGAACGCCACGATCATGCACCTGCTCGGCATCAACCACGAGCGCCTCAACTTCAAATACCAAGGCCTCGACATGCGGCTCACCGGCGTAGCTGGCCAGGTGGTCAAAGGTATCCTGGCCTAGCTGATCCATGGCTTCTTGGACTGAGTGCGATCTCAAGCCCAACGCTCATGCATCGGTGACTTCTTGGAGTTACCCAAACACGTCTGTGATCATGCTTTTGGTCGTGACGCTGGTATCAGTGGCAGCCGCATCCTGTGCCGCAGGAAGCGCCGCTCGGCATCGCTGGCGACGAAGAACTTCCGCCCATCAGTCCGGTGCCACCGATAGGGACTCGGCGCACGGGTTGACCATTGTCCGGGTGATGCGTTAAGGGCTTTTCCATCATGCTTTGGCGGATTTCAAAGCGCTGGGGTTTTTCGCTCTCGTGCTGGGGAATGGTTTCGTAAATATAGGTAGGCATAGCTCTCCACGATTGAAGGATACTGCTCTGGAATCAAGAGCCGTGTGGCTGGGAAAAGGAAGGCAGCCCGCTCTTGCCCGGCCGCGTAATCACGCTACCGGAAAAGTCCCGAATTCAAACCCAACTCCACCTATGGCCCACACCCTCCTACCGCTTCCTTACGATAAAACCGCGCTCGAGCCCCATATCGACGCCACGACGATGGAAATCCACCATGGCCGTCACCACAACGCCTACGTGACCAACCTCAACAACGCCCTAGCAGGTCATGCTGATCTTGAGGCCAAGTCTATTGAGGACCTTTGCAAAGACATCAACCATGTGCCTGAAGGTATCCGTGCGGCTGTGCGTAATAACGGTGGCGGTCACTTCAACCACACCCTGTTCTGGAACATCATGGGTCCCAATGCGGGCGGTGCTCCGACTGGCGAACTGGCCGACGCCATCAACGCCGCCTTCGGCAGCTTCGATTCCTTCAAGGAAGCCTTCGCCAAGGCCGGTGCCACCCGCTTCGGCTCTGGCTGGGCTTGGCTGGTCGTGAAAGACGGCAAGCTTGCCGTGACCTCCACACCTAACCAAGACAATCCTCTCATGGATGGCAGCGGCACCCCGATCCTCGGCTGCGATGTCTGGGAGCACGCCTACTACCTGAAGTATCAAAACAAGCGCCCCGACTACATCACTGCCTGGTGGAACGTGGTCAACTGGAGCGCTGTTTCCGATCTCTTTGCCAAGGCGAAGTGATTTCTTTGAGATTTCATCCTTTCATGAAGCCGAGGGCGAGAGCCCTCGGCTTTTTTAAATTCGATGCGCGACCATGAAGCCGCGGTCGGCGATGGTGGGCTGGTAGGGACCGGGCTGGAAGCCGGTTTCGGTAAGCAGCGCGGCGTATTCGGCTGGGCTGTAGCAGCGGCCTTGAGTGATGCTCATGAGCAAGGCCGAGTATTCAGCCACGGGCAGGGGCCCGTTTTTGTCGTCATTGAGGAACGCATCATGGATGATGAGCAGGCCGCCAGGGAGGAGTGCGGTTGCAGCTTTTTGCAGGAGTTGGCGGGCCTCGGGCACGTCCCAGTCGTGCAGGACGTTGGAGAGCAAGAGCATGTCGGTGCTGGGCCAGTCGATGGCAAACATGTCGCCTGTGAGTACGTCGATGCGGTCGCTAAGACCATGGCGGGCGACCTCAGCGCGAACGAGGTTATCGACGGGCGGTTGCTCCAGTACGGTAGCCCGTGCCTGGGCATGAGCAGCGACGAAGGTGGAGGCGTAGATGCCTGAGCCGCCGCCGACATCCAGCAGGTGGTTGCGATGCTGGAGCCAGGGAGTGAGGGCGCGAGCTAGATGCTGGCCGAAGGCGGTGCCGCGCGAGTTCATGAGGTCGGTGAAGCTACGGGCGAAGACAGGATCAAGCATGGACTGGTGCCAGTCGGAGGCGTCAGCCTTGGCCTGCCAACTTGCGGGTTTGCCGGTGCGCAGCACCTGGAGGAAGCCCTGGACGATGGGGGTATCGCGGATGGGCGCGTAGTAGGGGCCGAGGAACCACGGCGAGCCCTTCACCATGTGCTCGCGCCCTAGCTCGGTGAGGTAATGCCTGCCACCGGCATCGGTGCTGAGGAGGCCGCTAGCACGGCACAGGGTGAGCAGTACATCCAGCGGGCGATCTGCCCAGCCGAAGTGAGTAGCGGTTTGTTCGCTGTTCATGCCTGGGTTTTTCCCCAACCAGGTAAAAAAATCAAAGTGTAGTAATGCGGTGGCGATCAGCTCCGCGGAATACTGGCGATCCCGATAGCGTAGCAGCAGGGTGGGGGAGGTCGTGGGAAGGGTATCTAACATGAAAGGGCTTTAGCGGAGTTCGGCGGGCAGCATGTCCGCTAGTTTTTTGATATTTTCCGCATGAGCTCGGCTGGTGACCAGCACTGCATCTTTGGCGGACACCACGATGAGATCTTGAACGCCGAGAAGGGCAATGTGCTGACCCGTCTGGGAAAAGACGATATTGTTCTGCGAGCTGATTTGGGAAAAGGGACAGTTGTGTTGATTGCCATCGGTGTCGGATTGCAGGTAGCGGCCCACGCTGGTCCAGTTGCCCACGTCATCCCAATCAAAGGTGGCCTCCACATTCAGCACGCGGGAGGCGCGTTCCATCAGTGCATAGTCGATGGAGAGTTTCGGCAGCTTACCGAATTGGCTATTGACGGTGGCCTGAAAATCACGGCTGCCTCTTAGCTCTGAAATGAAATCCGCCAGTGCGGGGCAATGCCGACTCATCTCACTAAAAATGGCAGGGATCGTCCAGATGAACATGCCGGCGTTCCAGGTGAAGGTGCCCTGGCTCAGGAAGTGCTCGGCCAAGTCAGGGTTTGGTTTTTCACGGAAGCGCAGAACCTCATAGACGCCTCCATCTTCCATGCCGGGCATCGCGGCGCGGCGACCACGCTCGACGTAACCGTAGCTAGGGCAGGGCCAAGTCGGCTTGATGCCGATGGTGACTAGAGCGCTGCCTATCTCGGCAGCTTGGATGGATACATTCAGCACCCGATGAAATTCGGCTTTGTCCTGAATGAGATGATCCGCAGGCAGCACCAGCATTGTCGCGGCTGGGTCGCGCCGTACTACCCAACCGACAGCCAGGGCAATGGCCGGTGCCGTGTCGCGCTTTTCAGGTTCGGCGATGATGTTTTCGGCAGGCAGTTGGGGCAAAAGGGTGCGCACTGCGGCTTCTTGTTGGCGACTCGTCAGCACCAGGATGTTTTGCACCGGCACCACGCCATCCAGGCGCTCTACCGTCATTTCCAGTAGCGTTTTGTCTCCGAAAAGTTTCAGCAGTTGCTTCGGCAGTGCATCGCGGCTGATCGGCCAGAAGCGCTGTCCACTGCCGCCAGCGAGCACCAGCGCGTATCTCGAATTCGTTTCGGAGGTCATTGCCCGTACCATGGAGCGCCTGTCAGACTGGGCAAATTCCTCTTTGGAGAATGTGGGGATCTGCTATGTTCTTGTGCCATGCCTCCAGAAACTACCGCCGACAATCGCTACGAAGCCTACGCTAGTGTCATCGCTCCCGCCGCCGCCGGCT
The DNA here is from genome assembly GCA_044355075.1 of Prosthecobacter sp. Lineage (GTDB taxonomy): Bacteria > Verrucomicrobiota > Verrucomicrobiia > Verrucomicrobiales > Verrucomicrobiaceae > Prosthecobacter. The sequence continues at coordinate 7,879 of JBIKYV010000118.1, forward strand.
GCGCGTTGGGCATCCTCTTTGGTCGAGGCATGAGTCGCAGTTCCTCGAATGTAATCGCCCTGACCCTATTGGCCGCCAGTAGTGTTGTCGCTGCCCCGCTCATCACGGATCTTGTCACTCGCGCGGCGAACAGCCCGCGTACCGAACGCGGTAGTCGGCGTCGTCTGGAGGGTATCCGCACTTCTACGGAAGATGAATTGAAGGAGTTCTTCGTGGATTCTCCTGATGCGCTTGTGCCATAAGGTTCCCCAATCTGTCTCCCTCATGCACGTTAGCCGACTCCTTTTTGCCCGTGCCGCTGCACTTCTTGCGCTGAGTCTTTCCAGCTGCGTGAGCGGCGAAAATGATGGCCGCAAGTATTATGCGAATCACAGCTCTCCCATCGCGGCTAAGATGGGGGTGACTTACAATCGGGTGAAGGCTAATGCCGCAGCCATGACTCCTTCCGTGCCGAAAACGGTGGAGTCTGAGGGTCTGCTGGGCGCGCTGACATCAAAGGATAGCGATCAGCCTCCAGGTCTGCTGGATCGTAACGACCCGCCCGAGGAGCCTAGCTCGAACTACTGGATGCATGCCCGCCAGTCACCGAGCCCACTTGCTAGCAAGATGGGCGTGCGGGTGACTCGGACGAAAAAATAGGTCGCTAAGTTGGTAAACTCTGCGCGAGACGATACCGCAAGGGCGCGTTTGATGGGGTTCCAACCCATGAAACTCGCCCTTTTTCTTTTGTTCCTAGCCACGGTCACCTGGGCCGCTGAGCCACCAGCCAACCAAACCAAGGCTCCAAAAGCCTCTAATGCCGCCAAAACCAAGGCTGCGCCCAAGAAGAAGGTTTATCCGAAGAACCCCACGCCAACGGCAGCGAACTTCAGGTATGGTCCGCATGAGCGCAACGTGCTCGACTTCTGGCAGGCCAAGTCTGACAAGCCCACGCCTGTGCTCTTCTTCATCCATGGTGGCGGTTGGATGGGCGGCGACAAGGCCGGCATCGCGGTCGAGCCTTATTTGAAAGAGGGCATCTCCGTCGTCTCCATCAATTACCGCTATATTTCGCAGGCACAGGAAGTTGTGCCGCCGGTGAAAGCTCCGCTGCATGATGCCGCCCGTGCTCTGCAAACCGTGCGCAGCAAGTCTAGGGAATGGAACCTCGACAAAACGCGCATCGCCGCTAGTGGCGGCAGCGCCGGAGCCTGCAGCAGCCTGTGGCTCGCCTTTCACCCCGATCTTGCTGATCCGCAGAGCAGCGATCCCATCGCCCGCGAGTCCACGCGCCTCTTTGGTGCAGCGGTTATGGGTGCCCAGACCACCCTGGACCCACAGCAGATGAAGGAATGGACGCCCAATAGCCGCTACGGCGGCCATGCCTTTCTCAAGAAGGAAGATTACTCGAACTTTACGGCCTTCCTGGCCGCGCGGGAAAAGATCCTGCCCTGGATCGCGGAGTATTCACCCTACGCGCTCGTCAGTTCAGATGATCCTCCCGTTTACCTCAGCTACACCAGTTCGCCGGCGCTCGGTCAGGAGCAGAAAGATCCCACTCATACCGCGAACTTTGGCCTGAAACTGCAAGAGCATTGTCAGGCGAAAGGCGTCTCCTGCTCCCTCTTTTATCCAGCTGCGGTGGGTGATCTGCCCAAGTCTGCTACGGAATATCTTATTCACGTGCTTAAAAAACCCTGATCGGTTTTTAGCCCTTGCTGAATAAATGGAAAGTTCAGCAAACGGCTGAGTTCTTCCCCGATGGCTACGGCGGAGTGGCAACGTTTCAGAAAGTCCAACTCGATGAAACTCCTGCTCTGTCTTCTCGCCACCTGTACAGCCCTGCACGCGCAAAATTTGCGTCCATGGAACGATTACCGCGTCATTCTTTGGATGGGAGAAAAGGGGCAAAAGGCACTCGATCATCCCCTCATGTCGCAGCGGCTGCGGGAGCTTGGCATCAACACCGGCATGATCGGCCCCGGTGGTGATGCCAGTTTTTACCAGAAGCACGGCTTTGGGCACTACGTGGAGAACATCATCAACGAAGGCCTGTGCCTGAAGTTCCGCTCAAAGGTCACGAACTGGGATCAAACCGTCACTGATTGGGCCAAGACGCGTGACATGGCATCGCTGGTACGCGATTACCCCCTGGAGGATAGCGCTTGGCTCCAGCGCATGAGCGACCGCATGAAAAAAACGGCCCGCGATGCAGCACCCCATGCCCCACTCATGCATGATCTGCGCGATGAGCTCTCGACCACTATCTCTGCAAACCCTTTCGATTATGATTTTTCTCCCACCTCGCTTGCGGCTTTTCGCGATTGGTTGAAGACGCGCTATGCCTCGCTCGAGGCGCTGAATGCTCATTGGCAGACGCAATTTCCCACCTGGGACGCCGTCGCGCCCTTCACGACGGATCAAATTAAGCAGCGCATGGCCTCGAACCAGCCTGGGCCTGAGGCCAAGACCGATTGGTCCGAGGTGCGTGCCTTAAAGCTGGACCTCGCCAAGGCTAAACAGGAGGCCACGCGCTGGAACTTTGCTCCCTGGGCTGACCACCGCAGCTACATGGATCTTGCCCTGGCTCGGGCATTGGATCATTTTCGCAAAGCCTCGCATGAAGTCGATCCCACCACGCCTGTGGGGATCGAGGGTACCCAGATGCCTCATGCCTTTGGCGGCTATGATCTTTGGCGCATGAGCCAAGCTCTCGATTGGATTGAGCCCTACGACATCTGCAATTCGCGCGAAATCCTTGGCTCCTTTATGTCAGGGAAGCCCATTCTGGCCACCGTCTTTGAAAAAGAGACACAACCGGCCATGCGTCGTCTCTGGCACCTGCTGCTGGAGGGGGACAAAGGCAGCATTATCTGGTGGAGCGAGGACGTCATCGACTACGACCACCCCGACTTGCCTTTGACCGCAAAGGGCAAGGCACTCGCCCCAGTTTTCCAATCGCTGACTACCCCGTTGGCCCAGCTTTTCCTTCGTGCAGAGCGCGAGCGTGACCCTCTGCTCATCCACTACTCCCAGCCCAGTATCCAGGTCGCCTGGCTTCTTGAATCTATTCCTGATGGCAGCACTTGGCTGCGCCGCTTCAGCAGCTACGAGGCCGATCACAACCGCCACGCTGTCGTTAGAAATGCCTGGCTCAAGGCCCTGCAGGATCTTGGCTTCAGCCCCACCTTTGTCAGCCATGAACAGCTGGCCCAGGGCCTGTCTACCACACCGCGACTGCTCGTCTTGCCGCAGAGCTGGGCCATGAGTCAGGCCGAGCGCGATGCTGCTCGCAGCTTTGCCAAGCGCGAGAACCGCCTCGTCATCGCCGATGGTCCTCATGGCCTTTTTGACGAGCACGGTCGCCTAAGAAAAGAGTTCGAATGGCCTGCTAGCGAATCGCCTGAGCGTACCCGCCTAACCTTTGGCACGAATCCGGGGGAAAAAGCCTTCGAGGAGATCGCCACCACCCTCAGTGACTATCCGGTGAGCCGTCTCAAAACCGACTTCGACACCGCTCCCCTCGAAAGTATACGCCAGTTGCTCGCCGAGCGCGGCGTGCGTGCACCAGTTGTCGTTCCTGCCGATGCCCGTGTGCGTGTCCACAGGTTCAAGGTCAGCCATGAGGTCCGCCTGCTCGCCTTCGAGCGGAATATCGAATATCGGATGAGAGAAGAGCTCGCTCAGGTGGGTGGCAATGAATGGCTGGAGAAGCCCATTACCTTCACGGCTCAGCTCCAGCAGCCAGGCTACCTCGTCAACTTGCGCACTGGCGAACAGCTTGGCCAGCGCCGCGACCTCCAGGTTCAGCTAGATCCCTGGCAGCCTGCCCTTTACGCACTCTTTCCCGCTCCCCCCAGCCCGGAAGCTATCGCCCAGCTTTTGAAACCCAGCGGGAAGCCGTAGTCAT
>JBIKYV010000024.1:0-35977 GCA_044355075.1 Prosthecobacter sp.
TGCCAATGCGTGTGAATAGCTGATTTAGTTCCAATTTTCTCGACACCACTACACCTCTCCTGCTCCGATGTCCATCCTCCGCCCAGCCATCGTTCTGTCCGCAGCCGCGTTGTGCGTGGCTTGCCAATCACAACCCCAACCGCGGCCTTTTGCGGGACGTGGCGGGCACAATCTGGATCAACCTCCGCGCTACGGTGAGGATAACCGTTATGTTGAGCCCATCGCCCCCGCACCTGGACAGATGGTGATAGATCCAAACGCCGCAGCCGCAGCGGCGGCAGCAGGTATCGACCCGAGGACTTTGCCTCCGGGAGCTAACCTGGCTCCACCCAGCAATTTACCAGTCGCTGCACCTACTGGGGTCAATCAAGGCCTGGTGGTGATGCCACCCGCCGCGAGCTACCCACCCGCGCCTGGTGCCGTTCAACCACCGGCCGTGACAGCGCCTACGGTCACCGCCCCACCGCCCTCAGTGACGCCACCTGCGGTTGCCCCCACGACACCGCCGACCGCGCCTCCCGCAACGAGCGATGTCCCCTACGCGCGGCCTGTTCCAGGCAGACCAGGGTATGTCTACACCCCAAAGGGTGGCAAAATCATCAGCGTGGAAGGATTACGTCCAGGCACCAAAGCCAAGGATCAGGATACGGGAGAGATCTTCCGAGTTCCTTATCAGTGAAGCCGCTATGCCGCCTTGGGCATGTGGCACTGAAGGGCTGCCATTGTCTTGGTTAAAACTAAGCGAAGAATCTGCCGGCAGAGGCTAGATTCGTCCTGTGGATTTCCTGGGTTGCCAGGATCATCTGCTATCGCTTTAGTGCCTGCTTCCCTTTTTCCCTCTTCAGCGCGAATTTTCTCAGATAACCCCATGATCGACGTCCAGGATCTCACCAAGCAATATGCCGGACGTGTGGCCGTGGACCGATTGACCTTCCAGGTGGAACCCGGACAGATCGTTGGATTTTTGGGGCCTAATGGAGCCGGGAAATCGACCACGATGCGCATCTTGTCTGGCTACATGCCTCCGACCAGTGGCCGCGCACGCGTCAATGGGCACGATGTCTTCCATGAATCTTTGCAGGTCCGAAAAAGCATCGGCTACATGCCCGAGACAGCCCCACTTTACACCGACATGCGGGTGAAAGAATACCTGCGCTTCCGTGCGGAATTAAAGGGACTGACAGGACGGGCATTGGGACAGCGCCTGGGTGAGGTTATGGAACTCTGCATGATTGCTGATGTTCGCCGCCGACTCATCGGTCATTTATCGAAAGGCTATCGCCAGCGCGTCGCTCTGGCAGACGCTCTTTTACACAAGCCACCTCTGCTGATTTTAGATGAGCCGACCAATGGTCTAGATCCCGTACAGATCCGCCAGGTGCGCGAGATTCTGCAGAATCTCAAACCTGCACACACCATCCTGCTATCTACCCATATTTTGCAGGAAGTGGAAGCCGTCTGTGATCGTGTGTTGATGATTCATCAAGGCCGGATTTTGGCCCACGACACGCCCGACCAGCTGACGCGCCAACTGCGCGCCGCAACTCTGGTGCAACTCGAACTCAAAGGGGGTGGCACGAATTTACTCAGCCAATTGGAATCACTCCCGAACGTACGAAAAGCGACACTGGATGGGGAAGAAAGTGGCTGGCAGCGCATCAGTTTACGGGTAGAGGCACGTCAAGACGTGCGCGAGGCCGTAATGACCCTAGCCAGCGCAGAGCAATGGCAGTTGCGCGAGATGCACCGCCAAATGCCGACGCTGGAGGATGTGTTTGTAGAACTCGTCGCTTCTGATCGAACCCGCTGATTGCACCGATCTCTCATCACTACACCTCATGCGTCTCCTCTGGATCTTGCTCAAAAAAGAACTGCGCGCTTTCTTCGTATCCCCCGTTGCTTACGTCGTGCTGGCCTTGGTCATGGTTCTCAGTGGCTATTCTTTTCGCGCAGCTTTGTCGATTTTAGAACGCGGCCCCAGTGAGGGCAGCATCGTTCAGTGGATGTTTCAGCCAAACTGGTTCTGGCTCTCATACTTCTTCGTCTTTCCATTGCTCACGATGCGCCTCTTTGCGGAGGAAAAAAAGATGGGCACGTTTGAGACACTTTTCACTACACCCGTCAGAACTTGGCAGGTCGTGCTGTCAAAATACCTTGCTGCCGTGCTTGTCTATTCCGTGCTTTGGATGCCGAGCTGGCTGAATTTTAAGATCGTCGATTGGATCACGGCCGGACAGGTCATCGTGCCACCCGGCTCCCTTACGGGTAGCTACCTCATCTTGCTATCGATGGGTTGCTTCAATCTTGCCATCGGCTGCTTTGCCTCTTCGCTGACTTCGAATCAAATCATCGCCGCCGTCATTTCCTTCACCTTCAGCCTGCTGCATTTCCTCGGCGGACTGTTTATCATGGTGCTGGGTCGCAAGGTCTCCGAGACCTTTGTGGATATCATCACCTACTTCGCCAGCATGGAGCACATTCGCACCTTCACTAGCGGACTCATCGACACACGACCGCTCGTTTACTACAGTAGCCTAGCGTTGCTCTTCCTCGCACTCACGCATCAAGTGCTCGAGTTCCGCCGCTGGAAGCCATGAACCTGCGCTGAATGGACGCTAAACCGGAACCTCGAATGCCCGCCCCGACTGAAAACTCTCAAGCGAGCCCGCCAATGCCCAAGCGCTGGAGCATCGGCCTCAATGTCGCCCTGCAGGTGCTGCTCACCCTTGCACTCTTCTTTGGCATCAATCGCATCAGCTATCGCTACCATACGCGCTGGGATCTCAGCCCACAGCAGCGTTTTACCCTCAGCAGCGCCACGCTGAACTACCTGGAAAAACTCTCCAAAGATGTCTTCATCGCCAACGTGATTCCGAGAGATGCCTCCCTCTTCGGTGAAACACAGACCTTACTGGAGGAATATCGCCTCAATGGCCGCGGACGAGTCAAAATCCGTAGTATCGATCCCTTGCGCGATATTGAACGTGCCGAGACATTAAAGACAGAAACGGGTCTCGCACTCGACCAAAGTGGTATCGTCATTCGCTCTGGCAAGCGCGTGCGGTTCATATCCGAAGAAGAGTTGGTGATCCGAGAAAAAGGCACTGAAACCCAACGCACGATCAAGGAATATCGCGGTGAGGACGCGGTGACCTCGGCACTGATCAACGTCGTCGATGGAGATGAGCGCAAATTTTACATCGTCGTTGGCAAAGGAGCACGCACCGAGTCTGCACTGTTAGAATCCATGGTCGCGCTGGGTGAGCTGGGACGAGCGCAAAACTTTCAGCTCTTCCCCATCAACCTCGCCGAAGTCAGCCATATCCCTGCCGATGCCGACGGACTCATTCTTCCCGGCCTGCGCTATGATCTCTCCGAGCGAGAAATCGGCCTGCTCAAAACTTACTGGTCTGGAGCGCGCTCGGGCATGTTGGTCCTGCTCGACCCCTCAGGGGAGACACCACGCCTGTCCGCCTTTCTTGGACTGAATGGCATCATGCCACGCAACGACCGTGTCCTGTATGCCGAGAGCACCAACAGCGGCGCGCGGAAGGAATTCTCCGTACAAGCAGTCTTTGATAACGAATCGTCCATCACGCGCCACCTCGCCGCCAGCAACACGACGCTGCCAGGTCAGACCGAGTCTCTCGAGCTGCGTTTTGACGACGAATACCTCAAAAACCAAGGTATCACTGTACATCCCCTGATGGGTGCGACCAACCGTTACTGGGGAGAAAAAAACTACCTTGAGGAGCTTCCTGTAGCCGAAGAAGAAGACACGAGAAAAGACATCTTCCTGGCTGCCAGTGTCGAGCGCGGGACCATCACGGACGAAAGACTACGTGTCGATAGCTGCCGCATGGTTGTCCTCGGTAACGCTGCATTACTCGACCGCCAATCCGCCTTGGCCGTGAATCGTGATTTCATCGCAGCCAGCCTCAACTGGATCCTCAACCGTGAAAAACTGATCGGCATCACACCTAAACCGCGCAGCAATTACCGCATCCAGCTCACCCAAAAGCAAAACGAAATCATCTTTTGGAGCACAACTTTTGTTCTACCCGCGACCGTTCTCTGCATCGGTCTCATGGTCTGGGCCAGCCGACGAGCCGCTTGATCCGCTCAACAGGCTCGGCGATTTCTCAAGGGGCCAAGAAAAGATCTCTCCCGAGGGCATCCCTTTTGCGTGGTGCCCACCCAGACACTTCAAGATTGTCGTAAGTCCTTGCCTAGACTCAGCCCCTGGACCGCGTTAATGGCAGCTCTCTTTTTTGTTTGAATGTGGCTATCTGACACTTCCGTCCGCCGCCCCGTGCTGGCTTTGGTGATGAATCTGGTGCTCGTCACCTTTGGCATCGTCGCGTACACGCGGCTGCCTTTGCGCGAGTTCCCTGACATCGAGCCCCCTATCGTCACGGTGGAAACCTACTACCGAGGGGCCTCAGCCAGCGTGGTGGAGCGTCGCATCACGCAACGTTTGGAAGATCGCATCTCTCAGGTCGAGGCGATTGAGAACATCTCCTCCGTCTCAGTGGATGGAAAATCTGAGATCACCGTGGAATTCACGCTTGGCCGCGATCTCGATGCAGCGGCGAATGACATCCGCGAGGCCATCAGCCCAATCCTACCCACCTTTCCCAGCGAAGTCGATCCCCCCAACGTGGGAAAAACAGAGCTGAGCGCTGAGGTGCTGATGTACATGAACCTGACCAGCGAGTCGCGAAACACGCTGGAGCTCAATGATTATGCCGAACGCTACCTAGTGGACCGCTTTTCCAGGCTGCCTGGGGTGGCACGTGTGCGTATCAACGGAGGCACACGTTACGCCCTTCGTATCTGGCTTGACCGCGAGGCCCTGGCAGCGCGCGGACTAACACCAGTGGATGTGGAAAAGGCGCTGCGGAGCGAAAATATCGATCCAGCGGCTGGCACGGTACAATCACTCGATCGTCAGTTCACCGTCCGCTTGAATCGTCAGTATCGCAACGTGGAGGACTTTGAAAAAATGGTCATCGCTCGCGGTGAAAATGGCTACCAGGTTCACCTGTCTGAGGTAGCCCGAGTTTCCCTTGGCGCCGAGGAAGCACGCACGGTTTTCAAAGGCAACCGCGTGCTCATGGTCAGCCTAGGGATTATCCGCCAGTCGCGCTCCAATCCACTGGAAGTGGCACGCGCAGTGCGTGCAGAGGCCGAAGAAATCCGCAAGACACTCCCCCCAGATCTGCGCCTGGAGAACAGCTACGACATCAGCCAGTTTATCGAAGAATCACTGCATGAAGTCTATCGCACCCTGGGCATTGCCATCGTGCTAGTGGTGATCATCATTTTCTTGTTCCTGGGCAGCTTCCGGGCCGTGCTGATCCCAACTGTGGCGGTTCCGGTGAGCGTCTTTGCCACCTGCTTGGTGCTACTGGCGCTGGGCTACTCGATGAACACACTAACGCTGCTCGCCTTTGTATTAGCCATCGGCTTGGTGGTGGATGATGCCATCGTCGTGCTGGAGAACATCCACCGCCGAATCGAGCATGGCGAAAAGCCACTCGTCGCCGCTTACAAGGGCACACGCCAAGTCGGCTTCGCAGTCATCGCGACCACGCTAGTGCTGATGAGCGTCTTCGTCCCTGTGGCCTTCATGCCCGGAGACACGGGACGCATGTTTGCGGAGTTCAGTGTCACGCTGAGCATCGCGGTGGCTTTCTCGGGTTTCGTGGCTTTGACCCTGTCGCCAATGATGGCCTCCAAGATCCTACGCAGTCGGGAGGGAGATGGCTGGATCGCACACCTGCTGGACCGAGTCTTCACCAAAATTCAGCGCAGCTACCGCTGGCTACTGAACTACGCCCTCCACTTCCCGGGATCGGCGTTTCCGATCGTCGGCGGTCTCATTGCGCTCTGCGGCTGGTTGCTTGTCCACATCCCGGATGAATTCATGCCTCGGGAGGATCGTGGCTCTTTTTTTGTCACGGCGACATCACCGCCAGGCACTACGTTTGCTAGCACGATGGTCACTTTGGACAAGCTGACGGACAAGGTCATGTACCTCGTGGAAGATACTCAGGAGGCCACACGCGTGAATTCACGGGCACCGCGGAATTTCGGGGCGACAGCCGACTTCAATGACTCCATCGCTGTCGTCACGCTTTCACCCTTCGGCACGCGGCGGGATGGCTTCACCATCATGGAAGATGTGCGGAAGCGCACCGCCGACATGACGGAGGGAAAGGTCTCCGTCATCATGCGTCAGGCGATCCTACGCGGGCTGAATAAGCCGCTCGAAATTGTGGTCAGCGGCTCCACGTTCGAAGAATTGGCTGAGTGGCGGGACATCATCTTGGCCAAAGGCCGAGCCAACTCCGATCTCGTCGGCTTTGACTGCGACTACCGCGACACCAAGCCGCAGTTACGCGTCAGCATCGACCAAGCACGGGCCGCCGACCTGGGTGTGTCTACGGCGGATATTGGTCTGACTTTAGAAACCATGCTAGGTGGCCGGCGTGCGACGACGTTCATCCACCAAGGTGAGGAATACGACGTGATGATCGAGGGCAGCTACGATGACAAACGCACGCCCGTGGATCTGAACAACCTTTTCGTGCGCAGCGAACGCACCCAGAAACTCATCCCACTCTCGAATTTGGTGAAGATGGAGGAATTCGCCGACAGCGGCACGCTAAACCGCTACAACCGGATGAGGAGCATCACCTTCGATGCCGAGCTGCGCCCCGGTTACAGCCTAGGTGAAGCCGTGAACTACATGGAGGAGCTGATCCGGGAAAATCTGCCCAGCAGTGCCATCATCGGCTACAAAGGGAACTCGCTGAAGTTAAAACAAAATCAGGGAAACATCGGCATCATCTTCGCCCTCGCGCTGCTCATCGCCTACCTCGTACTGGCAGCACAGTTCGAGAGTTTTGTGCATCCTTTCACCATCATGCTCACTGTCCCCATGGCTGTAGCAGGGGCTCTGCTCGGCCTGCTGATCATGGGCATGAACCAGAGCATTCATAGCCAGATCGGGCTGATCATGCTGATTGGGCTTGCTGCCAAAAACGGCATTCTTATTGTCGAATTCATCAATCAGCTCCGCGACGAAGGTGTGGAGTTCCGCGAGGCCATCCTGACGGCGAGCGAGCAGCGGTTGCGTCCGATTTTGATGACTGCTCTAGCCACCGTCATGGGCGCACTGCCACTCATGCTAGGTAGTGGCGCGGGTTTTGAGACACGGCGTGTCGTCGGCGTGGTGATTGTCTTCGGGGTCAGCATCGCCACCATGGTCACGCTAGCTCTCGTGCCCATGATGTATGCTCTGCTCTCCCAGCGCACGGGATCGCCCATGGAGGTCACGCGTCGACTGGAGGCAGAGCTAGAGGCAGAGGTTAAGACGCCCTAAGCCCGCATCGCGCACTGGACAGAGCCGCCCAGCTATCTAGGAACAAATCTACCATGCCCATCCCCGCCCCTGAAGACCTGCTCCGCCAGCGTGCCACGGAATTCAAAGAGACCTTCGAGCTTCTGCCTGATGCCGAAGAGCGGATGCGCTATCTTATTCAGCTAGGTCGCAGCTACCCGGCCATGGACGAAAAACATCGTGTGAAGGAAAACCTCCTGGCAGGGTGCATCTCACAGCTGTGGATTCACCCCGAAGTGCGTGATGGTCTCTGCTATTTCCAAATGGATGCCGACGCGCTGACGCCCAAGGGCACCGCTGCTCTGCTCTGCGGATTTTACAATGGTATCCCCCCGAAGCTGGTAGCCACATCAGAACCCAATTTCATTCAAGAATGCGGCCTCGGCAGCTACCTCACGCCCTCGCGGCAGAGCGGACTCAGCAGTCTGCGGCGATTCATTCGTAGCTTCGCAGAGGCAAGTGCCTGAGTTCCCGCTGCTGGCCGCGCAAAGCATGAGCCCGAGGCACCGAACTGCCCTGGGCAAAGAGGCGCAGCCACTCCAGCGCGAGTTCTGGGCTGAGCCAAGGCTGACCCGCTGGCAGCCGCGAGAGCATGGCATGGCACTCTTGGCGATGCCGCGCGCCGCATTCCTGGCAGACCCAGCTCTCGTAGTGCACCAGCCATTCGCTGAAAAGTCGCCCTGCTGGCTCCAGCAGGCTGAGATCACCTGACACAAGGCGATCGTAATCATACTGGCCCGGAATCGCAGGCTGAACCTCGTGGTGCGCATAGCAGCGACGGTCCGTGCGGACAAAGAGAAAGCCGATACCGCTCTCAGGCCGCAGCGGATACCAGCCCGCGCAGGCCCCATGCAGCTCGATGACACCGCCTGCCCAGGCTTTGCGATAGCAACTGGTGCCCTTCAGCCCTGGTGACTCGCCTTTTTCAAAGCCGTGGCGGATGAGCAAATTGCCCGTGGCATGAAGGACATCCCGACCCCAGAAAAACATCTGCTGTCCCAGCGCCTTGGTCAGGTCATTCAGATGACCACGTGTCAGGCTAGCCGCTGCCCTGACTGGCACTGCGGGCCGGGCGGATGCTGCGGCTTTCTCGTGCAGATTAGCCAGCCACGCTTTCATAGTCCTCCACCTCAGGGTTTTCGGTGCCCTCCGCCTGCACGGCGCACTGGCAGTCTGCGCAGCAGCTGAGGTCATCCAGCATGAAGCCACGCTCACGCCAGAGCTTCAGCGGCCTTTCCCAGTCGCGCCCTAGCCGCTCGGCAATGGTCCGCGCTAGGATGCCAAAGCGCGCACGGAATTTGTAAATGAAGCAGAAGAGCATGCCCCGATGACTGAGCGAAGGTCCGCTGTAAAACAGGCCAGGATGAAGGGTGGATTCGTCCGCTGCTTCCGTGAAAACAGGCTGGCCCTGACGCCATTCCCACAGGTCGCGGATGGGCTCCAGCGCGTGCCGGAACCCTGTGGCCAGGATCGGCGGCGTCTGCGTAACGAAAGGCGTGCCCTCATCGTCCACGAGCTGGAAGCCCTGGGCCACCTGCGACACCTCCAGGATGTTTGCATTTTTGTAGAATCGCACCTGACCGGGTGACTCCAGCAGCGCGCGTTTCAGTCGGTCCCGAGTGTGCGGGCTCAGGCTGCGGCTCGGGTCCGGATCATCGCTTCCCCAGGGTTCGCCCCGGCTCAGTACATGGACATGCTTGCCGAGGTGCATGAGATTCACTGCCGCATCGAGCCCACTCTCGTAACCTCCGATCACGGCAAAGGCATCGCCCAGACGTGCCACTTCTTCCCAGTCCCGCACGCGGCTGTTGTGCAGGCAAAGGTCCGCACCACGAATGCCACCATCGTCGGGACGACCAAACTCACCCGCCGCCCAGATCACATGCTCGGCTTCGAAACTGCCCCGGTTTGTCTCAACCTGGAAACCACCCCCAGCCTGCGGGATGATTTGCGTGACCTGCGTAGGCGCGTCCACCAGCAGCCCAGAGTGCATGACCAACGCCTTCAGGTAACGGGCATACTCCTCGCCCGTGGGATGCTGTGTGTGCAGAAAATCCGCCAGCGAAGTCTGCGGCGTGAGCGCATTCAGGTCCACGGCTCCGAAGGAATTGCTGTGAAATGAAGGCGTGAGCAATCGCATCTGGCGCGGCCACTTCGAAAATGAACCCCCAACGCCCTGAGCATCCACGAGCTGTGCCTCAATGCCACAAGCCTTCAACGCCACCGCACAGCCAATGCCCGCCGGCCCAGCACCGACGATGAGGACAGGAATTGAATTCGATCTCATATCCACCAGGAAATCACCCACGCACTGGCGACAGAGGTCACCGCCTGCCTGCCTGCGAGGCGCACCGCAGGTCTCCAACCTAATTCGCGGCGCACCGTCCACAGGGTGACCAGGCAGGCGGTGAAAGTAGAAGCCAACCAGACCAGCACCAAAAGCTGTCCGGCTGACAAAGCCGAGAGCAGCGCGCCCTCGCCGCTGTTCAGGGTGAGCAGCCCATCTTTCCGCAGGATGGAAAAGAGGATGCCTGGAGCTACCTCACCAGGCAGACGAAAGAAACCCAGCACCGGGGCCACGCCCGCTGTGAACCAGGCGATGACCCCAACATGCTCCAGCAAAGCCGCAGCAAGGCAGATCAAGAGAAAGATCGGCATGGCCTGCTTCAAGAACTGCCCGAGAGCAGCCTTCCCTCGCCAGACCACGGCACGCGCGGAGGGTTTTTGCAAAAATGACCGTTCATGCAGGGGCTGTGCGCCCTCAACCGCCAGAGCACCGTGCCATAGGCGCGTGTGCAGAGCCCCTACCGCAAACAGAGCAACGAGGTAGGGAAAGAACAGCGTGGGATGCCCCGCTGCGCCAAAGAGGCTGAGCGACGCTCCGATCTGATAACTGCAGGCACTGCCAAAACCGATCATCGAGACGCAGGCGGCACGTGTACACTTCGAGCAGGAGCGCGTCTGAAAAACCGCCACCACATTGCAGCCGAAACCGGTCAGCACGGGGATCAAATCCCGCCCACTAAGACCGATGTGGCGCAGCCAAGGATCAAGAGCCGCCGTGATGCGATCTTTCAAACCCGTCTCCTCCGCCAAAGCAACGCTGAGGCTGATCAGCACAACCACAGGAAAAGCCCACAGGAAGGAATACCAGCCCAAGGTGATGGCCCCATAGCCACCGGTCAGCAGCACCTGGGCGAGCTGCGGCCAGGACGCCGCCGCTGCTTTGAGAGGAATGATGGCTAGCTCATCCACCAGCGGCTGTGCCCAACTGGCGAAGAGATAGGCCACATACACGGGCAGGGCAAACATCAGCCCCATGCTCAGCAGCGCGAGCCAAGGACCAACGATCTTGCTTTCAAAAAGCGTCGTTTGCGGCTGCACGGCCGTGTGTTGCAGTCCTCCAGACGGCGCAGCCAGCCCGGAGGGCTGGACCACCTTCATCTGTGCGGCACTTTGGATCGCTGCCAGTACTCGACCACGACCTTCCGCATCCAGCTCACGAGCATTCACGACGACAACGGGAATGCCCAATCGCTCACGATAGACCTGAGCCAACGTCTGGATTTGCTCAGGAGCCTTGTCTTGGAAGGTGATGGCAAGCGCGGCGCGCTTTTGCTGCAAATCCAGCTCCCGCAGCAGCGTCTCAAGCTCGCTGACCGCATGGGTGCCACGGGCGACGAGCAGGACGGCATCGGCCTCCTGCGTGGCCGCCAAAGCCGTCTGCGTGGTCTGCGCATCGCCTGCGAGACGAATACCGGGCGTATCCACCACCTCGCAGCCACAGTCTGGCACTCGACACTTCCGGCAAACGACGGTGGAACCGCGAAAATTCGCCTCATCACCCGCCACCTGACCCGTCAGGCTGCGGAAGAGCGCAGACTTCCCGACCGACTCGAGTCCGGCGAGCACGATGGATGGAGGCGGTGTTACCATGAATTTAATGCAATACTATTGCAATAAAATCACTGGTGCATCAATGCAAAGTTTTTGCATTAAAACCCTCCCTTTATCGCAATCCCGCACCGTGCCCAGGAGGCGGAATGTTCTCACCGCCGCGATTGCCAGGCTGAAATCCGCCGCTAGCCTTTCATTCCTATGACTTCTCTCCCCCCTTCCATCGGCATCATCGGCGGCTCTGGTCTGTACGATATTGAGGGTGTGGAAGACCGCTCCGAGGTGGCCATCGACACACCATTCGGCCCCCCCTCCGATACATTGGTGAGCGGCACACTGGCTGGCAGACGTGTCTTTTTCCTGCCGCGACACGGGCGTGGCCATCGCATCCTGCCTACAGAGCTAAATCACCGGGCGAATCTCTGGGCACTGCGCTCGCTCAACGTGCGCTGGATCATCGCGGTAACAGCCGTAGGCAGCCTGAAGGAAGAATACCGACCACGTGATGTGGTGCTTCCAGATCAGTTCTTTGACCGCACGAGCCGCCGTGAGCACCACACCTTCTTTGGCCGTGGCATCGTGGGGCATGTGGCCTTTGCCGATCCCATCAGCGCTGAGCTCCGCAGGCTGCTGCGGGAGGAATCGCTAGCCTGTGGCGCTCGGGTACACGATGGGGGAACGTACGTGAACATGGATGGGCCTGCCTTTTCCACCCGAGCAGAATCCCGCGCGAATCGCCAGCTCGGTTTTGACGTCATCGGCATGACAAATCTGCCTGAGGCCAAACTAGCGCGCGAGGCCGAGATCGCACTGGCTACCCTGGCCATGATCACAGACTACGACTGCTGGAAGACCGATGAAGAGCACGTGACCGCTGAGGCTGTGATGGCCCATGTGGCTGCCAATGCAGCCATGGCCAAAGCCGTACTCGCCCGCGTAATCCCGCGCATTCCGCAGGAGGCTCATTGGCCAGAGCACCGGGCCCTGGACGGTGCTCTGATGACGCCAAGCTCGCTTTGGCCAGAGGAAACCATCGCCAGCCTGCGCCCTATCCTGGAGCGCTTTTTGTAGGCTGTGCCATCCTAGTTCTTCCCAGCAGCCTCACGCGCCGTTTTGTGCTGGCAGCAGCCCGTGCGGGCCAGCTCCTCGCAGCGTGCTTCGATACGCATCGACTTCATCTGCGGATGGAACCCAAGCCGTCGGGTAATGCAGTCGTGCAGCAGCGCAGCATTGTCGTCTTCAAACTCGACCACGCGGTCGCAATCCAAGCAGATCAGATGATTGTGCTGGGGTTTGTCGAGGAAGTTCGGATCGTAGTAGGTCTGATCGCGTCCGAAATCCACCTCGCGCAGGAGCTCACACTCCACCAGCAGCTGAAGGGTGCGGTAAATCGTGGCCCTGGAAATGGTGCGGTCGAGCTTGCGCGTCTTTTCCAGCAACTCTTCAGCATTGAAATGATCGTCAGTGGCAAAGGCTGCCTCCACGATTACTTCGCGCTGCTTGGTGCGCCTGAGTCCTGATGACGCCAAATGCGCCTCCAACCGTTCTTTGATTCGGGAATCCATGTTGAGACGAGGCTAGCCTAGTTGAGACTCAAGGCAAGAAGGGATGTGCAAGCAGTCAGTAGGTCTCGATTCACCCTGACCTCCGTCTTTCCCATAATGCAGCTGCTCGCGCGCTGGCTCTTTAAAGCGGCATTTTCATCAAGGGCTAAGCCTTCATGGCGTGTACCGCCAAACCCAGTCTCCCTGATAGTCTTTCGAGCGGAGGGAGGCGTCTTTGTTTTTCTGAGGCTTCTCCGCTGCCAGTGCGCCATCGTCGTCTTGGCCATCAGGGCCTGAGTGCCACAGACGGTAGCGGCCATCTGTACTCGTGCAGTAGTGCATCGGTGTTCCGTCAAAGGCGGTGACTGAGGTGTTGGCGAGGTCTGCGAGCTTTGGTGGGTAACTGCCATGCTTGAGGAAATGCAGCTCTAGCGCGCAGGCGATCAGGATCTGGCACCGCGTGTTCTCAGCTAGAGCGCTGCTCCTTTTCACCTGACCCATGGCCGGCAGGGCGAGTCGTGCCAGCAGATTGTCAGGTCGGCGCAGGAGGTTCAGGTTCTTCAGCCACTGTTCCATGGGTTCTGGCACGACAAGCGCGGTCTTCAGTCCTTGATCGCGATTGATGCGCACGAGGTGCTCCCACTCTGCCTGCACGAGGCTGGTTTTCATGTGGGTGAAGAACCCCGTAGGAATGCTGAGCATGAGAGCCCTTTCGAAGACTGATGCCCTGGATTGGCCATCATGATTGATCACCGAGAAGTATTCGGCAACTCGCGATGTGTCACGCTCCAGCAGCCCGCCCATGTCCGCTCCAGCAGCCATCTCACCACGCAAGGCCTGGAGCAGGCTGGCGGGGATGTCGAGGCCTTGAAAACCCTGCTGCAAAGTCTGGAGCATCTCGGCCGTGAGCGCCCGTTTTTGCAGCAGCCCCCAGGTCAGTTCGACGCCCATCTGCTGAAGGTTAACCCCCCCCAGATGACCGATGAGAAAAGGCTCATGCAGAGCACCTTCTGCCAGCCGGAGAATGGCGATGACATCGCTCACTGCTGCGGCAGGATCACCCGATTCAAGGCAGGTGAGGCCATGGAGCCTCAGGGCGCGACTCATATCCTGCACTGTGATGTAATGAGGCATGGCGAGCGTGAAAAGGTTCTCCGGCAGGTTGGCGGCATCCCAACGCGGCAGGAACTCGACCTGGGAACGAGTGCGCGTGGCTTCGGCGAGTTGAGTGAGCATGGGCAGGTGCTGCTCCAGGGCATGACGCAGCGCTTGGGCATCGGCATTCGGCGGAAGCACGAGTTGCTTCTGCTTGCGCAGGGCGGTGATGATTTTAGCCAGATCGGGTGGCTGTGCCTTGTTCAACCCATCGAAGGCGAGTGCCTGACTCACACCTTTATCGCGGAGAAACTCACAGGCCTTCTTGATGACATCGCGCTTGGCCTGAGCGGCTTTAGCAGCCGGGCTGTCTCCCGGCGCGAGGCGGATGCCATTCAGCGGCTCGATGGCAGCGAAGTTCTGCGAATCAGCGATGGGCGGTGGCAGGACCTTGATGAAATCGAGCGTTTCGCCTTCGGCATCAAGCTCGGCTTTCAAGCGTAACCAGCGGCGCTGCCCTGACCAGTTCAGCACAACGGCCAGCAGGACCCAGAGGGTGAGCAGTGTCATGAGTGTCCACAGCAGGCGGCGGAACCAGAGTCTTTGCAGGAATGAGGTCATGGGGTACGGCGGGGAATTACTTCAAAGCGAGGAGGGATTGCATGAGCTCGGCACGGTGGAGAATGGCTTCTACATTCAGCGATGCGGCGGGGGTGGCAGGATTTGAAGCTGCTGGCGTGGTCCAATGCAGCACGATCACAGCGGCCCAGGCGAGTCCCCAGCCCACCGCGAGCCAGCGTGGAGGTGCACGGCGAGATTGGGGCGGCGCGCTCGGCAATCGTGCGAGCATTTCCTCACGCCACTTCGGGGGCAGTGGCTGGAGCCGGAGCGATGTGAGTCGGGATTCGAGGTCGTCTTTCATGGCTGGATTTCATCGTAAAGCGGCCGCAACAGGGACCTAAGTTTTTCAATGGCATAGCGGTAACGGCTGGCGGCCGTGTTCAGGGGGATGCCTTGCACCGCAGCAATTTCCTCAAAAGTCAGCCCCTGCCATAATTTCAGATGGGCTACGCTGCGTTGCTCCTCTGGCAATTCATCAAGAGCGTTTTGCACCCGACGTGCGAACTCGGCCGTGTCGGGATCGGCTTCGCTTTGAAAAAGAGGCTGCGGCTCTGAAGCACTGCGCTCTTCAGCGCTGCGGCGACTGTGATGACGGCGGATCCAGTCGAGCGTCAGATTGTGCGCCAGCCGCATCAGCCAAGCCCGCTCACTTTCCACGCTGGGCAGCCCTTGATGCTGTAGCTTAAGAAAAAGATCCTGAAGCAGATCCCTTGCCTGCACTTCACAGCGGACGATTCCAGCCATGTAATGGTAAAGCCCCGCCGCATGGGCAGCATAGAGCTTTTCGATCTGGCAGGAGGTGAGCATGGGAGGAGTTCACCGGGAATGACGGCGCACAGCAGAAGATTTGTCTATGGAAACTCTACCCAGTTGCCCCCATCACCCTCCTGCCTAGTCTGGCAGGCCTGCAATCGCCCATGGCGGATTCCTTTGTCCATCTTCACGTTCATTCCGACTACTCCCTGCTCGACGGGGCGTGCCGGATTGACGACCTCGTGAAGCGAGCGCAAAAGCTGAAGATGCCCGCCGTGGCAATCACCGATCACGGCAATCTTTATGGAGCCATCGACTTCTACATGTCGGCTCTGAAAACAAAGCCAAAGCTCAAAAAGGGTGAGGTAGCCACGCCAGAGCAGCTGGAGAAAATAGTGAAGCCTATCCTCGGCTGTGAGGTCTATCTGGCTCCTGGCTCCATGCATGACAAAAAGGAAGTTCCAGGGCGCAAACGGGCGTCGCACCTGACGCTGCTTGCTTCCAGCAACGAGGGCTATGAAAACCTTTCCAAGATCGTCACTGAGGCGCATCTGTTCGGCCAGTGGTATCACCCGCGGATGGACAAGCAGCTGCTCCGCCAGCACAGCAAGGGCCTGATTTGCCTGAGTGGCTGCATCAATGGGGAGATCAATCAACTGCTGCTGACCGACCGCAAAGACGAAGCAGAAAAGAGCCTCCGTGAATTCGTAGACATCTTCGGACCAGAGAACTTTTATCTCGAGCTGCAAAACCATGGCATGGAGCAGCAGCGCGTGGTCACACGGCAGCTCCTCGAGTGGGGCAAAAGCTACGGGCTGAAGACGGTAGCAACCAATGATGTGCATTTCATGAACCGTGAGGATCATGAGAGTCACGACCTGCTCATCTGCATCGGCACCGGGGCGAGCGTTCATGACCAAAAACGCCTCACCTACTCGCCCGAGGTTTATTTCAAAACGGCGGAGGAGATGCGCGCACTTTTTGCCGAGATACCCGAGGCCTGCGATGCCACGCTGGAAATCGCGGAGAAGTGTGCGCTCGACATCCGGCTCGACTCCACCAGCATCGACCGATACCCGCTCTACAATCCCGAGAACGGCATGGATCGCAGCGATTACCTGCGCCAACTTTGTGAGGAAGGACTGATCAAACGCTATGGCCGAGACCGCGCGCTCAATGATGAAGAGCTGCGCAAACGCATGGACTACGAGCTGGCGTTGCTGAATGAAAAGAACTTCACCAGTTACTTCCTCATCGTCTGGGACTTCATCAATTGGGCGAAGAAAAACGGCATCCCTGTCGGGCCTGGCCGTGGTTCGGCGGCGGGTTCGCTTGTCGCCTTCGTCCTCGGCATTACAGACATCGACCCACTGCGCTTTGAGCTGGTGTTTGAGCGCTTCCTGAATCCTGAGCGCGTCAGCCCGCCAGATATCGACATCGACTTCTGCCAAACACGCCGTCCAGAGGTCATCCAGTATGTGCGTGAGAAGTATGGAGAGCTGAGCGTGAGCCACATCGTCACCTTCGGCACCATGGGTGCCAAGAGCGTGATCCGCGATGTCGGACGCGTGCTAGGTTGGAGTTATGGCGACTCCGACCGGGTGTCGAAGATGATTCCTGATGAACTGAACATCGAGCTCAAAGACGCGCAGGAAAAGAACCCCGAGCTCAAGAAACTCATCGAAGATGATCCCGCCACCCAGGAGCTGTGGAAGCACGCCACTTTCTTGGAGGGCACCACGCGCGGCACCGGCATTCACGCGGCAGGCATCGTCATCGGTGACAAGCCACTCTCGACCTTCATCGCCCTAACTCGTGGTAACGAAGAGGAAATCGTGACGCAGTTCGCGATGAAGCCTCTGACTGAGCTGGGCATGTTGAAGATGGACTTCCTGGGCCTAAAGACCCTGACCGTCATCGAAGAAGCCGAGAAATGGATTCACAAGCGAGTTCCTGGCTTCCGCGCGGCAGATGCACCGCTTGATGACACAAACACCTTCAAACTCATCCAACGAGGCGAGACAACCGCTGTGTTCCAGATGGAGTCCGGGGGTATGGTCAATACCTGCAAGCAGCTCGGTCCCGACAAGATCGAAGAGATCATCGCTATCCTAGCCCTGTATCGACCAGGGCCAATGCAGTTCATTCCGGACTACATCAACCGCAAAAAGGGTCTAGAGCAGGTCGAGTATCCGCATACACTACTGGAAAGGATCGCCAAGGAAACCTACGGCATCTTGGTGTATCAAGAGCAGGTTCAGCAGGCGGCGAACTTACTCGCTGGCTTCACACTCGGTCAGGCGGACTTGCTGCGCCGAGCGATGGGAAAAAAAGACGCCGCTGAGATGGCCCGTCAGCGTCTCGTGTTCGTGGAAGGCTGTGAGAAGACGAATGGCATCGGCTCCAAGCAAGCGAACGAGATCTTCGACTTGCTAGAGAAGTTCGCTCAATACGGCTTCAACAAGTCCCACTCCGCTGCCTACGGGATCGTGACGTATCGCACGGCTTACCTAAAGGCGAACTTCCCGGTCGAGTTCATGACCGGTGTACTCAGCCTAGAGGTCAGCAACACGGAGAAGATCGCCAACTTCGTGAACGAATGTCAGCGTATGGGCATCACCATCCTGCCTCCAGATGTGAACAATAGCCTACTCGCCTTTGCTCCTGAACGAACCAAAGATGCGGAAACGCCAGAAGGGGTGCCCAACGCGATTCGCTTCGGTCTCGCAGCCATCAAAAACGTCGGTGAAGCTGCCATGGCAGGAGCCATCGTCGAACGCGGGAAAAACGGTCCGTTCAAGAGCCTCGAAGACTTCTGCTCACGACTCGACACGAAGTCGGTGAACAAAAAGACCATGGAATCGCTGGTGAAGGCAGGTGCCTTTGACTTCACTAAAGAAGACCGCGCCAGCATGTTCGCCAGGCTAGATCAGGTGCTGGCCAGCGCCGCCTCCATGCAGAAGGATCGCAAAGCCGGTCAGGGTGGGCTTTTCGATGACTTCGATCTCGGTAAGCCAAAGAAGAACGCTGCCAAACAAACCCAGGTCTCCAGTGTAACTCCCTGGACGCACGATGAAGTCCTCGCGAACGAAAAGGAGCTGCTCGGCTTTTATGTAAGCGGTCATCCGCTAGACAACTTCCGCGGCCACTTCGACTCCTCGAAAATCACCAAGATCATCGAGATCCATGAAGTCGATACCAAGGAAAAGCCGCAGACCATCTGGATCGCCGGCATCATCAACACCTGCGCGGTAAAATACTCGAAGAAGGACAATCGGCCCTTTGCCACCTTCACCTTTGAAGACTTCACGGGTCAGATCGAGATGATGGCTTGGAGTGAAGAGTATGAGAAATTCAAAGAGCTGCTGCAGCCTGGCAAAGTGCTGGGCTTACGCTGCCGCTGCATGAAAGACCAGCGCACAGAAGGCAATCGCGTAACGCTCAGCGATGCGAAAGAGCTACAGCCCAAGAAAGCCCGCAATCCTGATGCCGCGACCACGGTCGCCGAGAAAGCGCCACCGCCACCGCCTGCCCCCCCCAAGCCGCTGCTTCTCCGTCTGGACAGCAAACGCCACAGTCAGATCGACCTCGATCGCATCCACGAAGTCCTCGTGCAGCATCCCGGCGAACTCCCTGTGATTTTTGAGTTCATGTACAATGGCGGTAGCAAAATCCGCCTGGAAGCTGGCGAGGCCTTCCGCGTCACTCAGACCAAGGATTTGATCCAGCAGCTGATGATCTGGATGTGAGCCCGCAACGCAGCGGCCCGAAGGGTGAAGAACAGACATCCATGCCGAAACATCTCGACAGGCACTGGCGTTTTCGGTTTCGTCTTCTTTGCATGAAAATCCCATCCCTCTCTGCCCTTTGCCTCCTGACGGCCTGCTTTGCCCAAGCTGAAAACTGGCCTAACTGGCGCGGACCTCATCAAGATGGCTCCAGCCCAGAGAAAAACCTGCCAGCCAAGTTCAGCCGCACGGAAGCTGTGAAATGGGCAGCCGATGTTCCAGCCATCTCGGCCTCTGTGCCGGTGGTCTGGGGCGACAAGGTCTTCCTGACCGCACCGATTCATGACAAGCAGCAGCTGGTGGGCCTGTGCTACGATGCCAAGACGGGCAAGGAACTGTGGCGTCGTGTGGTGTCTGAAGGTGGCCTACAGTGGGACAACAAAAGCAACCTAGCCAGTCCCTCACCCGTCACAGATGGCGAACGTATCGTTTTCCTCTTCGCGGATGCAGTGGCAGCGAGTTATGATTTCGCCGGAAATCAGCAGTGGAAGCGTGATTTCAAAGAAACCCACGGGGCTTTCGCCACCCAATGGACCTATGGCAGCAGCCCTGCTCTCGATAGCGGCAAACTCTACATTCAGGTACTCCAGCGCAACGAACCGTTCGTTTTCCAGGGCTTCGACAAAGGCACGCCTGGCAAGGACATGAGCAGCTACATCCTGGCCCTCAACCCCGCTACCGGTGAAGATCTGTGGAAGCACATCCGGCCGACCCATTCTCAAGTTGAATCTTTGGAGTCCTTCAGCACACCTATATTTTACGATCACGGCGGCAAACGCGTCATGCTCATCTCGGGCGGTGATACCCTGAGCCTGCATGATGCCAGCACGGGCGCTGAATACGCGCGCATCGCCACTTGGAATCCCCTGGGCGAGGGTTACAACAAGTTCTACCGCCTCGTGCCATCACCCGTCGTCGGTGAAGGCGTCGCCCTGGTCTGCGCTCCGAAAAAATCACCCGTGTTCGCCTTATCGATGGATGCCAAGGGCAAAGATGTGCCCCCGCTCTGGACAAGTGATTCCAAGATCGTGTCGAGCGATGTTTCCACACCTGCTTATTACGAAGGTAGCTTTTACGTGCTGGATAGCGACCGCCGCACGCTCAGCCGCGTGGAACCCAAAACAGGTAAAGTCATTTGGAGTGGCGATACCGGCAGCAAATCAAAGTTCGAAAGCAGCCCGACCGTAGTCGATGGCAAAATCTACGCCGTGAATTTTTGGGGTGAAGTGTATGTGGCCAAAGCAGGTGGCGATAGCCTGGAAATGCTAGCCGTGAACGCGATGGGCGATGGCAGCAAACCCAATGGCGATGCCGCCAGCTGCCGCAGTAGCGTGGTTGTGTCGAACGGTCACCTCTTCATCCGCACACAGGACAAGCTCTTCTGCATCGGCCAATAAGGCATCGGTCGTGAACAGCTCATCATTCTGGGCCGTGTTTGAGTCACAGGAGCACGTGAAGTGTGCTCGTCAGTGAGCGTTTCCCATTGGTGAAAAACGCTCACAGCCCCTCACGTCGCACCTTTCTTGGCATTGTTCTTTCCACACTGACCCACCCAGTGCTGGCGGAAAACGAAAAGCCGGAACCTGTTTTCGACATCCACCAACACACGAACTACCACGGGCGGGAGGATGCACATCTGCACGCGCACCAGCAAGCGATGGGCGTGACGCGGAGCATCCTGCTGCCGGCTGGAACCCCCCAGGCACGTGCCTCGACGCACCAGGGCAAATCCAACGGCCTCGCTGCTCGCTGCGGCACGACAGAGACCTGCGCACGTCTGGCCCGAGACAACCCGCAAACCTACCTTTGGGGAGCCAATGAAGTAACCGATCTCGACAAAGCACCCGACAACATCGAATCCTGGCTGAAGCAGGGCGCATGCATCATTGGTGAGCAAAAATTTGATGTGGAATGCGACTCGGCCACCAGCCAAAAGCTCTACGAACTCGCGGCTGCCTACCGAGTGCCGATCTTGCTTCACTTTCAGTTTCAAACCTACAACCGAGGTTACGAGAGATTTTACCGCATGTTAGAGAAGTATCCCCATACGATCTTCATCGGCCATGCACAGACCTTCTGGGGAAACATCGACCGAAACCATGAAGCGAAAGTTCTATATCCCAAAACGCCCGTCACTCCAGGCGGCCTAACCGATCGTTATCTCTCAGATTACCCGAACCTTTATGCCGATATGTCCGCGGGCTCGGGGCTACTTGCTCTGACTCGTGATGAAGCGCACACGACGGCCTTCCTACAGCGGCATCAGGACAAAATCCTGTATGGCAGCGACTGCGCGGATCATCTGGGGCGCGGCCCTGGCTGCCAGGGGGCGCAAACACTTGCCACGCTGCGCAGACTGGCCCCTAGCAAGACGGTGGAGCGGAAAATCCTGTGGGAAAATGCCCAACGCGTGTTCCGGCTGGGCTGATGACGTTCAGCTTGCTAAACCAAGGCGCGCCGCAGAGTCTGCTGCGTTAAGTTTCGCTATGACTTCACGCCTTCCCATTACCAAAACGCCCAAATGCTACGTGGGCGGTGCTTTCATCCGCAGCGAAAGCGGCAAGGTGCAGCCTCTGCTCGATCGCGCCGGGGCATTCGTGGCGAATATCCCCCAGTGTTCGCGAAAAGACCTACGCAACGCTGTCGAATCAGCTGCCAAAGCCGGGCCGGGCTGGGCCAAACGCACGGCCTTCAACCGCGGTCAGATCCTCTACCGACTGGCAGAAATGATGGAAGCAAGAGCCCAGGAGCTTGTGTCCGCCTTGCTGCTGACACGTCCACAAACCGCCAAAACCGCCAAAGCCGCCGCTCTTGAAGTCCGCGCCAGCATCGACCGTACGGTTCACTATGCAGGCTGGACCGATAAGTATGAGGCCTTGCTCGGTAGTGTGAACCCAGTGGCCTCTTCACACTTCAATTTCACAACCGTCGAGCCCGTCGGTATCATTGGCATCCTCGCTCCCAAAGAGGCACCTCTGCTGGGCCTACTTTCCCTAGTGCTACCCGCCATCACGACTGGCAATGCCATTGTCGCCCTCGCCAGCCCTACTGAGCCCTACCCTGCTCTTTTGTGGGGAGAAATGCTGGCCACGAGTGACCTGCCGGGCGGTGTGGTGAATCTGCTCACTGGCACCCGCAAGGACCTGCTGCCCACCTTTGCCACGCATGAACATCTGCGCGCAATCAGCGCCGCCGTCGACCCTGAAGAGCGCCGCGAATTACGCGCCGGCGCCGCGGCCAGCATCAAGCGCACTTATCTACGCAAGGAAGAGCATCCGATCGACTGGCTCGATGCCCGGCAGCAAGGCCTGGAGGAAATCCGTGCATTGATCGAGCTAAAAACCATCTGGCATCCTGTGGGCGTCTGACACATGGCTCGACGCGGCCCTTGGCCGCTTGGAGCAACGTCACCATCCGCCACCGAGCGCCTTCACGAGCATGACCGTCGCTAAAAAGAGCTCACCCTGGAGCCGAGTGGCCTCACGCTCTGCCCGGAGCAGCGTCCTCTGCGCATCCAGAACCTCAAAGTAAGCCACCAGTCCTGACTCATAGCGCTTCTGCGAAAGATCCAGCGCACGGCTAGCAGCCGACACGGTCGTATCTTGTGCCGCAGACTGACGGCGTAGGACATCCAGCCCGGTCAGCGCATCTTCCACCTCGCGCATAGCAGCCAAGACCGTCTGTCGATAGCGAGAGGCAGACTGCTCGTAGCGGGCTTTTGCCGCCACGTGATTCGCGCGCACACGCCCGCCACGCAGCAGGGGCCACTCCAAGCCAGCAGGACCAAGCCCCCAAACAAGGCTGCTTCGATTGTCCATCAGATCATAAAAGCTCGTCTGCGTGCCACCCCGCAGACCGAGTGTCATAGAGGGAAAGTAAGCCGCACGAGCCACGCCGATTTCTGCATTCAGCGCTGACATTTCACGCTCAGCTGCTGCAATATCTGGCCGACGTTCGAGCAGGGTGCTGGGCACCGCTCTCGGAAGGTTCGGCGGCCTGCCTGCGAGTGGCAAAGTGGGCAGTCTTACCTCGCTCGGCACTTTGCCCAGCAGGAGCGCGATGGCGTGCTCTAGCTCAGCACGATCCCGCTCCAGACCGATCGCCTCCGCCTGAGTTTCGGCCAAATCCGTCTCCGCCTGCGCGACATCGACCTGCGCGACATCCCCCTGGGCAAATCTTTTCCGCGCCAAATCCGCCGTACGCTGACGAACGGTGACCGTGCGGCGCAACAGGGCCAGCTGGGCATCCTGCAGGCGTAGCGCATAGTAATTCATCGCCATTTCACTCAGCAGGCCGAGACGTGCATTTTCTGCATCTGCCTCGGCCGCATCACCACGCGCCGTGCCCGCACGCGATTGATTGCTAATTCGACCCCAGAAGTCGATTTCATAGTCGAGGTCCAGTGCATTCAGCAGCGTGGTACGTGTGCGCCCCCCGGCGAATTGAAATTGCATCGAACCCGTGGCGCGATCACGTTGAGCCGTATGACGCAGAGTCGCAGCGGGGAAAAGTCCAGCGCGGTCGGCACGCGCCATGGCTCTTGCTTCCAGAACCCGCTGGCGGGCGATGTCGAGCGTTGGGCTGCCTTGCTCGGCCTCTTGCATCAAGCGGCTCAAGCGATCATCGTGGAAAAGCTGCCACCAATCGCCACGCGGAGACGCATCGGCCGGTTTCGCCGTGCGCCACGGGCCTGCAGTCGCAAACGACGCAGGTAGATTCACCGACGCCAAAGGACGCCGCGGCGCGAGGTCACAACTGGCCATTAGCCAAGTCGCGCCGACACTCAAAACTAAAGAACGCCCAAAGGGCCAAAGCTTCACACTACACATGGAAGGTAGGGTAAGCGCTAAACGTCGATATCCTTGCCAAGAAAGCATGGCATCAGTCCGCAGGCTCTACTTTCACTCCCAAATCTTCGAGAATCGCGTCCACGTTCTGCAAAAGCTTATAGGGCACGCGTCGGCGCTGATATTTGCGAAAAATCACATCGCGCAAAGCGAGCCAAAGAGCCGCATCGGGCTTTTCCACAGGCACCCAATCCTCATCCTCCGGTTCGGTTTTGCGAAAAAGCCAAGCACGACTGTTCCAGTAGGCACGGTAGTATCGCTTCTTGCCGTCCTCCTCTCGGTTCTCGTGCCATTCATGGACTTGGTTTTTGGTCATTGAGTGGGCAGAGGATGCGCTAGTATCCGCACCATGCAAGCCCCCATGCCTAACACTTCTTCGCCCCTGCCACGGCTAGTACTCTATTTGCTCGCCGTGATGGTCGGCGGCGCGCTGCTAGCCCCGCTGCTCTTTCAGCTAGGGCAGCAAACCCAAGCTTGGCTAGAAGGCAGCCCCATGGGTGACTCTGGCCCAGGGCATTGGCTACTTTCCGAAATCAAGCGCGCTCACTTCACGCGCTACTTCAATCGTGCCGTGCTCGTCTGCGCCCTTGTTTTCATCTGGCCATGTCTGCATGGTCTTCGCCTCCAACGCGACCGTTTGCCATCCTGGAAGCTTTCGGCCCAAGCGCTAAAGTCGTTTGGCATCGGTTTCAGCCTCGCAGCAGGGCTGCTACTCCTGATGGGGTTTCTCTTCATTGAATTCGGCGCCTACCAGCTAAGGCCTAGCCCTGGCTGGATGAAACTAAAGGAACCGATTACCGCAGCCCTGGGTGCAAGCCTCATCGAAGAGTTCTTTTTCCGAGCGCTACTCCTCGGCCTGCTCCTGGGCTCAATGACGCGCCGCCCGGCCGTTTTCTGGGCCGTGTTCATCTTTGCCATCGTTCACTTCCTAAAACCCCCAGAAGGCTGGCAGATCGCCGATGACCAGATCACCTGGGCGAGCGGTTTTATCGTGCTAGGGCAGATGGCACTCGGGTTCAGTGACATGCAGTTTTTGCTAGCTGAGTTCGCCACGCTAGCGGCAGTCGGCTGGGCGCTGACTCGGGCTCGCTTGCAAACCGCTGCGCTCTGGGCAGGCATCGGTCTTCATGCTGGCTGGGTATTTGGGCTCAAGTGGTTCAGCGGACTGACCTTTCACGTCAAAGGCTGGTTACCCTGGATCGGGCCCAATCTCAAAGTGGGCCTGGTGCCCTTGGCTGTTGTCCTGGTCACAGGCTGGCTGGCTCTGCAACTTCTGCCAAGAGAACAAGAGACACGATAATTCATTTGCAGGTCAGCGAAGAGACTGGAATCATCAGACATGCTCCCCTTGCCCGGGTGGCGGAATTGGTAGACGCGCCAGACTTAGGATCTGGTTGAGAAATCAGTGCAGGTTCGAGTCCTGTCCCGGGCACCACAGGCTGATATTGTCAGTCTCGTGCAGTGTCTATGACAAGCACCTTG
Source organism: Prosthecobacter sp. (assembly GCA_044355075.1). Classification (GTDB taxonomy): domain Bacteria; phylum Verrucomicrobiota; class Verrucomicrobiia; order Verrucomicrobiales; family Verrucomicrobiaceae; genus Prosthecobacter. The sequence continues at coordinate 25,436 of JBIKYV010000024.1, forward strand.
CCAGGCGGCATCATCCCGCGCCATGATGGATGCACATGCACCCTGAAATTCCGAAACTGCTCCAGCTCCAAGAACGCGACCAACGCATCCGCGCCCTGCAAAAGGATCTCAAGGATATCCCCAGGCATGAGCTAGCCGCTAAAACCAAACTAGCCGGTGATACCGCTGCCGTGGAAACAGCCACACAAAAAACACGCGAAATCGAGGTGAAAATCAAAGGTGTCGAACTCGATATCCAGACGCGCAAAAACACCATCAAGCGACTTGGAGACCAGCAGTTCGAGACGCGCAAAAACGACGAATTCCAAGCCCTCGGCATCGAGATTAAACGCTACGAAAACGATGTGCGCGGCTTGGAGGATCAAGAGCTGGAACACATGGAGACACTCGAAGCAGCCAAAGCCATCCTGAAAGAAGCTCAGGGGCTTTTGACAGCGACTCAGGGTCGAGTGAATGAGGAACTCAAAGCACTCGCAGAGCGCGCCGATGGCCTCAGAAAGAGACTCACCGAACTTGAAGCGGAACGCAGCACGCTAGCAACGCCGATTGATCAACCTGCCCTCGATCTCTACACGCGCATTTTTGCCAAAAAAGGAGACCAAGCCGTCTCTGCCCTCGAAAACGGCATCTGCGGTGGCTGCCACATGAAAGTAGTATCTGGCACCATCCAAACCGCACGCGCAGCTGAAGTGCTAGCACAATGCGATAGCTGCGGGCGCATCCTCTACTTGGTCGAGTGAACCGCTTTAAAGAGCAAGGTTACTTGCCCTTGCGGAGCGCTCTCTCCAGATCCGCGATCAATCGAGTCAAGCTGTCGCTCGGCTTGATCTCTTGGCTTCTCTTGAGCAAAGGCAAGGCATCTGATAGCTTGTTGGCTGCTAGATGAATCTGAGCGAGCCGGATGCTAGCAACCGCCTCTTGATCCTTAATCTTGATCGCTCTTTCATACCAACCCACTGCGCGTGGCGAATCACCTTTATCTTGGTAGTGTTGTCCAAGAAGCAACAGCGCAGCGCCATCCAAAGGATTCAGCTCAACCACTCGCTCAAGCATCTCTGCAGATTCGTCAGATCGACCTGAGCTGACAGCGAGACGAGCTTCCAACTTCAGCAGACGAGCTTGCTGATCCTTCGCCAACTTGCCTGAACCCGCCTTTCTAGCCGATTCAACGAGTTCTGCAGCTTCCGCCAAGCCACCTTGAATGGATAGATTTTCAGCCTGAGAGATCACTTTGGCTGCATCAAAGTCACCCGACTTCAACGCGCGCTTGTAAGCGCTAAGTGCCAACCCTGTGTCCTTGGCCACCAAGTAGATGTCGCCAAGTCGTTGGAGATCCGCAGGCTTAGCCAGACCTAACCTAGCCAAGAACTCGAGGTTCTCCGCGGCTTTTCCATTCTCTTTTAAAGCTAGATAGGCCTCACTCTGCAAACTGATGAATTCTGTTCGCTCAGGATTCTGACGAATGATTTCTTCACAAATCGCCACCGCTTCCCCGGCTTTTTGCTGCTTCAGCGCACAACGAATAAGCCCAAGCTTCCAGTCCAGGAGATCAGGCTGAAACATGAGTGCCATGCGGTAAGAACTCTCCGCACTCGCCGCTCGATCCAGCGACAGAAGAGCGAAGCCATAGAGGCCATACGTCGGACCATCTTGAACCCCTAGACCAATTGCACGGCTCAAGCTAGTTACCGCTTCTAACCATTTTTGCTGTCGAACCTGGGCCATCCCCAATCCACGCCATGCACGACGAAAACTGGGAAACTTTTCCACCGCACGCTGAAACATCATGATAGCGGCTTCAGGTTGACCGTTTTCCAAATAAAGATTGCCCAATGTCAGATCGAAGGTCGCATTTGTCTCGGGTTTGATGAACTTCAGTAAGGCTTCTACTGCCTCCTGCGGTTTTTTCATCATCGGAAGCAATTGATTGAGGATCTCTCGATCATCTTCCGTCAAGGGTGGCTCCACATCTGGGAAAACGCTATAAGTGCCCAAAAAGAACTTGGCAAAGCTTGGGTCATTCCATAGCTCAAGTGCATAAGCGGCAGGGCGTGGTTTTTCCACAGTTGCAGCAGGACTCGCGGGATTGGCGACAAGCTGTGCAGCCGTAGAAATCAAGAAGAGGAAGGAGAACGTTTTCAATCGAAACGAAAGGGCAGTTTGAGTTTAAAACTAACAGGCTGACCACCACGGGTGCCAGGCTTGAAGCGCCATTCACGAGCAGCTTCGATGCAGGGTTGATTGGCTGCCGAATCAGGAGATTGCAAAACTTCAGCGCGGGTGACAGCCCCGTCCTTTCCGACAATGATGAGCACTTCGACTTTGCCTTTGATGCGCTTGCGGACATCAGCATCGAGCTTTGGCGAAACACGATTGGTCGGACTAGGCTTCGTATCCAACATGCCGCTCGAAAGCATATCTTCCGCAGCCATGGCTCCCCCGCCAGTGCCAGTTCCGCCGATAACGCCACCGCTCGCAAAACCAGCAAAACCACTACCAAAACCGCCTTCACCTGACACGCCGTTCAGAGCGGAACCTAAATCGCTTAAACTTAGGTTGGACAAAGCTGGAGCACTCGGAGCTGAATCGACCTGCTGCTGAAGTTCTTTCAACTCGCTCATATCAGCCTTCACATCTTCGATCTCTTGGTCGACTTTTTCCTTAGGTTCCTCTTCTTCTTTTTTATCTTCTTCCTTGGCGACATCAACTTCCTGCAGAACGTCTTTCTTTTCAGCGGCCTTTTCTCCTTTAGGGATCAAAAAACCACCAAAGAGAAACACAACTGCGTGAAGAAACACAGCAGCAAGGACTCCAAGGAAGGCCTTCTTCATAAAGCAACGTCACTTACGCTCCGTCGACAGAGCAACTTTGGTAACACCAGCCTTCTTGACCTCATCGATCACGGCGACTACGTGCGAGTACTCAGCCTTGCCATCCGCATTGACCACGACAGCAAGGTCTTTGGTTGCAGCTTTCGCGTTCTGAATGCGAATGGGCAACTGAGCAAAATTGATCTTCTCTTTATTCACAAATATTTCACCCTGCTGAGCCACGCTGAGCGTGAGAGGCGCGTCGGACTTTTCTTTTGGCGCAGAAGTCGATGCGGCAGGAACATTGACTGTAATGCCTTCGTTTTTGGTCATGGAGAGAGACACCATAACAAACGTTGCGAGAAGAAAGAATACCACGTCAATAAGTGGCACCACCTCTATCTTGGCATGCTTTTTGGGACGCTTTCGGAACTTCATAAGAGATTAAGCGATGATGGGATTGAGGCCAGTCGGCGTGCCCGAGAGTTTCGCATTCTCTTCAGCAGCTAGTGCTTGGCGATGACGCATCCTCAATTCGTCTTCGTGTTTTTTATTTTTTTCGATGATGAGTTCAAGCTTTGAAGCAGCCACTTCGAGCTCGTGTTCTGCATCTTCCACCATGTTGTTCAGGTAGTTGAAAGGAACCAATCCAGTCATCGCAATGACAAGTCCAAAGGCCGTAGCGATCAAAGCTTCAGCAATACCACCCGTGATCGCAGTAGGCGCCCCCATATCACCTCCGATCGCAGCAAAAGATGCCATCATGCCAGTCACCGTGCCAAGAAGCCCCAAGAGTGGCGCAATGGTCATACCGGTATCCAAGATGAAGAAGCCTCTCTTAAAACGCTTAATTTCCAGAGCTGCAGCCAACCCCAAGGCATCAGTAATGTTCGTTTCAACATGATCCAGAGCATGGCACAGCGCTCTAGCCACATAGTCATTCGTTTTTTTGCCCATAGCGATGGCTTTGTCAAAATTACCGGCTTCGACGGCATCCAGCACTTCGAGCACATCTTTTTGGCGGCGGCGCTTTTTCTCACGCAAGATGAAATAGATTCTTTCCAATGCGGTGCCAAAGACGAGTATACTCACCAATAGCAAAGGATGCATGATGGGACCACCATGCTTGTAGGTGTCAAGAAGACTATGCTTTTGAACAAAGTCTTTGATAGCTGCACCAAGCGTGCCATCGACAGGCAGAAGGCCTTTGCCTGTGGTCGCCAAGATCGTGATGGCCTTATTGATTTCAGGAGTGATGCTGCGAACAATCGGCATTTCACTTCCTACCTGAGGCATGGCGATGCCAGAAGCCAAGCCATCCGAGGTGGAGAAAAGAGCCATCGGACCCACCAGGGCGAACTTACCATCTAGCACAAAGCCCTGAGAGTCCACAGCTTTGCCAGCAAAGATGCGGCCACCAATCACTTCTGCTAAGCGCGAGATAGAAGTCTTTAGAAGTTCGGACTGGGCCAAAAAGCGATCTTTGAGAGGCACCTTATCATTCTCAGCGGCTGCTTTCGCTTTGTCCAGGTCCCCACGATAAAGCTGCATCTCACTCACATGCACCTTGGACTCAAAGCCTTTGGTGTATTCTTCGAGAATATTGGTTAGGTAAGCGTTCTCTTCATTTGCCAGTTTGACCTGACTTTTCAAGTTGGTCGAGTTTAGCTCTGCTGCATCCAACTCACGAGTTAGCGGAGCATACTGATCTTGAAGCTGGCGCAGTCTTTCTTCGAGCTTAGCCAACTCCTCGTTCAGTGGATTCTTTTCTTTGGCGATGTCAGCCTGAACCTTGGCCAGAGCCTCTTTGCTCGCGTCCAAATCCGCCTTAGCAGAATCCCGAGCTTTGTTGAAGCCTAAACTCTGCGCAGAAGCCACTGCCGTGAAAAGTGAGAATAAAATAAGGGGGCGCATATATGGGAAAGGACTGATAGAGCGAATGTTCACTGAATTTCTGCTGGCAGCTCGACGAGCTTGGGTGCGACTGCCTTCTTCATGACCTCGATGAGCTCTCTCATCCGAGGCGCGATGGATGAATCGGGTGCCCATTTCCATCCCTTAACCGAAGGTAAACCTAAGCCACCGATATCACCATTCGAGTTAACGAAGTAACCTTGTCCGAGCCCCACATAAACGACTTTAACTTCTGCTTTTTTCCCGCCACCTAGATCATGGATTTCAGGAATCGAGTTGATTTCATTGTTGGCTTTATTCAGTTCATTCAAGATGCCAAGCACGTTTTGGAATCTCTCAGCTGCGGTGATGTTTTTAAGGTCAGCTCCTTCTTTCGGAATGCGGTCATGGAGGACGCGAACTTTCTCCTGAACAATGCCAGGAGCTCTCTCAAACAAGCCTTTCACACCTTTTTCCAGCTCAGGCACGACCTGGAGCAGTGCCTCGGTTGCTTCTCGAATTTGGGCTTTCTCCGCTTCAGCTTCTGCCGAACGCTTTTTTGCATCATCCAATTTTGATTTTGTTTCTGCTATTTTCTTATCCGTTTCCTCAATAGAAGCTTTCAAAAGCTGGATTCTCCCCTGGAGCATTGCTTTACCCGTCTCCCATTCCGCTCTCTCGGATGAGATCATCCGCTCTGTGGTAGACCATTGCTGTAGTAAAGCGCGAGTCTCATCCATAGCAGATGATGCAGCTGCGGCAGGTGACTGATTGGGTGGCAGCGACGTATCCTGTGCCGTGGCACTGCCAACTAAAGTAATCGCGATGAGGAGAAGATGGGACAATTTCACCATAGAGGTGTTTTCAAAGGTCTTGTAGATTGCCTAGTGTTACTCAGGCCGCATCACATGTTGGGTGACGAAAATGTTGCATAACCAAGGACTATTACTGATTTTTGACAAATCCGACACCCTACCATTTACCGCTCAAACCCAACGAATAAGTGGTGCCTGTTCTTGTTACGGCAAAGGGAAGCCCACCAGTAAAGTATCTTTCTCGTGGCTGATTCAAAAGGTTAGTCACCCTTAAATTCAAACTCCAAGTTTCTGAGAGTTTTTGATTGAATGCCAAATCCAGTGAGGTGAAGGGACGCTGATAAATGTCTGGCGTCAGGTTATTCTCAAACTGGCCACCCACTGTATAAAGAAGAGGTCCCGTGATATTGAGAAGTAGACTAGCCGTGAATCCGAGATCTTTGATCTCATAGCTAAGATTAGTATTGAAAGTGTAGTCTGGTTGCCCTTGAAGTGGGCGCTCTGAAGATAAACCGGCCGACTCACGAATCTTCGCACTGTCATCCGTTAGGTCTACCTTGGATAGCACGAAGCCATAGTTAATACCCACGCTAAAGCCACGCAACTCCTCAACCAAGTTGCCAAGCTCTTTATATGCTTCGATCTCAAAACCATAGAGGTAGGCGCTTTCCTCATTCCTAGCCGTATTAAAGACGCCCTGGTTGATGAACTCGATAGGACTATCAATTTGCTTGGCAAAGATCGAAACAGCGAACTGATCTCCTGGGGCTGGCATCCACTCCCAACGCAGGTCATAATTGGTGATGGATGACATCTCCAAGGCAGGATTGCCGACGAAGAAGTTACCAGTCTCAGGATCACGAGAAAAGACCACGGCAATCTCTTTGAAAGTAGGGCGTGCCACCGTACGGCTTACCGAACTGCGCAAACTCATTTCATCGGCTAGCTTCCATCGGCTAGAGAGGGATGGAAGCAGATCCGTGCGATCAATGCCAAAGTTTACAAAAGTCAGATTGCCGACGCGACGCGGATTAAACTGGTTCAGGAAGTTACTGACTGCGCCCTCGCCCTCAAGCTGGACCGCGACGTCCATCTTAGTATACTCCAAGCGAGCACCGACAGTGGTCTCAAAGTCATCTGCCATCGCAAATGTGAAGGAGCCATAAAACGCGGGTATAATCTGACTAGCACCGTAAACTTCGCGTGCAGGGACGTTAAATGCTCGCGCCAGAAAGTAATTGTCATAGACCTGCTGGACACCGCCACCTAGGTCGTCGCGGCTTTGGTCGATAAGATCCAGATCGCCGATCAAGTCGCCCAAGGTGCGCGTACGTCGATCATCTGGAGTCGGCGGCCGCCCAAGCAGCCCGCCCCCAGGCCCTATCCCAAGATAGCTGGCGATGAGTCCACGCTCTGGTAGGCCGAAGTATTCAAAGTTGTCGTTCGAGTAGTCCCGTGTGCTTTGCTCAAAAGCGCTGCCGAATTTCAACTTGGTGCCAGTGCCGCCGTTCCTTGCTCCCACATCCAATGGAATCTCAGCATTCATAGCGATGTTGTAGTTACTGTCATCCAGTCGTCGCCAGGCACGCTCCTGGTCAGGCGGTGCAGGGTCACCAGTTCCGACATAGCTCTGTAGGTTGTAATCGAATGCGTAATTCGCCTTGCGCAGATCTGGCTGGATCTGGGATGACTTGCTGTAGGTGGCCAACCAGTCAATCTTGATGTCCTCCATACCTTCGATCTGGTGTTCACCCGTCAACTGCAGCGTCTGTAGGCTGCGTTCAGTGTAGAACATGAACTCACGAAAGACCAAGGTCTCTTCATCATCCAGATCAACCCCGTTGCTGATCGTGCCAAGCCCCTGTGTTTCGCCATAGCTAAAAATGGAGTCATCTTGGGCAGAGACATTTGCAAAATAGGTCAAGCTCACTCGGTCCTGCGGGGAGAATTCCAGCGAGGCACTTAGCAAGGCACCGGTAAGCAGACTTTCCGTGCCCTTGGTGTAATCCCAGCGCTCGGTTGGCACGGGATCTCCCGAGGCGACACTGGCAAAACCGCGCACACCCTGCTCCATAATGAATTTTTTCCCATAAGTAACACCGCCAATCAAACCCAGAGTACCGCCCATGAAATCGTCTACTCGAGTACCACCAATCGCGCTGAAACTGAAGTCCATGGGCGCGTCCTTATACTGAGTGCCCATCGCCCTCCCCCGAAGCGCACGCGCGGCTGCCAGCCTATTTTCGGAAAACTGCTGGTTCGCTCGGTCAGTGGCCGTGAGCAGACTGGTGAGATAGGATGTAGTGGATGCGCCGGAAGGCAGGGCAGAGGTGGGCCTCATCAAGCTTGGAAGCTCACGTGACTCTGCATTTCCCAGCAAGCCAGTGCCGCCCCCACGGTAGCTCAAAAACTGCCCACTTCCCGTGGACATGGTATTGTAGCCCGAAGACATGGAGATGGTAAAAAAGGGCTCAGCGGGCACTCTCTTGGTGATGATGTTTAGATAGCCACCGGTGGCTTCACCAGGCAGGGTAGGCGTCGAGGTCTTGGAGCTAATGATCGTCTCCACCAACCCTGTGGGGAAAATATCAATATTGACCGCACGTTTATCAGGATCTGAACTAGGCAAGCGCGCACCGTTGAGCACAACCACGTTGTAACGATCGCTCAAGCCTCGCACGACGACATAACGACTATCCACCACCGCAGTGCTAGAGAGGCGTTTGAGCGCACTGCCAATGTCACCTGAGGAGCTGGACGTTTTCATCAATTCCGGTGAAATGGCACTGGCAAAGGCAGAAAGATCTGCCCCCAGGCTGAGTGGCACAATCTCCGTAGATTGCGTCTCGACATCCTCCACGATAAACTCATCGAGCTCTACCACTTGAACTGTCAGTTCGAGTTCCACTTCACGCACTGCACCAGCCTGCACCAGCACAGCATTCTTGGTGGCGCGCACAAAGCCCTCTGCCTGCATACTTAGATTATAGACTCCTGGTGACACTGCATTGATAAAAAATCTGCCCTCCTTGTCCGTACGCACGGTCTGCCCGCTAGGTTCCAGTGTCACTCTCGCGTCAGGAATTCCAATGTAGAAGTCGGCATCTTTCACCACACCACGAAGCCCCCCACTACCGCCGTCCTGAGCAATGGTGCTTCTGACAAGCAGCAAAGAGAAGAGACAGAGGAGAAACCCTGCCCTATGCAACACATGAGAAATGTCAGTCTGAGTGAGCATCAGTCGTGGGAAGGCTTGGCGGATGACTGAGGGACATCGACCGTGGTACCAATCAGCTCTGCGGCCAATGCGGCTGCCTCGGGGGCCAGGCTGCCACCCACAGCCGCGCGGCAAAGGCAGATCTGAGCCGCTCCCGCTATCCGCATCCTGGGATTCTCATTGGTGGAAGCCGCCCGCACGGCACGAGCCATGAGCTCCGCGGAGCGCTGCTCGTCTCCATCAGCTTCCCATGCGGCGGAAAGCCAAGCACAAGCAAAAGGCTGATACACCTGTTCAAAACTCGACACCTGCCGTTCCACCTGCTCCAGCCTTGGCTGAAGCACAGTAGCACGCCCACGAAGCTTCCAGAGATAAGCAATATGATAATAAAGGCGGGCAATCTGCTCGTGCGGCGCACCCAGATTCTTTTCTGCTTTTTCAAAAAGCGTACGCGCCAGATCCTCATGCCCAACTCGGTAAAACCTAGCCGCCCAGCGTACCAAAAGCTCGGTATGCAAGGTGTGAGAAGCACTCAATACTTCAAAGGCAGCCGCAAGAAGCGGCTGCGGGTCATGTTTCGCCTTTGCCCGTCGTTCGACCTGCCCAAGCAGGTCCTCAGCGGCATCCAGATAACCAGTCACTGGCTGCTCTAGTCCGAGCCTGGCTGTTTCCTGGAGGAACAATGAGCGATCAAAGTCACCCTTTTCTTCTGCCTGCCGCGCCAGCAAACGGACAGCTACCTCTGCCCTGGCCTCTTTGTCTTTAAGCCTGTCCCACCAAACTGCTAATGTAGCTTCGCTTACTCCCACGAAACGTCCTGTCACCAATAGCCGTGCCAGAACACGTTGTGCCTGCAAGGGTTTCAGTAAAGGCAGCATAGCACCCGCCTTGATGGTAAGTTCATGTGCCCTATCGACATCTGGAATGGAATTCATCAACAGATGATCCGCGACTGAAACCAACAGCAGCGCGGCGCGATGGCTGCGGATCATGCCAGCCACTTGTTCTGCCGTGGCAGCACTACCACGTGCCAATGCGGTCATAGCGCATTCATGCAGAAGTCTGTCTCGGAGATCATCATCGCCATCTACCTCAGCGGCGAGCCGAATAGCCGCATCCATCGCATCCTGAATCTGGATCGGCGCACGGGAAGTGCCTTTCCCCACAGAAACATAGGGCAATAGCTCGGGAGGGATACCTTCAAGAGCTTTTTGCACACTCTGGTCCAAAGAGGATGGCTGCGTTTGGCAGAACGCAACCCTATGCAAGCCAATAGCGAGCACAATAAATCCTGAAATTTGTCTAGAAATGGAGAGCATGATTGCCTGGGAAGAGCTTCGTAAGTTGGATACCCCTCATATCGCCATATTCACAAGCCCCTGAGGTGAACAAGAAGCGTAGCGTGACGCTTTTGTAACAAGAGGAACGAAAAAAGCATCTATGTGTCTTTTTTGTTACAATTTGGCTAGTTTAGTTAAATCCAACGCTTTTACTTAGAGGCTACATCGCACAAGTGAGGCCGATGGAACGAATATGACATAGCTCATTCACTTTTGAGAACGCTATCGGCCCACAACGACGCATTCAATCTGGGTGTGTTAATATTGTTATTCCAAGCATGTTTTAGAACATTTTTTGCACATTTGCAGCTATTCACGTCTCATCCTTCAAAGACACCCATAGACCCATTTGAAAGCAATCAACGTAACCAGAGGCATTGAAAGAGAAAGGCGGCCCCGTTGCTGGGTGCCGCCTTTCCAATAGGGTCGCAGTGAATGGCAACCGTCTTACAGAGCGTAGGCTCGGT
>JBIKYV010000262.1:0-3289 GCA_044355075.1 Prosthecobacter sp.
AGCCCTCGCACACCGCCAGGACTTCTTGCCGTTTATATCCTCGATTTTTCGTGGCTACCCCCTCCCCAACAATTCTCGTCACCGGTGCTGGTATCGTGTCTCCGCTAGGACTGAACTGGCGTGAAAATGAGGCCTCGTTTCGGTCTAACCGGATGAACTTCACGCCCGTAACGGCCTTCGATGTGAGTGAACGCATCGCCAAAACCGCCGCTCAGGTAGTGCTGCCTCAGGAGCGCTTCTTTCTCCGTACCCCAAAGCGCCGTGAGCCCCTCATCGACCGAGGCACCAAGATGCTGCTGCTGGCGGTGCGTGAAGCCTTGGAGATGGCAAATATGCCCGACATGGGAGGCATTGATGCCATCATTATCGGCACCTCCGCCGGGGCCATGAGTGTGGGTCAGGACTACTTTCGCACGGCCATCTCCAGCTCCCACCGGGTGCCCGGACAACTCTCTCGGGTCGAATTTTATCAGCCACAGAAGCAAATCGCAGCCATCGCAGCTGAATATGACTGGCACGGACCGATTCTGATCGTTTCGAACGCCTGCGCCAGCGGTGCGAATGCCATCGGCGACGCCATGGCCATGATCCAGACAGGCCGCGCACGCCGCGTGCTTGCAGGTGGCTACGATGCACTGGCGGAGCTGGTCTTCGCAGGCTTCGACACCCTGCGTGCCCTAGCCCCGAGCGGCATTCCCCGTCCGTTTGATGCCGCGCGTGATGGCCTCGCTCTTGGCGAAGGCGCAGCAGTCGTCGTGCTAGAAAGCGCCGAAGCGGCAGCGGAACGTCATGCGCCCCAGCCTCTCGCCTTGGCGGCGGGTTACGCAACCGCGACGGACCTGCACCACCTGACTCAGCCTGATCCCGAGGGAAAAGCCGCCATCCGCACCATGCGTGAAGCCTGCGCAAGAGCCGGGCTTCAGCCACATGAAGTGGATTACATCAATTCCCACGGCACAGGCACCCCCTACAACGATGTCACTGAGGCCAGCGCCATCCAAGTCTGGGCCGGTGAAGCAGCGAGTGGCATCGCACTCAGCTCCACAAAATCGGCCATGGGACATCTGCTAGGCGGTGCGGGTGCAGTCGAGGCCGTGATCTGCCTGATGGCCATGCGTGGCCAATGGCTACCCGCCAGCTTGAACGTGCGCGAGACCGACGCCGCCGTGCAGTCTGAGCTTGTCCAAACATGGCGTGAAGCCAAGGTGAACGTTACTTTGACCAACAGCTTCGGCTTTGGAGGCACGAACGCGACGCTGATCTTTGCTCGATCCGGAGTGAATTCAGAATCCATTCCTGAGCGGCCACGTTCCTCACGCCTGAGCATCGCCGGTGTCGGTGCTGTCTCGCCCGCCGGCTGGGGCGCAGATGCCCTCCTGCAAGCCGTCAGCAGCGCGAGCCCGCCACCGCTGACACAAAGCCGACGCACCGTCGGTCAGCGCGATTGGCCCTGTGCTCTGCGCACGGTGCCTCCCGCCCCAGCGGATCTACTGCCGAAGTTTCCTCGCCTGCGCCGCGCCAGCACGATCACACGATTTTCCATGGCAGCTGCACTGGAGGCACTCGCCCAAGCTGGTTTTGCCAAAGGCATGGGCGCAGGTCGCTTGGGCATCATTCAATGCATGTTCAATGGCTGCGTGCAGTTCAGTGGCAAGTTTTACCAAGAGGTGCTCCAGACCCCTGCCCTGGCCAGTCCGCTGATTTTCCCTGAAACCGTTTACAACGCACCCGCCTCGCACATCGCGGCTTTTCTCGGGGTTGATGGGCCAGTGACAACCCTCATTGGCGAATCAAGTGCCATCGTGGAAGCCATCGCGATGGCCCGCACTTGGCTAGAACTCGGCTGGGTCGATCACGTGCTGGTGATTGGAGCGGAAGAAGCGGACTGGGTAGGCGCAGAGGCTGTGACCTACTACCACCCTAACATGGTTGCGGCAGAAGGGGCTGCCGCGCTCGTGCTCTCTCTAAACGGCACAGGACCGACACTGGATCACAGCACTGCCGGTGCCTTTTTGAATGAAACCGAACACGCCGCGACACTGCGGCAGCTGACCGAAAGCTCATTGTGGAAAGCCGATGCCTGTGCATATGAAATCACTGCACAGACTGGCCTTCCGCTGCTGGATGCTTTGGAAAAAAAGGTGCTGTGCGATGCACCGGAGGTGAAGCTCATGCATCCACGTGCGGTTTTAGGCGAAAGCATGGGTGCAGCCGGCGCCTTTCAGCTCGCTCTCGCGGCCGAACTTGCACGAACCACATCCAGCCCCGCACGCGCCCTGCTGCCGGGGAATCTCTGCGCCGCCTATGCGGTGCGGGTCAGCCCAGCCTAGCCAAAAGCAGCGTTGCAGACAGACTTGGATTCAGGGCTGTCTCGCGGCCTTTTTGGCTTTCTCCATGACCTCCTGGAGCTGAACCTCTGCTCCACCGCGACGCTTACTCTCATCGGCAGCTTCCATAAAAGCGTAAATCTCCAGAGTCTCTTCAGGCGTCACGGGAGCGACGCCGGTGCGGAAGAAATGCACGGCCGCATACAGCAGCGGATCATAGCCTTCATAGGCCCCGATGTCGGATTCGCCCTTGTCACCAAAGGCTTTGCCTCCGTAACCCTTGTTCTCAAAAAAAACACCTGTGCGTCCTGTGTCCCATTGGCCAATGACCCGGATTTTGCCTTCGTTTGTCGTTTCCCGTTTTACCGAGACACATCCGCGCCCCATCGCGGTGAAAAGACTTTCTACCCCATGAATGCCATACCAAAAGAGGTCAGGATGTGTGCTTTCCAAACTCGCGGGACTAAAGGTTTCAGCCCGCTTCACCGTTCCGATGCTACCTCCACGCACAGCCAAGGTGCTTTTGCCAAAACGCAGCGATGAAGACGAAAAAACCGGCACTCCCGCTGCTTTGGATGCCTCGAAGATCTGGATGGCATCGACCAAACTCGCAGCGATAGGCTTATCGATGAACACGGGCTTGTGCGCCTCAAGGCAAGGCTTCAGCTGCTCCAGGTGCGGACGACCATCATTAGTCTCCAAGAAGACAACATCCACTTTGTCGAGCAGCGCATCAATGCTGTCCACAATTTCCACACCAAGCTCACGGACCTTCTGAGTGTATTCGGGAACTCGCTTGACGCTAGATTCGATGTCCTTGGAGCCCTGCGGATAGGCAGCGACCATGCGCACGCCCATGACCTCCGGCTTTTGAGGCATGGCGTTCAGTGTTTTGGTAAAGGCTAGCACGTGAGAGGTATCGAGCCCGATGATGCCTGCGCGGATGTTTTGTGCAGACGACA
>JBIKYV010000274.1:0-2887 GCA_044355075.1 Prosthecobacter sp.
CCTGAATGCCATGACGCTGCTGGTCTTGAGCACCGCTTCGTTGAGCCAGAATTCCTCCGCAGATGAACCAACGGAATGGTTGATCGGCTTTAACAAAGAATGGTCAACGGCCGTCGGCCAGATCAACCCGTCGCCTGAAGCGCTCCAAGTCATCGAGGGTGCCAAAAGTGGTTTGTTCGCCGATCCTGACATGGCCGACGCTTGGCAGGAGCGTGTGCTTGGATTCATGAAGAGTGGGCTCATGACGGGCCGTGAGGCGAAGGTCTTCCTCGCGCCTGGCATCGGTTTGCCGGCTCATCAAATGAGCGCGGAACAGTTCTCCGAAGCCAGCAAGATGCTCGCCGAACTCAAGGAGCTATCGGGCGAGAAGATCCTCGCATTTATCGCGGACGATGATGATCAGTGGGAACTCTGGACGACAGAGTGCATCTACGCGAACAACTACGGCGGCGGTATCGCGCGTGTTGAAAAAACCAGCTACGGATGGAGCTATCCTTACCTGATGTTCGACGGTGAACGGAAGCATCTGGAAGTCCTGCGCTTCTGGGATCTCGCGCTGAGCAACGATACTGCTGAAGACGTCAAGGGACCGAAGGGCACCGAGATCTTCATCAACCCCGTGAAACTCTTTCTCGAACGCACCATCGAGCCGAAGGCGACCACGACGATCTTTGCCACCCAAGCAAAGCGCTCGGATGAGATCCTCCTCATTCAAAACGAGTGTCGTCGCTTCCTCACAGCGCGTATCGCGAGAACTTTGCAGAAAGACAAGCCAATGCTCACTAACCACTCGGGCTTCCGCTGCGCCAAGTGGGGTGCGAGCTTCGATGACACGGCCAGATCGTTGATGCCTTTTCTCCTGCACGATCACTCCGACTCCTTCATCAGCAGCCGACTCACGCCCGACATCGCCATGTTTTATGGCAAGCATCTGGCTAGCAGCCACGCTGTCGCCAAGACGATCAAAGCCGATCTCTGGCCAGCCCTTTTGAAGCTTCAAGTGCAACAGATCACCGAGAACAATGCCGAACAAATCGGCATCTTCATTGCGACGCGGCCCTTCACGGGTCGGTTTGATATGCTGGATGAATTCGTCGCGACCACAGGCATTCCTGTGGCACCCGACTTTGACTACTGGAGCTATGCTACTCCCATCGGACGCTACACTGCATGGTTCATTGACGATCAGTTTTATGCAATGTTCATCGACCCTTCTGCAGACAGCGCGAAGGACATCGGCGCCGTGATGTCAGACCTCACAATCCGTTACGGTGAGTTCACCGATCGGCCTGGCAAGTTTGGCAAAAGCCACTTCATCCATGAGGATGCCGATGGTGGTACGATCGTGATGTATGAGCCTAGCGGCGACACGCGAGAGCTGAAGCGAATCTTCCATTACTCGCTCAAGCTTCGTCCGATGGTGAGCGAGAAGCTAGCCACTTTGAAAGCTGAGGCGGATCAGACCGCCGCGAACGAGAAGGCTAAGACAGCGAAGAAGGCATCGCAGTTTTAGTGCAACACAAATGTTTGCCAACGATACCTTTGGCCAAGGCTCGACTACTGACGACCGTGGAGTCCAGCATCACCGTATGGCAAGGCTGGACGCATACGATAGGATGCTTGTGTCTACTTCTGCGGCGGCTCGGCGTTTGCCAACAGGCCGCTGTCTGTTAGCCAGTCGGCGAGGCGTTGGGTCCACGGTTGGATGGAGGCGAGCTTGGATCGTGTGCCCATACCGAAGCCGTGGCCGCCTTTGGCGTAGAGGTGGCATTCGACGGGGCGCTTGGCTTGCTCGTATTTGATGACTTGATCGAGCACCGCACCGACGTGGCTTTGATCGTCGTTGGCGACGAGGAAGAAGGCAGGAGGGGCGTCAGCGGGGATGGCACCAGATGGAATGCCGAGCGGGCCGGGGTAGATGGAGATTTGGAAATCACAACGGCAGTCCATGCGATCAATGGGGTCGGTGGCCTGCAGGTCGCCAGCGGTGGGGCTGTAAACCAGCATGGCGACGGTTTCACCTCTGGCGGAGAAGCCCATCGCGCCGATGCGCTTTGTATCAAGTTTCCATTCGGCGGCGCGGCTGCGGACGATACGCATGGCGCGCTGGATATCCTGGCGCGGATGGACGTCGAGGGAGTAAGGTGAGTTGGGCTCGCGTGGGAGTCGATGCTTGAGCACGAAGGCAGTGATGCCGAGATCATTCATGAACTTGGCCGGTTCCGCGCCTTCGCCACCGAAGCCGAGTTGCCGATGCCCACCGCCGGGGACGATGATTACGGCGGCACCGTTGGCCTTGTCCTTGGGCGCGGGGAAGACGGTGATGGAGGGATTGTGAACGTTGGAGACGGAGGTGCCTTTGACGACTTCGGGTTCGTCCTTGCGCGACTCAAACCCGGGTGCTCCTGCGTTCCAGAGATGAATGACCACAGGCTCGTCCGCGCGAGCAGCGGTGAAGATGAAACAGAGCGCGAGGAGGGAGTGATGAAGTTTCATGGTGGCGAGAGCTGGAACTACGGTTCGCCTCGTTCGGAGTCAACACTGGACGCGCTTCCCCGCCGAGCCTCGCAGCCTCTCGGTGAAACGCACTCGCAAGTCGATGAGGCTGCGAACTTCCACGCGAGCAAGCGCAAGCTTCGGTGGAGGCAGAACGGCGGTGAGAAAGGTGTCGAGATTGATGACGTTCATTTGGCGGCCAAGATGGCTACATCTTGATGAAACGACTTCTCACATGGCTAGCGTTATTGCTCAGTTCACTGGCGGCAACAGTCGCGGCTGGTGAGCCACCCATCGTTGGTGCCATTCGCTGGGATGGTTGGTATGGCGAGGGTGGCGTGGTGAAGTCGGTGGAGGCTTCATTGGGGCCGCCGAAGTATCATTTTCGGCT
>JBIKYV010000263.1:0-3279 GCA_044355075.1 Prosthecobacter sp.
TCTTTCTCGTAAATCTCAAGATTCTTCATGACGGGGAGGCCTCCACATCGCTGGCGGTGATCGGGTATGCAAGGTAATTCAAGACGGTTTGGCCGGTACCAATCAACAGAAAGTTGGCGCCCAGCCGGGCGCAGCATTGTTCTTGAACATCCTGAAATGCCCTAGAAAGTCTCACGTCTTCATTGATGTACCGCTGGACTTCATCCAAAATGCAAACCGTTAAAGGCAGTTTTCCATCTCGACCAACCGCCCGCATGATCTTGTCGATCATGTCGTCAATTGACACGTCATCGGGATCAGGCGGGAACTGGTTTTTCAAGATGAGTGAAACATCGGTCGATTTGGATGCGAATTCCGGTCGGCTAGCAAGAATCGCTTGGTGCATCCTCTTGCTAACGTAAAGGCAGGTTAGTTCTTTTTCAAAAGTGCTGCCGCTGTCGGTGATAAATTTTTGGACATTACTTTCCAGTCCTTCATCGCGCAGCCACATCTGAAAACAGGCATGTGCATAGTCGCCAGATAATCCAACCGATTTAAAAAGGATTCCCAGCACTGCCAACCGGATACTCTTTTTGGTTTCACCCATGAGATCTCCCGCAGCAGCATGAAGGCCACCGTGTGTTTTTGCTAAATTCGAGAGTTCTTTCAAAAGATCTTGCAAGCCAATTGGGAGTTTGGCTAAGTCTCTTGCTTTTGTGCCGTTCTCGAACTCAAAGTCAATCCATAGATATTGGAGCATCTTCACAAGATACGATTTGCCGGACCCGAAGAAGCCGCTGATCCAAACCCCTGGCTGCTCACTTTTATCCAAGTGGCTCAGATAAGTACTCAGGATGCGTGTTAAGACATCTGCATATTGCCCGTCGCATATGAAATTTGTGAATTCATGCCGCAGAATATCGAGGTCAGAGGCAGACTGCTTTACGTTGACATTAGAGACACATTGGCTGAGTGGTATGTGGAAGTGAGAGTCTATTGAGAAAATCAGAAGATTCCTCATGACGGGGAGGCCTCCACATCGCTGGCGGTGATCGGGTATGCAAGGTAATTCCATCCGTCTCGCGCATCGAGCAGGCGGTAATTGTTCTGTTCGTAGACGCCGGGGAAGAAGACCAGCAAACGGCCTTTCAAGTCCCCTTCCACCAAGGGTAAAATTTCGGAAATCTTCAAGAAACCGAATACAGATGCGATTCCGAATATGGCCAGCACGGTGTTGTCGGGATCAGCAAGTTCGCTCAGTGCCAACTTGATGCGCGCAACAACCGCTTGCATGAACTCGCCCAGCTTAGCATTATCGAGACTATCGGGCGACTCGAAGTAGCTTTCAGCGTAGTCGGAATTGTCGGGTCCACACATCCAGTTGGCAAAGGCATTAGTCAGGTCGATAGACTTCCATTTGTAGCCGGCATGGATAGTCGATTCTTCAAACAAGCCCATCCGATGCCGCATCTTGCGCTCGTCTTCCTTGTCATAGACGGCCAACCAAACACGCTGAGCACCGGAAACATTGCGGTCCCAAGAAGTGTTCAAAAAGCGCTCGTAGTTCCTTCTTAGAAGGTCAATCCGGTTCATTCGATGCCTTCTCCTCTTTGGGGGTCAGCAAATTGGGGAATGTGATTTCCACGACTGAGCCAGATGCCTTGTAGTTCAACCACCCTTGTCGGGAAGCATCTGTTGCCAGATCCACAATTTCGGAAGCTGTGCGGTCGAGCATTTGTATCCAAATCGTATCGAACAACATCTTGCCACGTGTTCCGCTCAAGTAACCGAGGAGAAATGCGTATGTTGCCACTAAAGGCGTTACCACCTGCAACGTCCGTTTTTTGTTGCGCCTGCCGGCAAGATACCCTGCTTGAGTCCACGATGATGCAAGATTTCTGGACGTGGACAACAGGGTGGTGGGCTTGAATCGCGCCGGATACAGTTCCATCAAAAAACTGGCTGCATGAGTTTTGTAAAATGCGTCACCCACGGGTAACGATATAACGAAAGGTGTTGCAGCCCTCAAAAGCGGATCTCGGGCTGATGCGGCCAAATACGCCATCATTGGCCGGGCTGAAGGGTCCGCTTCCCAGAAGTGGCGTAGCAACCGGAACACAGCTCGGTTTTGATCTAGTCCATATAATTCGGTCAGGCGTTTGGCGGACCATTTCCGAGTTGTCTGCGTCGGCTTACCCAGAACATTATGATCCACCACGGCGGCAACGTATTCGTCAGCCGTGGCGTTCTTCTCGACGTGTTCAAGGACCAGCGACAACTCGGCGAGCATCATGGTTCGGCTTGTGTGGACGCTCGATGTGCCTTCGCGGAACCCCAAGGCATCGGGGGCCTTCGATTTTCTGGTTTCGGTCTTTGCGCCTTTCACCCCATTCTTCCCTTCCAAAGCCCATGAAATTTAAGCCGACGCCTTCGGGTCTGTTGTCAACTGTAAATCTTTCCCACAAACATCAACCCTTTTGTATCGTCATCCTTCCAGCTTACTTGTGGAAGCCGATAAGCAATCACAAGGAATGGTTAATTCTTATGTAAATAACACCCGTAGGACCATTTGGGTTGAATTACCTAGGCCCCGCCATGGGGAACGACATGGCGGCAAGCTTGTTCGTCGCCGCTTCACCAGCAACGACACTGATTGTTGCAACAACGGGTGCAGTTTCTTTCAGCATGATCCAAATCGGTGCCTGAAGTGCATCCAAACAGTGTTGCAGCATTTCTCATTCGCAACTCAGCCTTCCAGATTCAGTTTATTCACCAATTTTCCCAAACAGAGACTCTACCCATGCCCCCCGAGATCACCCCCGGCCGGATCCTTTGGCTTCGGCTGTTACACGTCATTGAGCAACGCGAAGACCATATTCACCAAGTCAATTCGCTCATTCGCCGATTAGGCTCCCATGGCATTCTCACCGATCAGTACTTGCTTGGACCGGTCATTCGCTTCGGCACTGTGGAAGCTGGCACCAGTGAATTAATGGACCCGGTTGTTTACCGATCCGCCATCCACACACTTCAAGGTTTTGGCGCCATAGTCGTTAATGCCCACCACAAGCCATCACCATCAGCCAACGAGTGGGAGTGTGTATCTGCTCATACCAACGATGAATTTGTTTCTTTTTTCCAGTGGCGGACGCTGATCAGGGCCAGGCTTCTCGACTGCCTGATCGCGCATCTACGTCACATGGAACATGAGATCGCCAAGACCTATCTGCCTCGTTGAACTTTGCCCATACCCCATTCACACCCACGGAACCCAACTATGACTCAACCATCACGTTTCGA
>JBIKYV010000119.1:0-11692 GCA_044355075.1 Prosthecobacter sp.
TCTACTTTTTGGAAGGTCGCAGGCAGGTGGAGATCGCGCGACGCCTGGGCATGAACCAAGCCACGGTGTCGCGGGCCATCGAGCGCGGCATTTCGGCCATGCGGGAGGCCTTCCGAACGCGTGGCGTGATCGCGGGTGCAGGTCTCGCGGCCGTGTTCGCCGCTCAGCCTGCGCAGGCGATGCCCGCTTCGCTGGCCGCTAGTTTGGGCAAGCTGTCGATCACTAACATCGGTGCTTCTTCAGCCGCCGTTTCGGCCACCAGCGTGGCTGCTTCCACTCTCATTGCCATGACCACGACCACCAAAATCCTCATCGGCAGCACGGCCGTCGCCGCTGTTGCCTTCTTCTTCGTTCCTCAACCTGAGGAAAAGAAGCCGATGCCGCAAGTAAGCCTTACCGCAGCTAAATCTACAAACAAAGTCGCAGTCGCAAACACGCCTGAACCGAAACGCTACCGGCCTGAGGCAGGTTCGGTTGAGCTGCAACAACGGGTGGATGAATTTATTCGTAAATTTGAAGATCTTCCGACAGAGGTAATGATGGGCAGCGCCGAGTTTGAAGAGGCAATGCGTGGAATGGCTGTGTTTCTGGAATCACCGGCCAATCAGAAGATGATTCGGGAAGCGGTTGCCGAGATCAAAAAGGCCAAGCAGATGAATCACGGCACACTCAATATTGCCATCGACACGGATGAAAGTCTCGGTTCGCCAAAGAATCGTGCACTGATTGAAGCGTCGATGTCACAAGACCCGAAGAAGATCGAAGGCTGGCTGAGAGGGGCACTGGAAGGGGCGATTTTTGAGTATTCAGTTGACCCTGACCTCAAGAAGCCGGCTGGAAGCATTTCGGTTCAATCGGCAGATGAGGCAAAGCTTCCCGACCGGTAAGCATGGTTCTCCAACCTCTCTCCACTTGCTGGTCGCAGCGATCTATGAAGGTAGTTTTGAGTTTAGGCTGCTAGAAAGCCTGAATGATATTGCCATATCATGGCTCTACAAAGCCGCCACATCTACTAGCATTGACGATTGACTCATCGTTTGCGGCTAAAGCCGTAGCCATTTTTTTGCTCTCCCGCGCATAAAACGAGCCGCTCGTGCAACTCTTATGAGAACTCATGCTCTCCGACCTCCAGCAACTCCACCGCTACGCCAGCCATGGCGATGCTCATGCCTTTCGTGAGCTGGTGCAGGCGCATGGCCCGATGGTTCATGCGACAGCGTTGCGCGTGACACAGAACGCCACCGTGGCAGAGGATGTCGCGCAGGAGACATTTCTCGAACTGGCGAGGAAGAGCGGCAGCATCACGCAATCCGTCGCGGCATGGCTGCATCGGGTGGCATGGAACCGGGCCTGCGATGTGGTGCGCCGCGAAACTATCCGTAAGCGTGTCGAAGATGCCATGGCGGAGTCGTGGCACACAGATCGTGAGGCGACATGGCCGGAGATCGAGCCACATGTGGATGAAGCGCTCAATGAGCTGCCGCAAGAGCTGCGCGAGGTGCTTGTGCTCTACTTTTTGGAAGGTCGCAGGCAGGTGGAGATCGCGCGACGCCTGGGCATGAATCAAGCCACGGTCTCGCGGGCCATCGAACGCGGCATTTCGGCCATGCGGGAGGCCTTGAAAGTTCGCGGCATCACCTGCGGCATCGGGGTGGTGGCCTTGTTCACGAGTCAATCAGCCCATGCCATGCCCGCCGCGTTGCAAGCCTCGCTCGGCAAACTGTCGCTAACCAGCATCGGTGCTTCTTCAGCCGCCATTCCGGCCACCACCGTGGCCGGTTCCACTCTCATTGCCATGACCACGACCACAAAAGCCCTACTCATCACGGGAACCCTCGCCACAGCATCGCTGCCATTCTTGCTCTCTCGCCCAGAGGCCAAGCCAATTGCCATCCAGCCCACACCTGCGACGACGACTCCGCCACGGAACTCGATTGCCAAGGCGAAGGTCTCCGAGATGAGCGACCAGGAAGTATTCGACCTGCTGTTTGGTGAGCGGTCGCAAAACGCACAATCGTTGGTGGATGACTATCGTGCGGCTCATCCTGGCGTGAGCTTGATGGAACTGGCCAAGGACCCGGCGCTCACGCCTAAGCTTCAAGCGCTGATGCAGAAGATGATGACGGCTCATGGGGAGCAGGGAAAGGCTTTCGGAGATGCCATGGAGCTGGCCATGAAGATCAAGGGCATCAAGCCGTCACCGAATACCAACATTTCCATCAATCTTGGTGAAAGCATCATGACCACGGAAAGCCGAGCCGAGCGCTATCTAGGTGCCATCCTCTCCGATGACGCCAAAGCGCTGGCGCAGCTCTTCGCCGATGTGGTGAATGAAGCCGCCGTCGAGATGGCGCTCGATCCCGGTGCCAACAAAAGCTCCAGCGGCGTCTCCATCAGCAAAGGCCCTCTGCCGCCGGGAACGAAGGTGATCCAGAAGGAGCCGGAGGATTGAAAAAGTGGTTTCGGCTTGAGCCAAATCTGGGTCATTGAATGCGGCTCAAGCCGCAGCCGCTTGCTGGCATCGCTATCCCGGCGGATGTTTGTGCAGCGCTTCAGACACAAGGATGGCTTCCATCATGCGTCATGGGGTAAATCTTTTTTGTCACCTTGAGGCAGGTCGGAGCCACTCATCAGAAACGATGAACTCAATGATGACGAATACAAGCTACCCCAACGAAACCTACGATACCACTTTGGTGAGTTGCTCCCTTGAAGGCGATGTCAATGCTTATGGTCCACTGGTGGAGCGACATCAGGCTCTCGCTTGCTCCGTGGCTTTGGGGATTTGTGGAGACATTCATCAAAGCGAAGATATTGCCCAAGAGGCGTTTATGGCAGCGTGGAAGCAGCTTCGGGACTTGCGGGAGCCGGACAAGTTCAAGTCATGGATTTGTGGCATCGTGCGAAATTTGTCGCACAACTCCTTGCGCAAGGCCGAACGCCTGCCGGCGGCTGAAACGGATAAGCTGAGTGATGAAAGCAGCGAGGTAGATGATGCGCCGTCCCCCGCGGAGCAAACGATCAACAGTGAGGAGTGTGCGATCCTACTGCGACAATTGCAGGAGCTGCCACCGCTGTATCGCGAGCCGATGGTGCTGTTTTATCGGCAGAATGAGTCGGTTGCCTCGGTGGCAGAGGTGCTTGGCCTTTCGGAAGATGCAGTGAAGCAGCGCCTCCTCCGTGGGCGAGCGATGCTGGCGGAGCGGATCGAGCGCACGCTGGGCAGTGTCCTGCGCACGACGTTGCCCACGACGGCCTTCACATTGGCCGCGATGGGCGCTCTGGCTGCGAGCACGGCTACAGCCTCTGCGGCTGCTGTCACCGGGGCAGGTGCCAAGATAGCCAAAGGCACGGCTCTAAGCGGGACCCTTGCGGCACCCATCCTAGTCGGGGCAGCAGGGATGTGGAGTCTATTTCGTTCGCAGACTCAATCGGCACGCACATCACGAGAAAAGCGGTTTGCTGTCTGGACGCTCGCTGCTGTCACGGTGCTCGGTTTCGTCGTTTCGTTAGTGTTTGGTATGCTAGGGATTCGAATGATGGCGAATTCGTCTGGGTTGGTGCTTTTGTCCTTTCTGATCGGAGTGCTGGTGCAGTCTGCCGGGTTTGCCTTTGGATTCTGGTTTTACCGTCGTCGGCAGCACATCAGGCTGGAGGATGGCATGAGTACCGAAGCGGCGCGTTCCGTTTGGCAGATGGAGCCTGAGGACAAGGGTTTTTGGCAGGGCGTGATTGGGTTCGCTGTGGTCTTGAGTTCGGCCTGCAATCTCCCGCACATCATGGTGGTGTTGCATTGGATGAAAACACTGGTGATCGCGCTACCCCTCGTGTTGGCTGGACTAACCATTGCGGCTTTGCTGCGCTGGCCGCGAGAATGGCGGCGCGTCTTGATGGCCTTGATTGTCGCGTTGTTTGTCCAGTATGCCGGTCTGACGGCCTTCATGTGGCAGCAGTGGAGCCAGTCGAAGGAAGCGTGGCAGCACTCCATGGCGATCATCGCCATCCAATCGTTTTACTTCGGCATCCTGAGCGTCACGGTCATCGGCTGTTACCTTTACTGGCGGTGGGAAAGGTGGGGGCGGCGGGCAATGGCCGTGTGAGATTATTGCTAAAAATTTTTGCGGCAAACCGCTGCTTGTGGTGGAGCATTCGTAGGCATGAATGATTCTGACCGTGATTTGCATGATCGTTTCCTACGCCTTTTCATCGGGCAGGAGCAGGCGTTGCGGGTATTTGTCCGGTCGCTGCTGTTTTCGCAGGATGAGGAGCGGGAGGTGATGCAGGAGGTGGCGGTGGTGCTTTGGCGCAAGTTTGATCCGGCCATGGATGAAGCAGCGTTCACGCGCTGGGGCTTTGGCGTGGCAAGGATGGAGGCACTGGCGTTTCGGCGTGACCGAGCGCGGGATCGGCACCTCTTTGGTGACGAGGTCTTGGAGTTGCTGGCGCAGACCACGGTGGACCACGCGGAGACGCTGGAGGCGGAGCGCCGGGCACTGGAGGTCTGTGTGGAAAAGCTGCCTGATAAGCAGCGAGAGCTGGTGCGCACGGCGTATGCGCCTGGCGTGCGCATGGATATCCTTGCGGTGAAGCTAGGCCGCACGGCGATTTCGCTCTACAAGACGCTGCACCGTATCCGGCTAATCTTGACGGAATGCGCCCGGCGTGAACTAGTGAAATGGGAGCTTGCATGAATTCGAACGATTACCAATTGGAACTCATCCGGCGTTGCCGTGATGGCGAGGCTTCGCGTGAAGAGCTAGAGCAGATGGAGGCGCTGCTGCGTGCCGAGGCGGACTTCCGCCTCACCTACCTGCGCTATGTGAATGTGGATCTCGCACTAGAAACCATGGCGGTTAGTGAAGGTGCCGCTCCGAGGCTGCAAACTCGCAAGGTAAAATGGCAGGTGTGGCCTACGATGGCAGCGGCGGCAGCCTTTGCGCTGCTAGGCGTGCTTACGGGGCTGGCGTGGAAGAGTAATGAGAGGCATGAGAGCAATCAGACGGAACCCGAGTATGTCGCCACGCTGACGCTAGCGGATCAGTGCGTGTGGGAGAACGACGCTAGTCTCGTGGAGGGGCAACGCGTGGCCGCTGGGCCGCTGCGGCTGCGCTCGGGCACGGCGATGCTGCGCTTTGATGCGGGTGCGTCCGTGCTTCTTCGGGGGAAGGTGAATTTGGAGCTGCGCACGCGGTCGCGGGCGGTGCTGAATGCGGGTGTGGTGATGGTGCGGGCTGAGGAGCAGGCGGCGGGTTTTTTGCTGGAGACGCCTGCCAGCCAGGTGACGGACCTTGGGACGGAGTTCTCGGTGAAGGTCGAAGCCTCGGGTGCAACGGAAGTGCATGTGCTGGAGGGTCTGGTTTCGTATCGTAAACCGAATCCGGCGGCTGATCTGATGGCACCGGACGAGGCGCTACTGACGGCGGGACATGCCGTGCGTTATGACACGCCTGCGCAAGACGCTCCGCGTCAAGTGGCACTTCGTCGGGCGCGTTTTGAATCGGCAGTGAGAGCGGTGATGGCTAAGAAAAAAGAGGTCGCGCTGCTGGCGCACGAGCCTTTCGCCTATGCGGAGGATGTTTTGCCCGTGCAGATAGCGGCTGGCGGCACTGGCTGGCAGGAACCCTGGCAACCTGCCGAGACTTGGCCTATTCCTCACGATCCTTTTCGTCAATTGCACTTCATCGCAAGTCCCGCCATCCCCGAAGGCCGCCTGCTGGATGCCTCTGATGGGTTCCCGCAAATTTCTCGGCGGTTCCTGACACCCATCCGGCTGGATCGCAATGGTGTTTACTATTTTAGTGCCCGCCTGCGCTGGGTGCCGGGGAAGTTACCCGTAGAATTCATGCGCCAGGCCCGGATCATTCTTCGTTCCTCCGCCGATCCGATGAGTGCCCGTTATGTACTCAACCTGCCCAGCTGCTTGCTGCCGCAGATACAGCGTCATGATCTGGAAGTGTTTACCAGCAATCATAAAGTCTTTGCGGGCGACTTGCAGCGCTGGGTGCTAAAAATTGTAGCCAGCGAGCTTGGCCACGACGAGTTCCACTTCCGCGTCTTCCAGGAAAACGAACCCGTGGGCGACCTAGAGCCTGATCAGTGGCACCTAAGTCTAATGCAGGAGCGTAGCGATTCGGTGCTCGATCAGATCGTTCTCGACACCTACCTTACTCCAGATCATGCGGCATTTGGAGATATTCGCTTAGGTACAACCTGGCGATCGGTGACGTTGTGAAAAAAATTCATTAAATGATTTTTTTTGGGCAAATGATTCATGATTGCGGAGCCTAAGAGTTGTCCGAGATGGACATAATCCTTATGAAACTAAAATCTGATTATTTGAACGCCTATGGCGGCTTAGTCTCAGGGCTTGCCGTTCCCCACCCTGTTGGCATCGCAAATTCAGCGACGCTACAAATAGATGGCCAGGAAAAGCCTCGTAGCGACGCTCCACTTGGTGTTACACAACTCTTCCGCGGTCCGTATCCCTTACGGGCACATCCAATGAGTAGTTTTCAACCATACAGACCGACGCATTCGATGCGCCAACCTAACCTACGACTTCCGGCTGTATCGATCCTTACCTTGTGTTCGATCTTACTTTTAGCTTTTGCCTCATTGGCAAAGGCCACGTCGCAATACTCCATCCAAGTAGGGCTGGGTAATCTAACGGTGGGCGAATCTCTCGGGCACGGGGGGGCGATTGTTATCTTGAGACCAAGCCCAGGTGATCATTTTTGGTACCGTTTACCACACCGGGTGGAGGTGGTGGGTGAACTGCCGCCTGGCATTGAGTTGCAGCAGAAGGGGGCGGGCTTCCATGATCTAGCAAGATTTGTCGGCGCGCCTACTCGTGCAGGCACTTACTCGGTGAACATTCAGGCTACGATGGCCGATGGGCTTAAAACCAACAGTGCCAACGTGACCTTTTTCATCGAGGACCCGAAGTTGCGCACTTATAATGTGCAGACTTGGGGTGCGGAGCGCCTGCTGGCCGGAGTCGCTGTGAGCAATGCGGGCTTCATGTTGGTCAATAGCGAGCATGGCTTGCTGCGTGCGCCGCTGGTCGCAAACGCCAGCGGATTGCCTGGAGGTGTGGCAATCAGTTGGAATGGCCAGGGTGCCTATTCGCTCAGCGGCATCCCTTCAGTGCCTGGGGAATACCCGGTGAAAGTGGAGTTTCGCTGGCCCGATGACGGCAGCTTGGCTGCTTCTTCCCAGTTCACAGTCCAGGTGTTTCCAGACGACGAGTCTGTCATGGAGTATCGACTGACATTGCTCTCGATGCAGCCGCTGCGCCAGGGTGTGACTTATGCGGATTATGGCTTCCAGGCTCCATGGTTTTATGTGGAGGACCAATTCGGCCGCCGCAGCGAAGGGGCCTTCACCTACGAAGCCAGCGGTCTGCCTGAAGGCATGTCCTTCTCAGCGCAGGGCTTTTTGGTGGGTCGACCTCGGGCAGCTGGCACCTATGAGATCAGTCTGCAAGTGACTTTGCCTAATAGAGCCAAGACCAATACTCAGACTCTTACTCTACAAGTGCGCCCCTCTCTTTCATTGGCGCAGTACGCCGGCATTTATGATTGCAACATTGAGCGCAGCGAGACGCTCAACGGTAATCTGGGAGGGCGGCTTCGTTTCACAATCAGTGATGGTGGTCAGGTCAGCGGCTTTTTGATCCACAATGACAGACGCTTCCCCTTTACCTCCCGTGCCGTGGTTTATGATGAATCGAGCGATGAGTGGACAATTACTACACCCAATGCTGATTTGATCGTCCGAGGTAACTTCCTGGAGGAGAGCGACTACAGCATCGATGAAAACACACCTTTCATTCGCTTCTATGGCTTAGCCTCCCAGTCCGATGAATCGGTTGCTGTGCCTGGCTCCACAAGCCCAGGCGCCGTGAGTGTGAATGGCTGGCGTGCCGTGATGCGCTCGACAGCCTCTCCCAGCCCTTATGCCGGAACGCAACCCGTCAACATCATGTTTGTGTCCAATGAGGAGACGGTACAAAAAAGCGACTTTGGCGGTGCGGGCTTTATGGCCATGAACGTTTCCGCTGCTGGGAATGCCACCATCACCGTATGGGCTGCTGATGGCAGTGCGCCAGTCTCCTTTGCTACGACGATTGTGGAGAGCAGCATCGGTGCGTTCATTCCAGCCTATGCCATCATCAGAAACAGCAGCGGTCCAAGCTCGCTCATGGGCGAGCTGTTCCTTAATGTTGAGGGCGAAGCAGCGGGGCAACTCTCCTGGTTCCAGCGCCCGAGCAATCGTGGTGCCTTCCCTGAGGGCATTGATTTGATCACCTACGAGGGTGTCATCGGTTCCCGCCATGCGTCGCAGCCCCAGGGGCTTAATTCTCTTGGCTTGGAGCAAAGCATTACAGATGCCCAAATCGATTTGATTGGCGAAGAGGTGCCCGTCGGCAACGAGGTGAATCTCAGTCTGAACCGCAGCAAGATGCTGGCAACTCCTGCCGCAGGCCAAGCTGTCTCACAAGTCCGGCTCAACTACCAAGCTCGTAGCGGTGTGGTTACCGGCACGATGCTGCTCGGCCAGCCCGGCAGTAGGCGCGCTCGTACCGTAACCTTCCGCGGCATGCGCTCAGCTGATGGACAAAGCCTGTTGGGCCACTTCACCGTGCCAAGGGCCGCCAATGCTAAGCGCACCAGCGCCGGGATGATGAAAATAAGCGCCAAAAATCAATAAGTTTTGGCCCGATAGTTCTGTAGCACCAGGTCATGCGAGCTTTCGCATGACCTGGTTGCTTTAGCCTTAGGTTTGTATCAATATTTGCACCTAACAAAATTAGATAATCATTGATCAAATGTTCTTTTTTTGACTCATCTCAAATCGAGGGGGTTGTTAGGATTTTCGGCCAAGGAGCACCTCAGTTAGAGCGGATGTCTATTCCCGCTATGAATCCTCCTGCGCTAACATCCCCACCGCCTCCCGCCGTCGTTTGCGATTAGATCATGCTCGACACCTACCGCGTCCATGATCCAGCGGCGTTTGGCGATCTTCGCCTCGGTAACACGTGGCGCTTGGTGACATATTAGGAATGGCAAATTATTATTTAGGGTATTTTTTGCAGTCTGGCAACGTAATGCTGGGCTGGTATTAAGTGTTATTTATCTATCCTGCGCATCATGCGTGCCGCATCCGTCGTCGGCACATCTTATCCCTCATGATCGACGTTCTATTAGTGAATGTTTTTACCGACCTCACCATCGCATGAAAGCCCGACTGACTAACATGACCTCAGGTCTTCTGCCAGGCGGCTGGGGATGTCAGCCCTTGTTGGATCTGTTTGAGCATTTGCCGGGGGTGCAGTTCTGGGTGAAGGATCGTACAGGACGCTATCTGGTGATGAATCGTGCATGCCTTCACGATTACGGGTTCACGGAGTTGGCGGAAGCCCGTGGACGAACCGATGACGAGCTGTCTCCGGGGCACATTGCGGCGCAGTTCCGCTTGGATGACGAACGTGTGTTGAAAGGCGAGAGCATCATGAACCGCATTGAATTGGTGGGTCGCTTTGATCATACAGCGGTTTGGTGTGTGACGGACAAAGTGCCGCTTTTCGACGAGTGCGGGCGCATTGTGGGAACGGCGGGCGTTGCACGCCGGGGCAGGCGCGCGGAATTCCCTGCGACGGCGGACACATCAATGGCGCGGGCCCTAGATTACCTGCGCGAGCATGCCTCTCTGCCGGTTCGGAATGCGGAGCTGGCGCGGCATGCAGGGGTGTCAATTCGAGTGCTAGAGCGGCGCTTTCATGAGGCCTTTTATGTATCGCCGCAACAATACCTACGTCGGCTTCGCTTGCGCATGGCCTGTCATCCGCTGGTGTATTCGGAGCAGCCCATCGCGGAAATCGCCGCAGCGCATGGTTTTTGCGATCAAAGCCATTTTGGGCGCGAGTTCCGCCGTGAGACAGGTATGACGCCGCGCGAGTATCGAAGCCGATTTCGCTCGGCAGAGGCGTGACGCGATTCTTCCAAAAACTGTCGCTGTTGCTCTATATCGAAAGAGGGAATACCGCCAAACTGAGCACGTGTCCCCAGGCGGTTACATCCTACCCATTGAGATCCCCATCGTCGGCAGCGGCCTAACCAGCGAAACGGTAACGCATTGGCTTGGGTTGTGGAAATGGCCCATTCAGCCCCGACCTCTTCACGTAGGTGAGATCCGTCATCATCAACCACACCTAAGTTCCAACCCTTAACTTTTGCACTGACACCCACGGTCCCCCCCCAACTCACATGAAAAAGATCGTCCTTGTACTTGGCATTTGCCTGGCCGGTTTTTCCCCGGTTTCGGCCATCATTACCAACCGATGGTCCTTCAATCAGCCATCTGGTGCTGTGACTCATGGAACCACCATGGCGGACTCCATCGGAGGAGCGACTGCCACCGTGGTGGGCGTGAACGCTAATTTCACCGGCACTGCTCTGACGTTGCCCGGAAGTGGGGCTGCTACGACGGCTGCGGCGAATGCCATCGCCGCCTACATCGACCTGCCGAATGGGATTATTTCCAGCAAGACCCATTTGACCGTGGAGATCTGGGCAACGCCGGTGACAGTTCAGAACAACCAGCGACTGTTCGAGTTTGGGCGCGTGAACACGGCCGGAGTGGGAGGCGGTGCTCCTGGTGAAATCACCAACAACTCCACCACCAGTCCAGGCAGCACCAGCGCCAGTGACGGCATCAATCTTAACATCACCCTCGGCAGCAGCGTCTCCTCCCAGCGACTGGAGGGGCGCCTCAATGGAGGCACTGCAATTCAGGGAGACACCAGCCTTATGAGTTCCACAGGCACGGAACATCATTATGTGGTGACGTATGAGGCCGGTGTGGGTGCCTTTCCGACGACGGGCGGACGTCTCACCTGGTATCGCGATACGGTCTTCGTCCGCTCGATTGATCTCAATTACCGGCTCTCCTCGCTTGAGGACGTGAACAATTGGCTCGGGCGCTCGCAGGGATCGAACGATTGGACTTCGAACATTCGTTACAACGAGGTTCGCCTGTACGATCAGGCGCTGACGCAGCTCGAAATCAACACCAGCTTCGCCCAAGGGGCCAATCCAGCCAGCCCGGTAGCTCAGGCAGATGCGATCACCCTGAACCACGGCGCGAAAGCCACCGTTCCGGTGCTGGCCAATGACACGGGAGGCTTGCTTGTCACGATTGTTCAGGGACCGCAGTTTGGAACTGCCGTGGTCGATGAACTCAATCGAATCCGGTATATCCATACCACGGGGAGCCCGGTCACGGATACGATCACCTATCGCGCCGTCAATGCCGCCGGTCAGTCTGCGAATGCGACGGTGACTCTTACCTTCTCTCCAAACCTCCGCTTGGCCGCACCCACGGTCAATGTGCCTTCCTCGCCGCCTGCGACCAGCTACCAACTCGTCGATGCCTTTCCGATCACGTTCACTGATCCCACCACGTTGGCGACTCCGCCCGGCGAAACGTCCCGGCTATTTATCTGTCAAAAAGGGGGGCTGCTGAGAGTGATCCCCAACACCAACGCCGCGACCCCAAGCGCTTCGACCTTCCTTGATCTTCCATCGGTCCTGACCGCGCGGGGTGAGACCCTTAGCACCAGCAGCGAGAATGGCCTGCTCGGACTCGCCTTTCATCCGAATTACGCCAGCAACCGATATTTCTACCTCTT
>JBIKYV010000025.1:0-35735 GCA_044355075.1 Prosthecobacter sp.
GTGGTGAGCATGGCGGAAGGTCTCGAAGATGTTTTCCGTACTCGTAAAGTTTCTAGGACGCTCAGGATTCGCAAAGTAACTGTTCATCACCACCAAACTAGCTGAGGTACCTGTAAGCCCGATGTAGGTGTCCCCGATCCTAGCGATTTTGGTTTTATTGACGACATGATGTGCCCGCTGACGCACCGCGCCAAGAGAGCTCATGGTGTCAGCACCGATGCAGGCGATGCCATTTTTCTGGGCGACAACGATGGTAGACATAAAGTAGTTTAGAGTGTGGACAGGCGATCACCCCACGCAAGTAGCGTACTAAAACTTCTCTTGTTTCGTCATAACATTGGCCTCTAGAGCAGCACTTGAGCCGGGGGATTGAGTCACTACACAACAGAAGGGAAACTTTCAGAACTCTTAGAAGCACTGTCTATGCGGTAAGTCGAAAATCACAAGACAAGCCTGGAGGCTTGTTCAAGTCTGCATCCTTCCATCATGCCATCCGTCTCACTACTTCGAGTTCAAAACGCCACCTTCATTCGCAGTGGCAGATCCATTTTAAAAGGCATCGACTGGGAAGTGCGACGCGGACAGCACTGGTGCGTCCTAGGCCCGAACGGCTGTGGTAAGACCTCACTCATCAACCTGATCACTGGCTATGAACCCGCCACAGATGGCCTGATCCAAATCGGCACGGATACCTTTGGCAATAGTGACTGGCGCGCGGTGCGGAAGCGTGTGGGACTTGTGACCAACACACTGACCACCTACCTAGAACCCGGCGAACCAATCCTGCATGTGGTGGCCAGTGGACGCGAAGCCAAACTGAACCTCTGGCAGCCTCCCTCCGCCACCCTGAAAAAACAGGCAGCTGGTCTGATTGAAGCAGCCGGATGTAGCCACCTCAAAAAGTCGCTCTGGGCCACGCTCTCCCAAGGAGAAAAACAAAAGATCCTCATCTGCCGCGCTCTCATGGCTCGGTTTGAGGTACTCATCCTCGATGAACCATGCGCAGGTCTCGACCCAGTGGCCAGAGATCAGTTTCTGGCTTGGATGGCGGAAATCAGCACCTGGCCAGAAGCCCCTTCCCTTATCATGGTAACGCATCATGTGGAGGAAATTCTGCCCTGCATTACTCACGTTCTCTTGCTGCAAGATGGTTCCATTTTGGCCCACGGTGAAAAAGCGCGCACACTTAGCAGCCAGGCCCTCAGTAACCTCTATGGAGCGCCTGTAAAACTAAGCCGCAAAGCTGGCCGCTACACCCTCCAGGTTGAGGTTCAATCCTAACAGAAAGTTATACATCAGCTGTTCTCCATCACTCCCTATGCTTATCTTCGACGCTCATCTCGACCTCAGCCTGAATGCCCTGAGTGGCTTCAACCGTGACCTTCGTCTCCCTGTGCATGAGATCCGCCGACGCGAAGCGGGTCTAGTGGGAAAAGCACGGGGCGCAGGCACGACGGCTTTTCCTGAAATGCGCCAAGCCCGCATCGGCATCTGCGTGGCGACACAGCTCGCCGGTTGCATGGCTGGCGCTAGCCCCATCGCAAACTGGATGTCTCCCGAACAAGCCTGGGCTGAGACCCAGGGCCAGCTGGCTTGGTATCGCGCCATGGAGGAGGATGGCCACCTGTCCCCCGTGCGAAATTTGGCCGAACTGGAACATGCCCTAGCTGTGTGGAATGACACTAGCACGCCCGACGATTCGAAGCCTATTTTTTACATCCTCAGCCTCGAAGGCGCAGACAGCATCCGCACCCCAGCGCACCTGGAGCGCTGCTGGGAACAGGGCCTGCGTGCCATGGGCCCCGCGCACTACGGACGCTGCCGCTACGCCATGGGTCATGACACGCCCGGTGGCCTGACGCCGGAAGGCCGTGATCTGATCCGCGAGATGAGCCGACTGGGGATGATTCTAGATGTAACACACCTGTCCGACGAAAGCTTCTGGGAGGCCTTGGATTTGTTCGATGGCACTCTCTGGGCAAGCCACTCGAACTGCCGTGCGCTTGCTCCCGATGTCCGTCAATTCAGTGATGAGCAGATCAAAGCACTCATTTCACGCGGCGCAGTCATTGGGGCAGTCCTCGATGCCTGGATGATGATCCCTGGCTGGGTGCGCGACCAAACGACGCCACAAGAGGCTGGACTCAAGCTCGAGGTTATCTGCGACCACATCGACCACATCTGCCAACTGGCTGGAAATGCCAACCACAGTGGCATCGGTAGCGACCTGGATGGAGGCTACGGCACAGAGCAAACCCCCATGGACCTCGACACTATCGCCGACCTTGCCCGTATTCCTGACATGCTTGCTCGCCGTGGCTACAGCGGCTCAGACATCGCTGGCATCATGCATGGCAATTATCTAAATCTGTTACGCCGTGCGTGGAGCTGAGGCGGCCTTCTTTTCTACCTATCATCAGCGGGAACGATGCTGAGCGATACCTAACCGGAAACGACGCTGATACTTCAACGGTGTAACCCCGACGTGCTTGTGAAAGTGCTGAGTGAAGCCACTCTGGTCATAAAACCCCAAGTCGGCAGCCACTTGACTGATTTGGGCATCTTCGTGCTGCAAAGCCTCGCAGGCGGCTTGCACCCGAAGCTTCATGATGAAAGTCTGGGGACTGCAGCCGAAGGTCTCCACAAATTTGCGGTGCAATTGTCTTGGGCTCAAATGCACCTGAGCCGCCAATTCCTCGACACTCAAGCGTCGGCGAAAATTCTCACGAATGAAGCCAAGCGCCTGCTCAATGTAATGGCTAGCATGAACCGTCTTCATGGCCTGCCCGTAGCTCTGAGTCATGCCCATGATTCCCACCAAGCGCCCCTGGCGGTCCCGTAAGGGCATCTTGTGAGTTATGAACCAATCAGGGATACCCTGTGGATTGAAAAAGAGCTCTACGATATTGAGCTTCGACTCGCCCCTACAGAAAATTTCCTCATCGTCACGCCGGAAGTTTTCAGCCAACCGCACGGGAAACAGAGCAAAGTCATCCTTCCCCACAATATCGCCTTCATCCTTAAAACCCATCGTTTCGATAAAATGTCGGTTGGCGCACATGAGCTGAAATCGACGATTTTTAGCAAAAAAGGAGACACCCGGCAGATGGTCAAACATCCGGTAAAACTGGCTGTTATCGGCCAGAGATCTGAGGAAGGCAGAGCGTGGATCAGCAGAAGGCACAAGCAGTCTAGATCAGCATGAGACGTAAAGGTTTCTCCGGAACTATCATACGCCGTCAAACCGGAGAAGTGCAAGTCTTAGCCCTTCGACCTCAAAATCCTCATTCTATCTACACTGGATTGACTCACTCCACCTTAGCCTCAGCCGAAGATGGCTCTTCGTCTGGCAAAGGTGGCGGCAAGCTATCCAAGGTATTGATGAGGCTGACCGCGCGCTCGACGGTTTTGTCCAGACGGAATAGAAGCTGCGGACTGTGCTTGAGCTTCACTCGCTTGTAGAGCTCACGCTGGATGGCTCCTTTTTCCCGATTTAGCTTCTCGATAACGCCTTCTTCATCCTGAGCACGGCCGAGGATGCCTACCCACACACTGGCTTGGCGCAAATCAGGCGCGGTAACTACATCGTGAATGGTAAGCACGATACCCTCGAAACGGTAGTAACGCTCGAGCACGGCGCTGAGCTCTCGTTTCATGAGTTCATTCACTCGATCAAGGCGCTGGGACATAAGTTCAGAAAAAGACGCCTGAAAGCAATGCGGCGAATGATGTCGCCGCCAGTTCAAGCAGACGCGTGGATTGCATTACAGAGCCTGAGCGATTTTTTCGAGCTCGTAGCACTCGATGATATCGCCTTCTTCATAGTCGGAGAAGCCGTGAAGTTTAATACCGCACTCAAGGCCATTACGCACCTCGGGCACTTCATCTTGGAAACGACGCAACGTCTCAATGGCGCCATCGTAAACAGGTTGGCCATCACGCAACACACGCGCGCGCTGCTTACGGTCGATACGACCATCAATGACCTGAGAACCACCAACCCAGCCTTTCTGCACCTTGAAGATTTGCTTCACCTTAGCGTGACCCAGCACCTTCTCGCGAGTCAGCGGATCGAGCATACCGGTCATGGCTTCCTTCGCCTGATCGATCAACTCGTAGATGATGGAGTAAAGCTTGATCTGCACGCCTTCGCGCTTGGCGGTGGCTAGGGCTTTATTCTCCGTTTTGGTATTGAAACCAATGACGACGGCATCTGAACCCGAAGCCAAGAGGATGTCGGATTCATTGATCGGCCCAACATCACCGTGAAGGATGCGCAGGTTGATCTTGTCACTCTCGATTTCTTCGAGGCATTTCGTGATGGCTTCCAGAGAGCCATGCACGTCTGTCTTGAGCACCACCTTGAAGACTTTTTTCTGGCCTTCTTCGATGTTGGCAAAGAGATCCTCCATGGTCGCTCGACGACGAGTCACGAGTTTAGACTGGCGCATGTCTTCAAGGCGCTCTTCGCTCAGCTTCTTCACGACGCGCTCACTTTCCATGACGACGACTTCATCGCCAACACGGGGCATATCGCTGAAGCCTACGACCTCGACGGGCATACCTGGACGCACTTCTTTAACGGCTTGGCCACGGTCATTGAGCAGAGCCTTGGTCTTGCCCCAATGTGGGCCGCAGATGAAGGGCTGTCCGACTTTTAAGGTACCCTGACGCACGATGACCGTCGCAACAGGTCCTTTGCCAGGCACCATGCTGGATTCAATGATGGTGGCACGTGGCGGTGCCTTGGGGTCGGCCTTAAGTTCGAGAACTTCCGCCTGCAAGGCCATGGTCTCCAGAAGGTTATCGATACCAGCGCCAGTGCGGGCTGAGACTTCCATGACTTCGATGTCACCACCCCAATCCACGGGCATGAGGCCGACATCCTGCAGTTGGGATTTGACCCGCATGATGTTCGCGGCAGGCAGATCACATTTATTGATCGCAATCATGATCTGCACATCAGCGGCTTTGGCATGATTTAGCGCCTCACGGGTCTGCGGCATGATGCCATCGTCAGCAGCAATGATGAGCACGACGATGTCAGTAACATTGGCACCACGAGCTCGCATTCCCGAGAAGGCCGCGTGACCTGGAGTGTCAATGAAAGTAATGGGCTTGCCATCATGGAAGACGGAGTAAGCGCCGATGTGTTGAGTGATTCCACCGGCCTCAGCATTCGTAACCTGCGTTTTACGAATGGCATCCAACAGTGATGTTTTACCATGATCAACGTGCCCCATGAAGGTGATGATCGGCGCACGAAGCTCGAGTTTTTCAACGGCAACCTCTTCGACGATCTGCGCGGCTGGCTCGACGATGACTTCTTCGATCTTGTGCACACCGCCGCCTTTTTCGCGCTTTTCACGTTCCAGACGGAAGCCGTGCTTTTCACAGACTTTTTCGGCAACATCGAGCTCGATGGCCTTGTCTGCATTCGCCACGAAAACCTTCAGATTGATGAGATCCGCGATGACCTTGAAGGGGCGCAACCCCATCTTTTCCGCAAGGTCTTTGACGATGACAGGCGGCTTGAGGTGGATGATCTTTTCTCCTGCCTCGTTGACCTCAATGTCAGCCGACGGCACTTCCAGGACAGGTGCCTTTGGCGCAGGTGCCACGGCAATCACCGGAGCTGCGACTGGACCGGCGACTGGACCTGCATCTTTGAGCTTAGAAATCGGAGGAAATGCAGTGACAGCCACGGGTTCCGCGGTTCGCGTGCGCTTGACCTTGGGCTTTTCCTCTTCCTCAAAAAGATTCAAAGCCTCTTTCTTTTGATCATCGACTGTTTTTTTCGCTGGCTCCGACTCGGCATTTTCAGCGACTGGAGTAGGCGCTGGAACTTCAGGAGCAGGGGCAGGCTTCGCGCCGATAGCTGGCAGAACGCTTGTTTCCTTGCGGGTAACTTTGGCCTTAACAGGTTTCTCTTCGTCGATCAGCGAGAGCACCTCCTTCTTTTTCGCCTTTTTTGGCGCAGGGGTGCTCTCCAGCACTTCCGGTTCAGCGACTTCGCTGACGGGGGTGTCTTTGCTGGTTTTCGATGAGGAGGAACGGGGAGGCATGAGGGGAAATGAACGTCGGAGGAGCGTCGGGAAGAGCTGTCGGGGAGAGGGAAGGAAGGATGGAAGGAGAGAGGCTCATGGCTACTCTCCGCGGGTAGGTGTGTAGGACTGGATGCGCTCGAAAACTTGGCGGCCCAGCAATTCATCGCCAGCGAGGGCGTCGATGACATCCTCGGCTTCAACTTGGCGAAGCACTTGAAGGTCACCCATACCTCCCATGACCAATTTGCGAGCAGTTTCGAGGTTGATGCCTACG
This sequence comes from Prosthecobacter sp., assembly GCA_044355075.1. Classification (GTDB taxonomy): domain Bacteria; phylum Verrucomicrobiota; class Verrucomicrobiia; order Verrucomicrobiales; family Verrucomicrobiaceae; genus Prosthecobacter. The sequence goes on from JBIKYV010000025.1 coordinate 6,322, forward strand.
GCCCTCACCAAGTCCTGTGCGGCGTGATCCATTTGCCCCTCAAACACCTCTTCAGCATGCTCATCGCGCTCGATTTGCAATTCCATTCCCACGAGGCGGGATGTTAGGCGGGCATTCTGGCCACGGCGTCCGATAGCCTTGGAGAGATCTTCTTCCCGAACGGTGAGACGAGCAGCCTTCTTGTCAGGTGAAACCTGAATGCTAACGACTTTAACGGGTTCAAGAGCCTTCTTGACAAACTCCACCGGATCAGGTGACCAAGCGATGATGTCGACCTTCTCGTTGTTGAGTTCGCGAACGATGTTTTTGACGCGATTACCTTTGAGACCGACGCAGGCTCCAACAGGATCGACCTTTTTATCACCGCTATGAACGGCCACTTTGGTGCGATAGCCAGGTTCACGCGCGATGCTGGAGATCTCCACCGTATGGTCACCGATTTCAGCGACTTCGAATTCAAAAAGACGACGCACAAAATTCACATGAGAACGGCTCAAAACGATCTCAGGACCACGGGCACCTTCTTTCTCCACAGCCTTCACGTAGAAGCGCATGCGGTCGCCGATGGTATATTCTTCAGTAGGCACGCGCTCTTTGTTGGGCATGACTCCTTCAAACTTGCCAAGATCAATAATCACATCGCTCTTGTCGAAGCGGCGGATGGTTCCATTCACTACATCACCGGTGCGATCCTTGAACTCGTCGTAAAGGTTCTCTTTCTCAGCCATGCGCACCCGCTGCATCATGGTCTGCTTGGCAGTCTGGGCTGCAATACGGCCCATGTTTTGTGGTGTGACTTCTAGCTCAATCTCGTCGCCTAGCTGGGCGTCCTTTTTGCGTTTCAGCGCTTTCTCGAGAGAAATCTCCTCAAAAGGATTCGAGACAGCTTCGACGGCGATGAGTTTGGCAAACGCCTTGATCGTTCCTTTGTCAGGATTAATCTCGATGCGCAGTTCGCGTGCAGGGCCGATGCTCTTTTTCGAGGCCGCGAGAAGGGCTTGGGAGAGCACCTCGACCATGCGATCACGGTCGATGCCTTTTTCCCTCTCGTAGTAGTCGAATAATGCTTTGAGTTCCGAGGTCATAAAAAATCACTCCGTCCCCAGACAAAAAGAGAGCGGGGCGCACCCCACTCTCACGATAATACAAACTGGCCCGGGAAAGGAAGTCGCCAAAATAGTGCTAGCAGAGCAATCATCAAGCTGATTTTAGAAGCTTATCCGACGACACTCGCCCAAAAGCTCTCTTGAAGACCATGGTCTCAGCAATTTGGACGGGCTACTTGCCCAGCGTTCGTTTCTCTGTTTCCTACAATTCTCCATGGCAAAAGTCGAAAAAGTTCCCACTGCTGATTTCAATCCCTTCTACGGCTGCTTTATCATGTTCATGGCAGGTCTGATTTTTTTAGGGATTATAGCCTGGAGCGCGTGGTCTCTACTTTCTCAAGACAAAGCCATTGCCCAATTTGCGGCGGATCAGCCCATCACACTGCCGACGATTGATTTTCCTGATTCAAAGCGTGCGGATCTAGAGAGCCGACTAACGTCCTTTGCAAAGGCAGCCACCTCGGGCCAGAAGGCCAGCCTCAGCCTAACGATTGTCGATTTGAATGGTCTGCTTCTCCTGGCCCCAGATAGTGGCTACGGCAGCTACCAGAACATGATTCGCTTTGACCGATTTGTTCCGGATAAGAACCAAGTCGTTGGGAAGGTCAGTCTCCCCATGAACCATATCAAATTCTGGGAAAACAAGAAGCGCTATCTCAATGGCGAAGCATCGCTGGAAATCTTCCTTCATGATCTGGGAGTTGATGCTCGCGTCGCTGCCGTGAATGTGCCAGGTAAGGTTGTGGCCGAGGGATTTGTGAGTGGAATGGGCGCTTGGACTTGGCTAGCCTCATACCAAAAGATGGACATTTTTGGTCCGGTGCTAAGAGCGGTCAAAAAAGTCACTGTAACCCCTAGCGCCGTGGTTTTGGAAACCCAACCGTGATGGGATCATGGAGCCACCGGCTTCAATGCAGCCACGATGGTACGCACATTGTGGCCGAGCATAGTCTCGAAAGTGTGGGCATTCAGGGCCGTGCCATCCGCCACTAAGGAGTCTCCTAGCGTGACGCCAGTGCTACGAACGATCTCGGTTAGAACCTTTGGATTGGCTTGATCCTCAGGGAAAACTGCACGGATTTTCTGATCGCGGATGACCTGAATGGTCTGCGCAATATATTGCGGCGAAGCATCGTCGCTGCGCCCAATACCCAAAACAGGCACGCTTTTGAAACCGAACTCCTTGCAAAAATAGCCAAAGGCCGCGTGCGCGGTCACCAGCTTACGATCGGACCTGGGAATACTGCTAATTTGCTGCTGCGCCCAACGCTTAAGCTCATCAAAGCGCTTCGATGCTACCTTGGCCGCAGCAGTGTAGTTCTCTTCGTGGACCGGATCGACCGCAGCAAATTCATCTGCCAGGAATCGTGCCGCGCGCTTCATGTTTTCGGCACTATGCCACCAATGAGGATCGATGCTGCTATGCGAATGCTGTGGGCAGCAGACGAAGACTTCCTGGGAGGGGTCTAGCTTTAGCGAAGGAATCGGCTTGCCCACTTCCACCACCTTGACGCCTGAGCCGAGGCTATCACGCAGCTTGTCCAGATAAGTTTCAAGATGCTTGCCCATGGCCAAGAGCAAAACGGAGCCGCGCATAGCAGCGATGTCACGCGCGGCTGGCTCGAAGTGATGCACATCCCCACCTGCCTTTAACACCTCCACCACCTGCACATGCTCTCCCCCCACTTGCCGGGCCAAGTCTGCCAGAATCGGGTGCAGGGTGGCGATCTTCACCTCTGCCATGGCATAGCTTGAGACCCAGAGATATAGAAGAGGTAGCAAGAAAGTTTTCATGGCAGAGAAACCAAAACGTTCATCGCCAGAAGAAGTTAGCGGACTTCTGGACCACCCCAAGTATAACTGACCTGAGCCCAGATGGCGTGGTCGGTGCCGCGTTCATTGGATTGGTCATAGTTGTATTGTAAGCGCAGGCGAAGCGTGCGGGCTTGATTAGCATACCAGGTGATCCCTGGGCTAGCACGAAAACGACTATCCTGATCGGTGTCGCTATTGCCAGAAACAAATTCACCACGAAGACCCAGCTCTAGGTTATTTGGCAGACCGTAAAGAAGGCTAAGATAGCAGCCAAAATCTTGCTGAGTCTCCAGCGGACGGGTGTCATCCATTTCATCCTCGACCTTGAAGCGGTTCATCATGGCCTCGGAACGCACTCGAAAATAATGGCCACCTGGATCGAATCCATTTTCACGCCATTGGTATTCAAAGTGAGCACCATAGATGCTTGTGTTCTCTTCACTTTGATTCTCGCCCCAAGCGCCTGAAAGGCCGCACCTGAATTGATGAAAATCGTTGTAATTGATGACATTAGTCCAGTTCAACACATAGGTAATCGCATCGTCAGAGAAGTAGGATTCATCCGCAGCATAACGATGATCTTCACCATGATCATGATGGGCGTGCCCATCATGGCTGGGAGGCTCACCCAACGCAAAATCGAATTGAGAAAGCCAAGGCAAGGGAGCGAACCAAGTGATTTCGGCACCCAAAGTAGTCAGGGAATCATCCCCCAACATGCGCGTGTTTACTAAATATTGATCGATCCAGTCAAAACCATGCGGGTGATAGGTGTTCTGAATGCCAAAGCGATTGTAAACACGCCCCAGCCTCAATTCGAAGCCTCCTGGCAGGTTTTTGAACTTCCAAAATGCCTCCTCGAAGATCGGCTCGAAGTGGTCGTCTTCTCCCACTGCGCCGGCATATGTCACAAAAAATTCGTTATGATCATCCAATCGGCCCGACAGAGAAAACTCGATGTTTTGAAAGGTCACGCCATCTCTGCGGATAGGATCGTGGTGGCCAACGGCAAGCTCCTCTTGGTCGATGCTGCTGGTGCCAAACGCAGTATCGAAGTGCATGTGCGGAAAAATTTTATCCGCCAAGCTAACATCCAGACCTGTAAGCCAGTCCGCCTCGTCCACCTTCCCATCCATCGGCAACACGACGGGCGAAGACATGGCGCTGAAGGTCGAATACTGATACTTCTGCTGACGTTGAGCACCAAATTGAGCAGAAGTCTGCCCCAACACTGGTGTCACACCGCTATGGAGCAGCAGACAAAACGCAGCGCACGGCAGAAGAGAGAAGATTGATGACATCGATTTCATAGCGAACTCTAGATATTAGCAACGATGTTGCATCTAGGTCAACCTTATTAATGCAATAGACATGCAATAAAGAATGAACCCATTTGATGGCCGAGCTGATGCCTTGCCTTCCATGCCCAAAGCTCCACTCAGGAAACTGCTGGCCGGTCATCAGGCCGTGCTAGCTCAAACAGGCGACAAGGTAACCAATGTCGCTTTAAGCAGTAACTTCCTGGGCAGCGAGTGGCTCCTTAGCACGGTGAAGGATCTCTAACACGGCCCAGCATGCATGCTCGGCGATAAGCGGATTTTCATCTTCCGTTAGAGGCTGGAGTGCGGGCAGATCCGCCAACGAGCCCGTGTTTCCCAGCGCCACGCAGACATTGCGCAAAAAAGCAGGCCGCTTGATGCGCTTGATCGGACTACGAGCAAAAAGAGTTCGGAACTCATCATCTGTCATTGTCAGAAAATCCCTGAGCTGCCGAGCAAAAAGCGCTTCGCGCGCCTGAAACGCAGCCTCGTGGGAAAGCTGGGCAAAGCGGTTCCACGGACAAGCGGCGAGGCAATCATCGCAGCCATAAATTCGATCTCCCAGGGCGCGACGAAACTCTAACGGGATCGGCCCTTTGTTCTCGATCGTTAGGTAGCTGACACAACGTCGCGCATCCATGCGGCGCGGAGCCGTGATCGCCTGTGTAGGGCAGGCCTGGATGCAGCGCGTGCAGGAACCGCAATAGTCCTTGGCCGGAGCATCTGGCTCCAGCTCCAGTGTGGTAATTAGTTCAGCGAGGAAAAACCAAGTGCCCAGCTGACGATGGATCTGCATGGTGCTTTTCCCGCCCCAGCCTAGCCCTGCCTCACTAGCCCAATCACGTTCCAGCACGGGCCCTGTGTCTACATAGTAGCGCTGCTGTCCTCCCCGATCGATCAGCCAGGAATCCAGGGCGCGCAGCTTAGCCTGAATGAGATCGTGGTAATCATCATTCCAGGCATAACGCGCCACCCGCCAAGCCTGCTCACGCGGCGGTGGCCCTTGGTAATAATTCAGCGCCAAGACGATGACACTGCGTGCTCCTGACTGCACGAGACGGGGGTCCGTGCGTCGTTCCATATTCCGCGCCATCCAGGCCATGTCGCCATGCTTTCCCTCAGCTACCCAACGCTCGTAGAGCTCACGGCGCGGTGCAGGGCCTGCCACTGCCACGCGGCAGTCGGCGAAGCCAAGCTTGGCCGCCTCAGCCAGCAGCGCGCGTTTCAGATCATCCATGGCCGCATCTTGTCTCTGGCAGGGCTTTCTGTCAAAAAACTGCCCCAAGGTTGCGCCAAGCAGCGTTTTCACCCATGCTTCCCTTTCTCCATGGACGAAACCGCTCTGCAATCCGCCCTCAGCAATCCTCAGAACCTCGGTGAAATGCCCGACGCCGATGCCATCGGCACGGTCGGTTCTCCTGATTGTGGCGACATGGTGCGCATGTGGCTAAAGTACAAGGAAAAGGATGGTCGCCGCATCATCGACAAGGCAAGCTTTCAGTCCTTTGGCTGTCAGACCGCCATCGCCGTGGCAAGCTTAGCCACTGAGCTGATTCGTGGCAAGACTCGCGAAGAGGCCCTGCAAATGAACGCGGAAGATCTTAGTGCCCCTCTAGGTCCGCTGCCTCCGATGAAAATCCACTGTGGGCAAATGGTAGAAGGCGCACTCAAGGCTGCTTTGGAAGCTGAACAAAATGCATCCAGCACACCCCCTAGCCAAGCCATGTCGGCTTCTGCCACAGGTCCTACTTTAGCCGATGCCCTTCAGGCCGCTGGGAAAAGCGCGGGTGGCATCAAAATCATCCTCGAACCGCCTGCACAGCAATAAACGCGGTTTCAATCGCCACCCTGGAAGCGTGAGGTCGGGTGAAATCGGCTAAACCCTTCCCTGTCATGAGCGCTGATCCTTCGACCTCTCTGTATGACCGTATTGGCGGTGCTTCCACCGTAGATTCCTTAGTCGAGGCCTTCTACGTGCGGGTCCTCGCTGACCCCGTTCTGGTGGGTTTCTTTCACCACACACCGCTCGACCGGCTGAGCGCGATGCAGAAGGAATTTTTCTCCTTGGCTCTGGGTGGTCCCGTGAACTACACAGGCTGCTCGCTGGCCCATGCTCACCACGGGCGCGGCATCACTCACAAGCATTTCAGCCACTTCGTGGATCACCTGCTAGAAACGCTGCGCGATATCGGCATCGACGAGCATGATGCCGATCTGATCATTGAGCACATCAACACCTTCGCCAATGATATTAACGGCGTGTCTTATTGAGGGTAGATTGCCATCCCAAAGAGGTCACCAAGCCGCCACAGTGCATTGACCAACAACGGAAGTGCAGGGGTATCACCCAGCCTTATAGCTGCTATTGCTCACCGTTTACTTTCGTCATGCATCTTTTCGACGGAGACATACACTAAAAAAACGCCGCAGAAGTTATCTGCGGCGTCTTTGTGAATGCAATCTAGCTTGCGATCACCAGCCGTGCGCATCACGCACCTTGATCATCGTATCGAGGATGGTATTCCAAGTGCCGGGCGTTTCGAGAACAGCGTTCGGGAACATACAGCCATCCCAGCAGATATGCTGGATGCCACGGGCCTGGGCGTCCTTCAGCCAGTAACCGGCACACTTCACGATGTCGAGCTTGCCGTTCGGATCGTCGGCACGGCAGTGTTTGCCGGTCTTATCGTGGCTGCCAGCACCGTGGACAGTGCCGTCGTTCTGAGCGACGTGGAAGTCGATGGTCCAAGGGCGGAGGCCGTCGGTCATCTTCTCATAGGCGGCGTAGAATTCGGCCTCGCTGTAACCTTCCTTCAGAAGGGCGTGCTCAGGGGCATTATAGCCCAGCGTGTAGAGGTAGGTGTGAGCGAGGTCAGCCTGGAAGCCGAACGCGTCTTTGTCACCCACGCCTTCGAGGATATCGAGCATATCCTTCCAGGAGTGCATGCCGGCCCAGCAAATTTCGCCCTCAGCGGCAAGGCGCTCGCCGTGATCCTTAGCGATGGCTGCAGCTTTCTTGAAGGTGTCGATGATGCGGGCGGTGTTCGCCTTCGGGTTTTCCTTCCACTTGGCGATACCAAACTCGGCAGAGTCGATGCGGATGCAGCCGTATTTGCGGATGCCCGTGCTGTTGAAGACCTTGGCGATGCGGCAAGCCATCTTCACCGCATCGAGGAACTTTGCCTGCTGGGCATCATCGCCCATGGCGCTATCTCCCACGGTGCCTGGCCACACAGGAGCCACGAGGGAACCAACAGAGAACCCCTTTGAAGCGATCAGGTCAGCGATCTTCTTGATCTCGTCGTCGCTGGCGTTCGGATCGGTATGCGGGAGGAAAAGGAAGTAGTCGATGCCTTCAAACTTCTGGCCGTTCACATTCGCGGCGGCAGTGAGGTCGAGCATGCGCTCGAGGCTGATTGGGGGTTCCTGGCCTTCGCCATCGCCTTTACCGACGAGGCCGGGCCACATCGCGTTGTGAAGTTTGGGTGCGGATTTACTCATGAGGAGGAGGGTAGGTTGGATTTTCGGAGGAAAAAGCGGCGCGATGATAGGCACGCATGCCAGGAACGCACGAAAAAAGGCCCCCTGTTTCAAAAGAAGCCCTCAAAGCTAGCGGAAGCGGGCTTTTTTTACCTACAAAAGGCGTGCGAACGTGGGTGGGCACCGCACTGGCGTGCCTTTCCAGGCAATAGCCCCTGCAGCACCGAAATCAGTCGGCCACTTGCCGAAGCACCATGAGACCGCAAGATTGCTCGATTGACGCTCTACCCAATGCAAGACGTAATGGTAGCGTTGGATGGGCCTTTCCTCCTACCTGCCCTACCCTCATGTTGATCCACGAAGCCTACGATATCCTACTGCCACTGCTGGCTCTCGGGCTCGGCACGGCTGCTTTGGGGCATGTTCTGATCTATCAGCGTGACCACCGTGCCGCCGCCTTTTGGGTAGCGATGCTGGTCCTCTCGCCATGGATCGGGGCATGTCTCTATGGCGTGCTTGGCATCAACTTCATTCGCCGCCGTGGTAAGCGATACCGTGGCCAAGTGGGACCTGCTTACCGAGACCCACCGCCCATTTGCCCGCTGTTCATTCATGCCGAGCACGAGAATGCAGACCGTGACTGCTCCCTTGCTGTGACTTTGGATCGCATCTCTCGGTTTAACTTTAGTTCGGGCAATGAGGTGCACCCGCTACAAAATGGCGACGAAGCCATGCCCGCGATGCTGGAAGCCATTCGCTCAGCACGAAGCACCCTAGCCCTATCCAGCTACATCTTTGAGGCGAAAGGTATCGGAGCGGATTTTGTGCAAGCGCTGACGGAAGCCCACGCTAGGGGTGTCCAGGTGCGTGTCATTGTGGATGATGCGGGTACCCGCTACTCTTGGCCACCCGTGACCCGTGTGCTTGCCGCCCAAGGCGTGCCGGTGCGGCGCTTCATGCCAAACCGCTTTATCTTGCGATTGCTGACGCTGAACTTACGCAATCATAAGAAACTGCTCATCATCGATGGCAGGATCGGCTTTACCGGCGGCATGAACATCCGGGAAGGCAACATGTTGTCCCGGCAGCCATCTCATCCTGTTCAAGACCTGCATTTCCGAATCACCGGCCCTGTGATAGCTCAGATGGAACGTGTCTTTGTCGAGGACTGGAACTTCTGCTCGGGAGAGCAGCTCGAAGACTCTACTTGGTTCCCTGAGATCCACCCGACAGGCAACGTGCATGCCCTCGGCATTGTCGATGGCCCTGATGAAGATTTTGAAGTCATGCCCACGGCGCTCTTCGCTGCGCTAAGTGCGGCGAGACATCGCATCTGCCTCATCACCCCCTACTTTTTGCCACCCCCGACGCTGATCGCAGCCATGAAGTTGTGCGCCACACGTGGAGTCGAGGTGAGTATCGTGACCCCTGCTCGAAACAACATTCCTTTCGTCCCGTGGGCAGCGCGGACGCTTTATCCAGAGCTACTGCACGCGGGTTGCCGCATTTACGAATCGCCTCCTCCGTTTGATCATTCGAAACTTTTTGTCATCGACGACACATGGTCTTTCATCGGCTCCACGAACTGGGACCCGCGCAGCCTAAGGCTAAACTTTGAATTCAACCTCGCCTGCCATTCACGAGAACTGGCCAGCATGCTACTCGACCTGTTCGAGCGCAAAAAGTCAACCAGCCAAGAGATCACCGAAGCTATGCTGGACGCCGCCACCACTGGCGAGCGACTGCGCAACGGATTCGCACGACTATTCATCCCAGCGCTGTAAGATGGGCCTGCTTCACGGCAACCAATCTCTAAGATCGTAAAGTCGTGGGTCGCGTTCGGGGTGGCGTGCGGAGTGGATGATTTTTCGGACTTGGCCAAAAATCGGATCTCCGCCTTCGGCGCCTCCCTCAAGAGAGCCAAATTCAGATTCGAGGCTCTCCGGGTCTTCTCCCGCTTCCAGCCGTCGCACTACCTCACGCAGTTCAGGCGGCGTTTTGTCGCCCATGACATCCGTGAGCTTGCGCATGAAGTGCCCGAGCTGGCGGGGGTCGGGATTGTCATTGTCGATCTTGCCCATTTCGCCTTCCATCTCGCTCATCAGACCTTCCAGACGAGCATCGTCGATACCTGCTAGAGGATCATTCTCGCTTTGCTCCTTAGCTCGGCCAATGACGGCAAAGCGTGATAAACGCTTTTCCAGGCTGAATGAAGGATTGTCCGGACAGCGAGGCACGTGGTGACGATCCGCGAAACTACGAGCGAGGAATTGGTAGATCTTGTGGTTCTGAGGGCAGTAGTACTCGTAAATCGGCATGGTCGAAACAAAGCGTGCGGAAAGGTCAGGGCAAGTCTTCACCAACGCCGATCGACTCCGCAAAATGGCGCAGTTTCAAGCCTCGATGCTCATGACCTCCCAGCGACGTGGAACTTCCCAGGGAGCGAGAGCGGAGCAAGCCTTGGCCTTGAAACTTTGCGTCAACTCTGCCGCAGGCAACTCGATGCGGCAAAGGATGTCTTGAACGCGCTCAGGATCGCGGCTAGGCGCGCCGAGCACTCGGACGGTCAAAATTCCGGTAGCCGCAGTAATCTTTGCCGCGATTTCGACCGGACTCAGCTTTCGGCTGGCGACGTTGATACCGAGCCCAAGGCAATTTTCGAAAAACAATCGCTGACCGTCGATGCATACGCGATCCCAGGTCAGATGGTATGGATGGCTGAAAAGCTCACCTGGCAGAGGTTCATCATAGCCGAGACCGGCAGCATCGCTAGATACCGAGAGTCGTCCGTCAGGGCCGAGTTGGGCCTGCACACCTGGCAAAAGTCTACCTATGTCCTTTGCAGCAGTTCGAGGCTCTTCCTCGGCATCGTAGCTGATGGCACCGCACTCGCTAGTGCCATAGAGGTTGTGCAATTTCAGCTGACAGGCTTCGCGAAGCCGTAACTCAAGATCCAGCGTGAGAGGGGAACCTGCACACACCGCGAGGTTGACCTTTCCGAGGTTCAGGCCGGCGATCAGCCAAGCGCGCCACATGGCGGGCACCCCAGGCAAAAACACGCGCTCATGCATGGCCAGCGCCTCGCTCATGCCAATGGGAAAAGGCGTGGGTAGCCAATGCGTGGGCAATCCGCGCAGCAGCGTCTGTAGGACCGTCGTCGTGAGTCCAAAGGAATGCGCCACACTCAGCGCAGCTAGGGCCACAGTCTGGTGCTGAAGACCAAGCGCGATGTGCAGACGATCCACATCCGCTAGCACCTGAGCGGCGCTAAAAAACTGACAGCGCCGCACACCCGAACTGCCGACGGTCTGCTTGATCAGCGCTACAGGCTCCGGAGGCAAAGAGGCGGGAACACGGCGCTGGCGATCTTTTTCGACGACCTGAACCGGCAGGCCCTGAATCATGCCCGCCAAGAGCGCACGAGTGATGCGGAAGCCATCTCCCTGAGCAAGAAAGTAGGGCCCCAGCTTTTCGCAAAGCTGGGGCGTCAGGTTTTCAGCCTCATCGTGCAACTCCTGGAAAGTCAACACACCATCAGGATGCCACAGAGCAGGCTGATCGGCCTTTTCGGCGAGGATTTGAGACCAGCGATCAGCCAACATGTGAAGCAGATCAAAGCGAGGGAGCCCCGGCAACCGAAACGGCAGAGGGACGTTCCTAGAGAGAAAATCGTGGGCAGTCTTAGCGATTGACTGGGCAATCGCCGAAGCAAATGCCGATGCTACGACCGGCGTTCACGATCTCACTGTCAGGCTTGACGAGGCGCAGGTGATTCACCGCCTCTTCGATACTGACATCGCCAACCTGATACTGCTGGTAGCTGACCATGCGGCCGAATTTACCCTGCTCGATCAGACTGACGGCCATGGCACCAAAACGCACGCCCAAGATACGATCTAGCGCAGTCGGTGCACCGCCACGCTGAAGATGTCCAAGAGTGCAGGCGCGGGTTTCTTTGCCGGTCATGGACTCGATCTTCTTGGCGACATATTCGCCGATGCCGCCCAGGCGATCTTCGCCTTTGCCGCCGACGTTTTCTTTTTTCAAAAGTTCGCCACTTTCGATACGAGCACCCTCAGCCACGACAACCAGGGTACTATGATGGCCACGGGCATCACGTTGGCGGATGGCATCGGCGACATGCTCCAGATTGAAAGGAATCTCCGGTAGTAGGATCACATCAGCCCCACCAGCCATGCCCCCATAGAGAGCGATCCAGCCTGCATGGCGACCCATGACCTCCAGCACGATGGCGCGCTTGTGACTTTCGGCCGTCGTGTGCAGGCGATCCAGCGCATCGACTACGGAATGAACAGCGCTGTCAAATCCGAAGGTCATGGCCGTGGCCTGGATGTCATTATCGATGGTCTTGGGCACACCAATGACGGGAACACCCATGCGATTGAGCTGCAAACCGGTGGTTAGAGAGCCGTCACCGCCTACTACGATTAGGGCACCGATTTCCAGATGGCGGAGGGTCGCCTTGGCTTTTTCGACGATTTCTTTCGGCACTTCGGCCACATTGCCCTCGCCAACCTTGGCGACGAAGTGCCCCTTATTCGTGGTGCCCAAGATGGTGCCTCCGAGCTTCGTGATACCCAGGGTGCGGGAAGGGTCCAGCATCATGTAATCTCCGGGTGGCAGCAAACCTTCGAAGCCATCGCGAAAACCGACGACCTCCCAGCCAAGCGTGTGAGCAGCGCCGACGACGCCGTGGATAACTGCATTTAATCCGGGGCAATCCCCGCCGCTATTCAAGATTCCGATGCGCATGTGTTTGAGTGTAGAGAGTGTGGGAAAATGACGGCTATCTGTGCCGCAAAGAAAGTGCCAGATCAGTAGTGATTGAGTAGCTGAGATTTGTCCGTGATAGGCCTACCTGCCGCCAGCCAGCGGTTGTAGGCATTCCAGCCTTGTTGGAGGAGGCCTTTCGCCTCAGCAAAGGGGTCCACCGAGCCAATCACCACCACGACCAGACGGTGGCGATAGATCAGACTGCTGCCATCGGCCTGCTTGTAAACCGAAGAAGGACGCTCGGCAGAGATGGCCACGCAGCCCCCTGCGCGAGGGGTCGTGCTCGCCTTCACTCCATCAATATTCGCATCGCCAAGCAGGATGTTCGTGTTGCTTACGGGAGCAGAGACTTGCTGACCACCCCGGTAAATGATGAGGTCACGGCTGCGCTGGTTGGTATAAAAACGCATCGCAGGGCGGGAGACAGCATAAAGGGTCAAGCGGGCGATGTCCGCAGCGGTAGATGTACCATCATAAAAGCCGTGAGGGCTCTGAAAACGAGTGCCGGTGGCTCCCTCGCGGTAAGCCAGTTGGTTCATCTGGCGAACGAATTCAGCCATTGGATTCCCCCCACGCCCCAGGCGGTAAAGGTGATCCCTCCCGACAAATTCCGCGAGCGTGATGGCGGCCAAGTCATCTCCACCCATCATCGTGGCATAGATGAGGTCTCGAAGAGTCAGTTTATCTCCTGGTTGAAGGCCCAATGCATTGACCCCAGACATTTGAGCAGCGTATTCAGGCACGGCTGCCAGCACATTGACCCCTGCTTTGGAGGCCACGGACCAATCCAACGCAACCATGCCGGCTGCAATTTTAGACAGCCCACCCACGGGACGGCGGCTTTTGGCATTACCAGCCACGTGGACTTTCCGGTTAAAGCTATCCACCACAATGACCGACGATTGTGCTAACGACGGCACCGCGTGCATGAGCAAGAGCCCGGCGGTGAACGCGACGAGGAGGGAGAACCGAGGGCGGATTCTGCAATTCATAAACTGGGTCTAGTCCCCGTTAGCAGGGCTTTCCAGCCGGGCAACTCTGGATTCGCCAGCCTCATGTAAATGAACATGCCATGATCGCGCCATCTGCGATTTAGCTTCTCCTGCGGCTGGCTTATCTTCATCCGGAAATTCCCGGTCGAGTAACACTGCTAGCCCTTGGGGCATTCACTTTTCCACCCTTGCCAGCCCGCCCAGCCCCTGCATGATGGCGCATGGGTAAGCTCCAAGATAAGATAGCAGTCGTGACCGGTGCCGGACGTGGCATCGGCAAAGCCATCGCTGAAAAACTCGCCGCTGAAGGTGCCAAAATCGCCGTGGTGAGCCGCACAGAAGCCAATGCCAAGTCCGCCGCTGAGGGCATCAACGCTCTCTTTCCAAACGCGGCTAAGGCCTACGCGGTGGACATCGCCGATGGCAATGCCGTGGCCGAGATGGGCAAGCAAGTGCTAGCCGATTTCGACCACGTGGACATCCTGGTGAACAACGCTGGGGTGACCAAGGATGGCCTGCTGCTGCGCATGAGCGAAGAAGATTGGGACTTTGTGCTAAACACGAACCTGAAAGGTGCCTTTCACATGGTGAAGGCTTTTCAACGCAGCCTGCTGAAGCAAAAAGGCGCACGCATCATCAACATCGCCTCCGTCATCGGCCTGATGGGCAATGCCGGCCAAGCCAACTACGCGGCCAGCAAGGCGGGCCTGATCGGCTTTACTAAATCCCTAGCGCGTGAATTCGCTGGGCGCGGGGTCACGGCGAACGTGGTAGCTCCCGGCTTCATCGCCACGGACATGACTGGGGTGCTCGATGACAAGGTGAAAGCTGCTATTTTGGAAAAAATCCCGCTTGGTGATTTCGGCCAGGCTGATGATATCGCCGCCACAGTCGCCTTCCTAGCCAGTCCTGAGGCACGCTACATCACCGGTCAGGTGCTTGCTGTAGATGGTGGCATGGTCATGTAATAGCGCCTGCCTCTGTCATGGCTTCTTTTGCTGAATGGCTGCTCGCTGCCCGGCCTAAGACGCTAGGCGCTGCCATGGCTCCTGTGTTCGCGGGTTTTTTCATCGGCTCCGCCTTGGGTGGCCAGCCAGTGGACTGGTGGCTGCTCAGCTTCACGCTGGGCAGCACGCTAGCGCTACAGATCAGCACGAATCTCTTCAACGACGCGCTCGATTTTAGTCAGGGAAAAGATACCACCGCGCGCCTCGGGCCGACGCGTATCACTGCCTCGGGCGCAGCACGGCCAGAGACAGTGATGCTGGCGGGCTGGCTGACTTTGGCCATCGCGATCACACTGTCACTGCCGCTCATCATGGCACGCGGACTACCCATCGTACTTATCGGCATTCCTTCTCTTTATTTTTGCTACGGCTACACGGGAGGCCCAATGCCACTAGCCTACCGAGGATTGGGAGAATTATTCGTGATTCTGTTCTTCGGCCTGATCGCCGTCACAGGCTCCTCTTTCGTTCAAAGTGGCGAATGGCTACTCGGTGGCGTGGTCGGTGGCATGCAAATCGGCTGCTTAAGCACGGTACTCATTGCCATCAATAACCTGCGCGACCAAGCCGAAGACAGCATGACCGGGAAACGCACGCTGGCCGTTCGCTTCGGCCAGAGATTTGCCAGGGTTGAAATCTCGTTGCTAATCTTGGCCGCACACGCCTTCGGCCTTTATTGGTGGGGCATCGGGCTTCCTCACGCCTCCAGTCTGCCGCTGCTCTGCCTGCCTCCTGGTTTATATTTGCTGCTGCGTATCTGGACGACAGCGCCGGGCCCCGCCTATAACAAACTACTGGCGCTGAGTGGACTGCAACTGCTGCTATTCGCAGCGCTGCTTTGCTTGGCTTTGCGGTAGGCGGGTGCCCTTCCGCATCAAGCAGGCGCTGTGAGCTGCCGTGCGATATCCGCAGCGATGACGTCTTGGCTAGGCTCGATCGAGGCAGTCATGAGGTCTGGCGTCTCCTCTAAAATTGCAAACTGACTATCCAGCAAACTCACCGGCATATAATGACCACGCCGAGCAGACATGCGCGAAAAGATCAGGTCACGCGTCCCCTTGAGATGCACAAAAACAATCTCGCCTGCCTTATCCCCGGCGCGCAGTCGCTCGCGATAAATTGCCTTTAAAGCAGAGCAGGCCAAGACATAAACCGTCGTGGAGTTAGCCCGCCTCTCTTCGATCCGTGCCCGCAGCCGTGCATACCAGGGCCAGCGGTCTTCATCCTTGAGCGGAATACCTGCGCGCATCTTGGCTTTATTTTCCTCAGGATGAAAGTCGTCCGCGTCTTCAAAATGGCCACCAAAGATCGCTGCCACACGCTGCCCGATCTCCGTTTTGCCACAACCAGAGACTCCCATGACAATAAGGGTGCGGCAGATAGGGCGAGGTTGGCGGTCAGTCATTAGCGGCACAGACTAGAGCAAAGCTGCCTAGCATCAAGAAGCAGGCGCACTCCGTCACTCCAGCCGGTCTAGGAGACAAGAAAACCGGCGTGTAGATCAGTGCTATGGCAACAAAACGCAGAATCTCAAACAGGCAAAAACTGACGGCACCCACAATCATTTAATCTGAAGTGCCCCTTAAACACCTCAAAAAGAATGTTTTAACAGATATTGTAATATAAAATCTCTAAAAAAATATATGCGTTAGTTCTCAAAACTGAAATTCAAGAATTATTGGAACTAACAGATAAATTTGAAGCCTCTAAAGTGAATCATTTTTTCAGAATAACCTTGGCCAAAAGGCATGGTATTTGTTATTTAGATAAATTAACTTTTTGAAGCACCGAACCTTTTCAAGACTCACCCATGTCCTCCGGTTCATCATCCTCGCGTCGCACTGCCACGAAGCCTATTCCCAAGCGGGCGAAGAAGGCAGCAGATGGACCCATGGAGGTGAATCTGAAGCCAAACTCGCCCAAGCTTCGCGAGATGGAAAAGGCGGAAAAGCAACGGCTCGGCTTCAAGTGGGGCATTGGTATTATTTGCACAATCTGCCTACTAGCGCTGCTGAAAGTCACTGTGCGTGAGGCTTTTCTGAAGAATCCCCAATTCACCCTCCGTCAGGTGGTGGTCAAAACGGAAGGCCCCGCGACTGCTGAACAAATCGTGAGAGTTAGTGCCATTACCCACGGAATGAATTTACTGACCGTGAACCTGCGCGAGATCCAACGCCGAATCCTGGAAATGCCGCAGGTGAAATCAGTCAAGATCAGTCGAGACTATCACGGACGGATGACCCTAGCTGTAGATCAGAGGCAACCTGTCGCCTGGATCGCATGCGCTAAGCTCGGCATGCGGGCCGGCACTCCAGAAACAGGCTACTTTTTGGACGCAGAAGGAACACTCTTCCCCTGCGAAGTCGTGACGGAGACCTACGCGAAGCTGCCAGTCATCCAGCATGAGGCCCTGAACCAAAATCAGCCAGGCAAGAAAATCAGCGACCTGTCGGTGACGGCTGCGCTAAGCCTTCTGGAAAAGCTACAGAAGCGCCAAGGAGGAAAGACCGCACTAGCCGTGCGTGAAATCGCCACCCAATACAGTTGGGGTCTCAATGTAACCTTTGACGACAGGACACGGGTCTTTTTTGGCATTGATGACCTAGACGACCAACTCGCCCGAATGGACCGCATCACCCTAGAGGCAGGGCATCGCGGTTGGAAAATCGACACATTGAACGTGCTCGTGCGCGAAAACATCCCCATCACCTTCCGCGAAGCTCCTGATTTGGAGGGGCTGCAAGATCCACTCACGGCCTCCGCTCGTCCATCGAAAGCCAGCACGAGGCTTACCCCACCCTGAGCACCCTACACCACTATGGCAAAGAGCACCATCTACGCAGGACTAGAGATTGGTACGAGCAAAATTTGCGTCGTCGTCGGCGAGGCCAAGCGCGACGGCACGATCAAGATCATTGGAGTGGGCACTGCCCCCTCCAGCGGTGTGCGGAAGGGGGAAATCATAGACTTTCAGAAAGTCCAGATGGTTCTGAATGACGCCATTGTGCGCGCAGAGGAACCCAGTGAAGTCATGATTCGCACCGTCTTTCTTGGCGTCACGGGTGGCCACATCCGCAGCCTTGGTAGTCGCGGAGCTTGGCGCCTGCCTGAAGAGCAAACCGAAATCACAGAGGACGATGTGGAGTCCGCGAAAGAGATCGCACGCCATGTCGAGATTCCTCAGGAAAATGTCTTCCTACATAGCATCACACGCCAATACATCGTCGATGGTCAAGAAGGCGTGCGCCAGCCTATCGGCCGTGAAGGGAACGTCCTAGAGGCTGACTATCACATCATTCACGGCGTGCGCGGACGCATCCAGAACGCGGTAAAATGTGTGCGGGAAGTATCACTGGAGGTGGAAGATGTCGTCTTCACTGCCATTGCCGCAGCGCAAGTCGTGCTCACCAAGGAGGCCAAGCAGCAAGGAGCACTTATGATCGACATCGGCGGAGGTACTGCCGACTACGTTTTGTATGAAGACTCCATGATCGCCGCCTCAGGCTGCGTGCCGCTCGGCGGCGACCATATCACTCAAGACATTGCCATGGCAGTCGAGATCCGCGACCGCTATGCAGAAGAGCTAAAAATCAACGAAGGCTCCTGTAACTACGAAGACCTCGATCCTGATGACATCGTGCGGGTGGAAGATGACAATGGCTTCATGATTGCGGAAGTAGAGCGTGCCTTTCTCAACGAAGTCATACACATGCGTGTGAGGGAGATTTTTGAGCAGGTGCGCATGCGCTGTGACAAGCACATTAGCCGGCTCGGCGCTGGAGTTTACCTCACCGGTGGCACCAGCTTACTGAAAGGTATTGACGTAGTGGCACAAGATGTGTTTCAAAGACGCGTGACACGCTCCGGGTCTGCTCCCGTGAGTGGTGTTACGGCTATGTTTGAGAAACCTCAGTTCTCCGCACCGATTGGCCTCATTCGTTATGCTCAGATTCTGGATCAAGAGAAGCCCTTCATGTCCCCCCTGCTGCGACTGGGGCGCAAAATGGCTGATCTGTTATCCGCCGTGACCTAATTTTTCTTGCTGCTCTTCCGGGCTCTTTTGACTGTCAGCACCTCCAGACCCACCCTCCACCTCCCTGCATACCATGGTCGAATATGATCGTCACGCCCTGAAAAAGACTCTGGAACCCGGAAGCCTCAAAACTTGTATCGTCGGTATCGGTGGAGCAGGTGGCAATGTGATCGACCGCATCACGCTTGAGCGCACGGTAGATGCCAAGCTCATCGCCATGCACACGGACATCCGCGTATTAAGTCACTCCATGGCTCCGTACAAAATCCAGCTTGGCGCCGAGCTCATGCGTGGTGTTGGCGCTGGGGGTGATCCAGAGCTAGGCCGGGAAGCCGCTGTGTTCTCGCGCGAGCAGATCCGCGAAGTCATGGATGGGCATGACATCATCTTCCTCTGCACAGGTCTGGGGGGGGGCACCGGGAGCGGCGCTGCACCTGTAGTTGCAGAAATCGCCAAGAGCACAGGCGCGCTTGTCTTCCTCACCGCCACGATGCCATTTTCCTTCGAAGGCAAGCGCCGTCTCAGGCAGGCTGAAGACGCGCTCGATCAGTTACAAAAACGTGCAGATGCTCTGATCCTCTTTGAAAACAATCGCATGGGGGAACTCATCCTGCCCAAGGATGGTATTCAAAAAGCCTTCACTCAGGCGGACCAACTTATCGCCCAATCCCTGCGTGCCGTTTCGACCATCTTGACCACACCTGGCTTAGTGAAATTGGGCCTTGATGACCTGACTTCGGCTCTGAATACCTCTAACGGCCGCTGCCTGTTCGGATTTGGTGAAGCGCGCGGACAAAACCGTGGAGAAGAAGCAGTCAAACGCGCGCTCAAATCACCGCTCATCGATCAAGGCCGATTGCTGCATCAAACCCGTACGCTACTCGTTCACATCGCAGGAGGCGAATCCCTAACTCTCCTGGAAGTCGATTCGATCATGAAGCAACTGGGCAAAAACGTGCCGGATCAGACGCACATTCTTTTCGGGGTCGCAGTCGATGCAAAGCTAGGAGACAGTATTTGTGTTACACTTCTAAGCTCCCTCGGTCTGGCTCAACTCAATACTTTAGCTGCAGCGGCTCCTCCGTCTGAAATGCTGCCCCTGCATGAGCGTCCGATGCCTTCCATGCCGGATATCATTCGCCAGCTAGACACCCCAGAAGTCAAACCCGAACCCGCTCAAGCCCAAGCGCAGATAGATGACTCTACCCAAGACACTGTCGCAGCCCCTAGTGAAGATGAGGCACAAGGCATAGAAATACCAGTCACCCCAACGCCGAGGCCCACACCTGTGAAAGCCCTGCCGATTGAGACGCCCAAGCCCCTGCCTGAAGCCGCGAGCGAATCGATGGATCTGCTCTTCCCCCAAGAAGAATTCACGCCCACCGACATCAACCTACCTTACCCGAAACCAACCCTGGAACCTGTCTACGAGGATGAGGATCTGTTTTTTCAAGCCGCGGCCACCCTCGACAAAGCCAACGAAGCCCTCGCTCGCCCAACACCTAGCCCAAACGAAGCTGCAAAGCCGCTGGAACAAGACGTGCAGGATGAGCCCGTGAAGGCACTGAGCCAAGAGGCAGAAGCAGAAGCGCCTGAGCCCGTGAAGCCCAAAAAGCTCTCAGTTGATGACTTTGTGCCTATCAAAGCGCCTCAGGAGCCCACTCCTAAAACCACTCTTGCATCGGTCGTGGCAGCTCGCACCATCAAGCCTACCTATGAATCAGTGCCACAGGAGCATGCAGCCTACGCCCCACCTCTGAAACCGGCTTCAGACCCATCCTCTGGCGCAAGCATAAAGAGCCCAGGAAATGGCAATCACGCACCAACCCCCACGGGTGAGCAAACAGCCTTCCGCTTTGGAAGTGAAGAAGATCGCGGACGCTTCAAAGAAACGGAACCTGTCCTCGCGGATGGTGGCGAAGACCTAGACGTACCGACCTGGATGCGCCTGAAGCGCAAACTGAAACGCTAATCGTGCGTTTCTACTTTGCACGGTGATTCACTCATGAGATGGCAGACTTGCTGCTTGAACATAAGCGGCCTTCCTACCATCCAATGCCGCACATGCGCAAAACTAAGATCCTATGCACCCTAGGCCCGGTCACGGAGAGTGCCGAAGTCATCACAAGCCTAATCGCTAAAGGAGCCGACGTCTTTCGGCTGAACATGAGCCACGCCTCCCACGATTGGGTCCGCATGGTCTATGGTCGTATCCGTGAATCAGCTGCCAACGCAGGACGTGAAATCGCCGTGCTTATGGACCTCACCGGGCCGAGCATTCGTACGGGAGATGTCGAACAACCTTGGCAGCTCAAAGTCGGTGACGAAGTCGAATTTCGCTGCACGGCTGACTTTTTGCCGACCACGCCTTACTCCTGCACAGTGAATTACCCCGATCTGGGGAAAGATCTGAAGCCAGGTGATGTCATCTTCATTGATGGAGGCATGATTCAAGTGAAGGCCCATACCGTGAGTCAGAAGCATGTCGTAGCCACCGTGCTGACGCAGGGCGAAATGAAAAGCCGCCGCCACATCAACCTACCAGGTGTCGATGTACGTCTGCCACCACTCACCAAAAAAGATTATGCCGACCTCGATCTCGGCGTGGAACTTGGCGTGGACTACTTTGCCCTTAGCTTTGCCCGTGAACCAGGCCATATTCAGCATCTGAATTTACTGCTCGAACAAAAAGGCAGCAAAGCACGCGTCATCGCCAAGATCGAAAATCAGCAGGCTCTCAAAAATATCGACACCCTGGTCGAGGCTAGTGGGGGTATCATGATCGCTCGGGGAGACTTAGGCAGCGAGTGTCCCATTGAGGACTTGCCACTCATCCAACGCCACATTGTCGAACGCTGTTCCTTCCATGGCCGCAAAGTGATCGTAGCCACGCAAATGCTCGAAAGCATGATCGAAAATCCCGTGCCCACGCGTGCTGAGGTCACAGACATCTTCAATGCCGTGATCGAGCAGGTAGACTGTGTCATGCTAAGCGGCGAAACCAGCGTCGGCCGCTACCCTGACAAGTGCGTGGAGGTGCTCGACAGCGTCATCCGCCGCATTGAGCAAAAGTATCCCTCCGGTCGCTTCGCGAGTGATGCTCCGCTAAAAACGAACAAACACAAGACCGTCAAGGCTGCCATCCTCTTGGCCAACGACATTCCAGGTTCAAAGCTCCTGGTCTTCACGTTGCGCGGCGTCATGGCGCATCTGCTTGCTCATCAGCGCCCACAGTTTGCTCCCATCTTTGCCTTCACTCCGAAGCTGAATGTCAGCCGCGCGCTAGTCACAGCCAGGGGTGTGCAGCCCTATGTACTTGCGTTTGAAGAAGGCAATCCTGAAAAATCCATCCGTGATGCCGTCGACCTCCTGTATCGTCACGCTCTGGTGAAGTCAGGCGACCCATTAGTTATCTTGAGCGATGCGCTATACGATGGAGTCAATGTCGATGCGATCCTGCTGCGCGAAGCTTGATCAAAGCTCACCCAAACGCACGTCTACCATGTAGCACCAGCCTTTACCCCCTCAAGGCTGATGGCTCGCCTTCCACGCTGGCCAGCCACCGTGAAGGATGTAACAATCGTCCAAAGGAACACTAGCGATGAGTCTTTCCCGCACATGACGGCTCGCATCGCACTTCTGGCCACTGCAGTAGATGATGACCGGTCGGTCGGCGCGCTCCAACTCCTCCAGCAGATCTAGAAGCTGCG
This sequence comes from Prosthecobacter sp., assembly GCA_044355075.1. GTDB lineage: Bacteria > Verrucomicrobiota > Verrucomicrobiia > Verrucomicrobiales > Verrucomicrobiaceae > Prosthecobacter. The sequence continues at coordinate 28,578 of JBIKYV010000025.1, forward strand.
CCTCAAACTCCTGCTCGTTCAACAATCGAGCCCCAGGGATATGGTCCATTAAATATTGCTCACGCGGACGCGCATCAAGCCAGATGACTCGGTCTCTCCAGCGCTCCATCACCTGCTGCACAGTCACTTCATCAGCTGCGATCTCTGGGGCCACTGCATAAAGTGAAGGAGCGCGTGGATGTAGAGCATAACCAACCCAAGCAGCGACCGCAGATAGGCAGATAAGCACGGCTGACTGAATCAACATCTGCTTCATGGTGCCTTCGCCTCCTCCTGCTTACGAAAGACGGAGAAGAAAGCTAACTGGCGCTGATACTTTGGGATCGCACTATCGGTCTCGATCTTCAGCGCCCCTAGCATGACGTCCGCTGTGCTTTTGGGTTTCACCGTGACCTCATACTCGCGACCAGGCTGCATCTCTTTCCAAGAAAATTCTACGCCTTCGCGGGTCGAGGTGATGTTGGTGATCTTTATCGGACTAGCTCCTGTCATCGTGACACGCGCAGTGCGTGCCACAAGCTCCTCGCCAAGCCACCACTGCAGCGTCTTGGGCTCAATTCTCACGATCTCTGGCACATCTAAGGCGAAGTGAATGACCCACTCTGGTTGCGCAGGATCATCGGTCTGAACATGCACGGTCTTCTCATGCCTACCTGTGAAGCTAGACACCTTGAATTCCGCTTTGCCGACGCCTTTTTCGCCAGGAGCATACACTGCCTTGTCCAGCGAGGCACTGAGGCAACTGCATGCGCTATCGATGGTCAGCACACGCACAGGCTTGTCGCCTTTGTTAAAGAAAACAAACTCCGTTGTAACGCTTTCATCTTCAGGCTTTGGACTCAATTCAATGATCTCGCTTTGAGTTGCCAATTCAGCCCGCAATAAGCTGGGCATAGCCGTTTTCCAGGTTAGCAGTAATGCGGCATAAAATAGGAGTAATCTCATGTCAAAGCATGCAACTTCACCGACCAATCTGTCAACGTCGCAGTCAAAGCGGAAAGGACCAGGAGATATGTTCAGCAGCTTCGAGTTTTGGGTGCACTTAGCCCTTGCCGCCCTACCCTACCCCTTGCAACCCTGACCGTGTATCACACGTTTTGCCAAGTCATGAGCGATTCTCCCCAGCCCAAATTCATTAACGCCCTTGCGAAGGAAAAATCTCCTTACCTGCTCCAACATGCACACAATCCAGTGAATTGGCTACCCTGGGGAGATATTGCCATCGCAAAGGCTAAGGCAGAAGATAAACCCATCTTTCTTTCCAGTGGCTACTCCACCTGTCACTGGTGCCATGTGATGGAGCGAGAATCCTTTGAGAACGAAGACATCGCCGCCGTTATCAATGAGCACTTCGTGCCCGTCAAAGTGGATCGCGAGGAGCGACCAGACGTGGACCTGACCTACATGACATACGTGCAAGCAGCGACGGGCGGTGGCGGCTGGCCCATGAGCGTCTTCCTGACCCCTGACTTAAAGCCCTTCTTTGGCGGAACTTATTTCCCACCAGAAAACAAAGGTGGCCGCATCGGCTTCAAGAACTTACTACTCGAATTAAACAAAGCCTGGAAAGAAGACCGGGAAAAAGTGCTGCAGAGTTCGATCCGCAGCATCGACAAGCTTCAGGAACACCTGGATGGAGAAAACGAAGGCACAGAAGTTGAGATCGAGACGGTGCTTCAAAAAGCCTATGATGATCTAGCAAGCAGCTACGACTATCATGAAGCCGGCTTCAGCGGTGCTCCGAAGTTCCCACGATCATCATCGATCAACCTACTTTTGCGCATCCAACAGGCCCGGAAAAATCAAGAAGCTCGTAAAAGCGAGGCTGAATGGGCAGGTGAAATGTCAGTGCGCACCCTGCGCGCCATGGCAGCAGGTGGAATCTGGGATCATGTGGGTGGCGGCATGCATCGCTATAGTGTCGATAGTTATTGGCACATTCCACATTACGAAAAGATGCTCTATGATCAGGGGCAACTACTATGGGCCTACGCCGAAGGCCATCTAGTCACAGGCTCCGCCTTCCTAGCCGAGATTGCCCGTCAAATCGTCAGCTATGTGAAGCGAGACCTGCGCCATCCAGATGGCGGTTTTTTCTCGGCCGAGGATGCAGACAGCTATGCGAAAGAGGGCGATATTCACAAAAAAGAAGGTGCCTTCTACATCTGGACCTCAGCCGAGATCGATGAGCTGCTTGGCAAAGACGAAGGCAGCATCTTTCGTTATGCTTACGGTGCACGCCGCGATGGCAATGCACGCCCCGAAAGCGATCCCCATCAAGAACTGAAAGGTACGAACACCCTCTTCCGGGCCTATTCGGTCAAAAAAACCGCTGAGTTCTTCAAGAAGACAGCAGAGGAAGTGCAACTCATCCTCGACAGAGGCATCAAGGCACTCTTTGCAGCACGCGGAAAACGTCCCCGACCGCATCTGGACGACAAGATCATCACCGCTTGGAATGGCCTTATGATTTCTGGCCTAGCACGTGCCGGAGCCGCACTCGGCAATGACGAATTTATCCAACTCGGCACGCAAGCCGCACAATTCATTCACGACCAACTCTGCACCGAGCCCGGCAAGGGGCTGCACCGTAGCTGGCGCGACGGTGGACGAGGCACAAAGGCCTTTGCCATCGACTACGCTTGCCTCATCCATGGACTGCTAGATCTCTATCAGGCCAGCTTTGAAACAAAATGGCTTCAGTGGGCAGAAACGCTCCAGGACGAGATGGACAGCCTTTTCCTCGATCAGGAAAAAGGAGGCTACTACAGCGTACACACGGACATGAGCCACTCGGTCCTGCGCATCAAAGAAGATTACGATGGGGCCGAGCCCTCGCCAAATTCACTCGCCGCCCTGAATCTGAGCCGCCTAGCAGCGATTTTGGATAGTTCGGATCATGCAAAGCAGGCAAAAAAAATCCTTACCCTTTTTGGCAAAACCATTCAAGACAGCCCCAGTGCCGTCCCCGTGCTTCTCATGGCTGCCGACTTTATCGCGCGTAGCAAACAACAAATCGTGCTCGCTGGAGACAAGTATACCCCTGAATTCAAAGCGCTGAAAAGAGTCGTGCACACGCGACTGTTGCCAAACGCCGTCGTGCTTTACGCAGATGGCGGTGAAGGACAGGAATTTCTAGCGAAACACAATTCCGCATTAAATGAAATGAAACCGATTGCGGGCAAAGCAGCTGCCTACATTTGCCAAAATTACACATGCCAAGCTCCAGTGACAGATTCATTAGCTTTGCAAAAGCTCCTTTGAATCCAACAAAGTCATCCAAGCTTGGACCAAGCAATATCTATTATTGAGCACGGCGAATGCCATGAAAACAGCACGATCCTCTCACAAGGTTTACTGATTCGAGCTTTCCAATAAAGCCCCACAAAAGTCATGTCGATCCGACAAAGCGCGAAGTCTACCTCTACACACATTATCCTACAATAGGTCTTCTTAAAGCTATGATTTGAAGACGATAGAATAGACCTTAGCGGCAAGGAAAGTACAAGAGACTTTATTTGCGATACATCAAAGTGTCGCTTTCAGGAGAAGCTGAAGTTCTGCATGACCGATCTTATAAAACTCGAAAAGCAGCTCTTATGGCATCCATTTACCCCCATGCAGGCATGGTGCGCTATGGATCATGAGCCCCTGCTACTTACCTCAGGACAAGGGTGCAAAGTCATTGATCAGCGTGGACGAATCTACCTGGATGGAAACAGCTCCATCTGGACAAACATTCATGGACATAACCACCCAACGATTAATGGCGCGATCAAGAATCAATTGGATAAGATAGCCCATACGTCTTTTCTTGGATTTTCTCATGCACCTGCCATTCATTTAGCACAGAAGCTCATCGGGCTGCTACCAGGCAATAAACTAAAACGAGTTTTCTACTCAGATGATGGTTCTACCGCCATCGAATGTGCCGTCCGAATGAGTCTACAGTATTGGAAGCAAAATGGACACCCTGAGCGAGATACGATCATTAGCTTTGATCGGGCGTATCACGGAGACACCCTCGGCGCAGCAAGTTTGGGAGGAATTCCTCTTTTCAAAGGAAGCGGCAACGAGTTTGGTTACCGAACCCAACGAGTTCCTAATCTAGACGTCCTGAATAGAATGGGCATGCAAAAGACGGAGCACTTAGCCGCCGTGATCATTGAACCCCTCATACAAGGAAGTGCTGGCATGAGACTGTGGCCTAGCGGCATGCTCAAATCACTTTCTTCATGGTGCCAAGAACGAAACATCTTCCTCATTCTTGATGAAGTCATGACAGGATTCGGTCGCACAGGAACTATGTTTGCCTGTCAACAGGAAGACGTTATCCCCGATTTTTTGTGCCTAGCCAAAGGTTTGACTGGTGGTTACCTTCCCATGGCAGCAACGCTAACTACAGAACGTGTTTTTGAAGGCTTTAATGGTGTAGATAAAACTTTTTACTATGGGCATAGCTACACAGCTAACCAACTCGGTTGCGCAGCTGCATTGGCTAGCCTTGATGTATTTGAAGAAGAGCAAACGTTACAAAGACTAGACCAAAAAATCGAACATCTTCGGCATGAACTACAATCGCTCAGCGGAAAGCCCATGGTCCACGATGTTCGCCAATGTGGATTGATTGCAGGAGTCGAAATCAAATCGCAGTCAGCAACTGAGGGATGGGGTGCTAAGATATGCCTTCAAGCGCGGAGGCATGGTCTTCTAACTAGGCCAATCGGCGACACGGTGGTTTTGATGCCGCCTTTGTCATCTAGTTTGGAAGAGATCAGCCAAATGGTTGATGCACTCTCGCGCTCTCTCAATGAGGTAAGTTGATCGGACTTTAATTCTCCGAAAAGTCGATCTATAAAGGAGGGAATAGGAGGAGGGAAGAAAAAACCCCTAACCTTTCGGAGAGGGGTTTTGAATCTGGCGGCGTCCTACTTTCGCATGGCCTATCGCCATACTATCATCGGCGCAACAGCGTTTCACTTCCGTGTTCGGAAAGGGAACGGGTGGTGCCACTGTGCCATGGCCACCAGACGGCTGGGCGGTTTTGAGTTCCGCCCAGAGTGTCTGGTGACACGTTTGGGTATCAGAGATTCTCTGACAACTGCATACAGAGGAAACAAATTCGAGGGCCGAACATGCTTGGCATTGAAATGGGTCAATGCAAGACAAACGGATGATTAGTACCCCTCAGCTGAACGCATTACTGCGCTTGCACCGGAGGCCTATCGACGTGGTAGTCTTCCACGATCCTTCAGGGAAAGTTTATCTTAGGAGGAGCTTGGCGCTTAGATGCTTTCAGCGCTTATCTTTTCCGCTCATAGCTGCCCAGCGATGCTCTTGACAGAACAACTGGAACACCAGAGGAGCGTCAATTCCGGTCCTCTCGTACTAGGAATTGAACCCTTCAACTTTCCTGCGCCCACAGAGGATAGAGGACCGAACTGTCTCGCGACGTTCTGAACCCAGCTCGCGTACCGCTTTAACCGGCGAACAGCCGGACCCTTGGGACCTTCTCCAGCCCCAGGATGCGATGAGCCGACATCGAGGTGCCAAACCTTGCCGTCGATATGAACTCTTGGGCAAGATCAGCCTGTTATCCCTAGCGTACCTTTTGTCCGTTAAGCGACGGCAATTCCACTTTAAACCGCCGGATCACTTTGGCCTGCTTTCGCATCTGTTCGACTTGTCAGTCTCACAGTTAGGCTGGCTTATGCCAATACACTCGTCACGCGATTACCAACCGCGCTGAGCCAACCTTCGCGCTCCTCCGTTACTCTTTGGGAGGATACCGCCCCAGTAAAACTGACCGGCTGACATGGTCCCACGCCCCGATGAGGGGTCGCGGTTAGATCGTTCAATACCCAAGGGTGGTGTTTCATCGTCCACTCCACGATACCCGAAAGTATCGCTTCAAAGTGTCCCACTTACGCTAAGCATGGAAACCAAACGACCAGTGACAGCTTACAGTTAAGGTGCATAGGGTCTTTCCGTCCTTCTGCGGGTAAGCAGCATCTTCACTGCTATTACAATTTCACTGAGCCCCTCGTTGAGACAGCGAGCAACTCGTTACACGATTCGTGCAGGTCGGAACTTACCCGACAAGGAATTTCGCTACCTTAGGACCGTTATAGTTACGGCCGACATTCACGGGGACTTAGGTTCAGAGCTTCGCCTTGCGGCTAACCCCTTGCCTTAATCTTTCCGCATTGGTCACGTGTCACATCGTATACTTGGACTTTCGTCTTGGCACAATGCTGTGTTTTTGATAAACAGTCGGTTGCTCCCTTTCACTGCGACCCTCCGAGGAGGGCATCCCTTCTTCCGAAGTTACGGGACTAGATTGCAGAGTTCCTTAACGAGGTTTCACTCTTTCGCCTTGGTATATTCTACCCACCCACCTGTGTCGGTTTGCGGTACGGGCGGCCTTGGAAAGGGGCACTGGCTTTTCTAGCCGGTCGGATCAAGAGACCGGGATTGGATTGCTCCGCACCCTTCTGCCACTTTCAATCGGCATGCTCTCTCAAGTTCCGGGAACCTGTGCTTTAACCAAAGCCGGTGCAGGAATATTGACCTGCTGTGCATCGCCTACGCCATCTGGCCTGGACTTAGCTCCCGACTAACCCTGGGACGAAGATCGTTGCCCAGGAAACCTTGGGTTTACGGCGGACGGGGATTTCACCCGTCTTAACGTTACTTATGTCTGCATCCTCACTTCTGTGAACTCCACTGTCAGTCGCCTTCAAGCTTCAAGGCTCACAGAACGCTCCCCTACCAAAGTATCGACCTTGATCGATACAGTCCAGAGCTTCGGTATAACGCTTATCGCCAATCATTTTCGGCGCGAGATCTCTCGATGAGTCAGCTATTACGCACTGTTTAAATGGTGGCTGCTTCTAAGCCAACATCCTCACTGTCAAAGAAATCTCACTTCCTTTCCACTGAGCGTTATTTAGGCACCTTAGCTGCTGAGCTGGGCTGTTTCCCTTTCGACTATGAAGCTTATCCCCCACAGTCTTACTGCCATGCTACACTCAAGGGTATTCGGAGTTTGATTGAGTTTGGTAGGCGGGTATGCCCCCTAGCTCATTCAGTGCTCTACCCCCCTCGATCAGCGCATGACGCTGCACCTAAATACATTTCGGGGAGAACCAGCTATTA